>CAUJHW010000140.1 GCA_963205005.1 Pseudomonadota bacterium
CCTAAAGCCCAAACGCAGTCGACCCCCGTGCACGATTGCGTGGACGGGGGGCCTCGCCGCCCTCGTCCCAGATAAGACCTGGGGGTCGTGGCGGTAGAGGGCGCTGACCGAGGTTGGCGCCGGAAGGGGCGGCTTATGCGCTCAAAGGGGCCGAAAGGTCAAGGAAGGGAGGCGGGTCCCACCTCCTCTCCCCGAGCGTGGAGAAGAGACGGAGAGGAGGAACATGTCCGAAAGCCGCCAGCACGTCCCCGAATTCCGCGCTACCTTCCCCTCATGATGCACTACGCCCTCTTCGACACCGCCATCGGCTGGGCCGGGATCGCCTGGGGTGATCTGGGCCTCGTCGGCGTGCACCTGCCCGAGCGCGATCCGGAGACGGCGCGGCGGAGTTTCCTGCGGCGGTTCCCGGACGCCATCGAGGCGCCCATACCGCCGGAACACACCCGCACTGTCGAGGACATCGGCGCCCTGATGCGGGGCGAGAAGCCCGACCTCCTGCATGCGCCGCTGGACCTGTCCCGCACTCCCGAATTCCATGCGAAAGTCTACGAGATCGCCCGCGCCATCCCGCCCGGCGAGACCCTGACCTACGGCGAGATCGCGGTGCAACTGGGCGACAAGCTGCTGGCCCGCGACGTCGGCCAGGCGCTGGGGAAGAACCCCTGGCCGATCGTGGTCCCGTGCCACCGGGTGACCGCGGCGGGCGGCAAGCCCGGCGGCTTCTCGGCCCGCGGCGGGGTGAACACCAAACTGAAATTGCTCGGCATCGAGGGCGCGAAGGCCGCGGCGCAGACCGACCTGTTCGCCTGAGCCCTCACCCCGTCGGGAACCCCTTGCTCCGCAGGTAGGCCTTCACGTCCGGGTCGCGGCCGCGGAACGCGCGGTAGCCCAGCTTGGGGTCCACCGAGTTGCCGACGGCCATGACGTTGTCGTGCAGGCGCTTGGCCACGCCCTTGTCGTAGAGCCCGCCCGGGGCCTCCTCGAAGGCCTCGACCGCGTCCAGGGCGATCACCTCGGCCCAGAGGTAGGAATAGTAACCGGCCGAATAGCCGTCGGAGGCGAAGATGTGCTGGAACTGCGGGGTGCGGTGGCGCATCGGCAGCTCGGCCGGCATGCCCAGCTTGGCCAGTTCCTCGCGCTCGAAGGCGTCGGGGTCGATGTCGGCGTCGCCGGCCAGGTGCAGCTTCATGTCGATCAGCGCCGAGGCCAGCAGTTCGGTGACGTCGAAGCCCTGGCGGAAGGTGCTGGCCTTCTCGATCTTGTCGACCAGTTCGCGGGGGATCGGCTTGCCGGTCCTGTGGTGCAGGGCGAAGCGGTCGAGCACCGGGTCGGTGGACAGCCAGTGCTCGTTCACCTGGCTCGGGAACTCCACATAGTCGCGGAACACCCGGGTGCCGGACAGCGAGGGGTAGGTCACCTCGGAGTTCAGGCCGTGCAGGGCGTGGCCGAACTCGTGGAACATGGTCTTGGCGTCGTCCCAGGAGATCAGCACCGGCTCGCCCGGCGCGCCGGCCACGAAGTTCGAGTTGTTGGAGACGATGGTGGTGACCTTGCCGCCATAGGTCTGCTGCGGGCGGTAGGCGTTCATCCAGGCGCCGGAGCGCTTGCCGGTGCGGGCGTAGGGATCGAAGTACCAGAGACCGACGTGGCGGCCGCCGCGCTTGACCTCATAGACCGTCACCGTCGGGTGCTGGACCGGGACGTTGGTGACGGGCGTGAAGGTGAAACCGTAGAGCTGGCCCGCGGCCCAGTGCATGCCGTCGCGCAGCTTCTCAAGCTGCAGGTAGGGCTTCACCGCATTGAGGTCGAGGTCGTAGCGGGCGACCCGCACCTTCTCGGCGTAGTAGCGATAGTCCCAGGGGGCGATCTTGACGCCCTTGCCTTCCCGGTCGGCGATGGCCTGCATCTCGGCCACCTCCTCGCGCACCCGGGCGGTGGCGGCCGGCCAGACACGCAGCATCAGGTCCATGGCCGCTTGCGGGGTATCGGCCATGGAGTTGTTGGCGAGGCGCCAGTGGGCGTGGGTGGGGAAGCCCAGCAGCTTCGCCCGCTCGGCGCGTAGCTTGAGGATCTTCTTGATCACCGCGTTGTTGTCGCGCGCGTCGCCGTTGTCGCCGCGGTTGTAGAAGGTGGTCCAGACCTTTTCGCGCAGGTCGCGGCGGTCGGCGTAGGTGAGGAACGGGTCGACCGAGGAGCGCGTGTTGAGGATCGCGAACTCGCCCGGATGTTTGCGCTCTGCGGCGGCCGCGGCGGCGGCGGCGCGGACGTCGGCGGGCAGGCCGGAGAGATCGGCCTCCGTCAGGTAGAGGACGTAGTTCGTCTCGTCGATCAGCAGGTTCTGGCTGAAGGTGGTGTAGGCGCCGGCGAGTTCACCGTTGATCTCCGCCAGCCGGGTCTTGGCGGCAGGCCCCAGCTGGGCGCCTCCTCGGACGAACGCGTTCCAGCGGATCACCGTCAGGCGCTTCTGCTCGGGCGTCAGCTTCGCGGTTTCGCGCGCCTGGTAGACGGCGTCGATGCGTCGGAAGAGGGCGGCGTTCTGGATGATCCGGTCGTTGTGGGCGGCGATCTTCGGCTGCAGGCTGCGGTCGACGGCGCGCACCTCCGGGGTCGAAAGGGTGCCGCTCCACACGCCGTAGATCGTGCCGGCGCGGTTGCCGGCAAGGCCGGTGGTCTCGAGCGCGGCGATGGTGTTTTCGAAGGTCGGCGGGGCGGGATTTCCGGCGATGGAGTCGATCTCGCGGATCTCCTCGGCCATGGCCGCCTCGATGGCGGGCGCGAAGTCGGCGACCCTTGCCTTGTCGAACGGAGGCACGCCGCCAAAGGGACCGGTCCAGGGCGCCAGCAACGGGTTGGCCGGCTGGGCGCGGACGGTTGCCGGCAGGGCGGCGACGGCCGCCGAGGCTGTGGTGGCGGCGAGGAAGGTGCGGCGATGCATGTGGGCTCCGGAGCTGTCTTCGGCGATCACCCTAAGGCCTGGGCGCGGCCGTGTCCGGACAGGAATTCCCTGGCCCGCGCCGCACAAATCGGCTTGGCTCTGCCGTCAGGCGGCGACGGGCCGCTCGTGGACACGCGCCGATGGCTGACCCCCGACCCCTGAAGAAGAGCGAGTCGCTGGAGATCCGGATTCCCTATCCGACCAAGCAGGCGTTCATGGCGCACTGCCGGGCGGGGGGCCGGTCAGCGAGCGAGGAACTCCGGGCGTTCATCGAAGACCGGCTGGCGCTGGCGGAACCGGTGAAGACGGCGCGCCGGTCCCGGGCCTGGATGGCCGGCGCTCTGATCGCCGCTGCGGTGGGCGCCATGGCGGCGCCGGCGCTCGCGCGGGCGACCATCGTCACCGGTTTCGAACGGCTGGACGCCAACCATGATGGTCGGGTCGAGGACGCCGAGTTCCTGATGCTGGATCGCAACGGCGACGGCGCGCTCAGCCGGGACGAATTCCGCCGATAGCCGTCTCAGCGCACCGGCCGGAACATCCGCCCGGCGTCGAAGCGGGTCACCCAGGTCCAGGGCCTGAACAGCGATGCGCCCGCGCGCCACGACACCAGCACCATTCGCGCGCGGCCGATGAGGTTGTCCTGCGGGACAAACCCCACGCCGCCCACCATCGGGGCCCAGCGGCTGTCGAGGGAGTTGTCGCGGTTGTCGCCCATGGCGAAGACGTGGCCTTCCGGGACGATGAACTCCGGCGTGTCGTCGCCGTCGTGGTCCGGGCCGCGGTCGAAGGTCAGGTAGCGGCGTCCGTCCGGCTGGGTCTCCCAGACGCGGGTGACGGTGATCTCGGGCGAGTCGGGATCCCGTGTCCGGCCGTCCGCGGCCTGTGGAATCGGCCGGCCGTTCACGCTCACCTGTCCGCCCGACACCTGGATCCGGTCGCCGGGCAGGCCGATGAGCCGCTTGACGTAGGTCTGGGTAATGTCGCGCGGCAGGCGGAAGACGATAACGTCGCCCCGCTGCGGCAGATGCCCGTTCAGGCGGCCGGCCGGCAGTGGGGGGCTGAGCGGGACCGAGTGCCGGCTCCAGCCGTAGTCGAACTTGGACACCAGCATGTAGTCGCCGGTCAGCAGGTTCGGCTCCATCGACGACGACGGAATTGTGTTGGGCTGGAACAGGATCACCCGCAGGGCCAGCGCGATGAGTAGCGCCAGGACCACGGTCTTGACGATCTCGAGCGTTTCGGCGGCAGCCGATTTCGGCTCAGAAGCAGGGATCTTGTCAGCGGCCATGCAGATCTCGATTGGAAGTGTTGGGCATGGGCCCACTGTCGAGGGCGCCAGCCAGGCCGGCAAACGCCAGCGTGTCCAGACGACGCATCGATCGCGTCCGGACACTCTGATTCAGACTCTGTCGGCCTCTTCCACGGTGACCTCAGTCTTCACCGAGTTGGCGATGAAGCACTCCTCGTGCGCCTCATGGTGCATCGCGTCGCGCTCGGCTTCAGTGGGCGTTCGACCTTCGTAGGTGATCGCCGGGCGCAGGGTGACGCGGGTGACGGCCATGCGGCCTTCCGGCGTCTTCTCCATCACGCCGACGGCCTCGTCGCGGTAGCGGGTGATGACGAAGCCCTTCAGCCGCGCCACGTGCAGGAAGGTCAGCATGTGGCAGTTGCTGAGGGCCGCCACGAACATCTCCTCAGGGTCGACCGCGCCCGGCGCCGCCCACTTGCCGACCACATGGGCCGAGGCGGTCGCGGGCACGACATGCTGCTGGAAGCTGACCGTGTGGGCGCGGCTGTAGCGGCCCTTCGTGAAGGCCTCGGCGTCCTCGGCCAGGGCCCACTCGATGGTCGCGCGGTAGCTGGCCACGGTCAGAAGGCGTCGGCGGGCAGGGCCATCATCAGCTCCGAGCCGGTCTTCAGCTTGGCCAGCCGGCCGCTGGTCTCGGGCAGGATGCGCTCGATGTAGTACCGGCCGAGGGTCAGCTTGGTCTGGTAGAACGGATCGGTGTCGCCGCCGGCGATCCGCGCCAGCGCGGCCTTGGCCTGCAGGGCCCACATGTAGGCCAGCGCCGTGAGCCCGAAGAGTTGCAGGTAGTCGGTGGAGGCCGCGCCGGCATTGTCGGGATTGGCCAGCCCGTTCTGCATCAGCCACATGGTGGCGTCCTGCAGCTCCGCCTTGGCGGCGGCCAGTCCGGTGGTGAAGGGCTTGAGGCCGGCGTCGCCCTCGTTGGCGTCGACGAACGCGTCCAGCTCGGCGAAGAAGCTCATCACGCCCCGCCCGCCGTCGGCGGCCAGCTTGCGGCCGACGAGATCGAGGGCCTGCACGCCGTTGGTCCCCTCGTAGATCAGGGCGATACGGACATCGCGCAGGTACTGGCTGGCGGGGAAGTGCTCGGTGAAGCCAGAGCCGCCGTGGATCTGCATGGCGTCGGAGCAGACGTTGAAACCGCGGTCGGTCAGGAACGCCTTCACCACGGGGGTCATCAGGCCCATGTAGTCGCGGCCCTTCTGGCGGACCGCCTCGTCAGGGCTCGCGTGGCTGAGATCGCCGTGCAGCGAGGTCCAGGCCATGAAGGCGCGGCCGCCCTCGACGATGGCGCGGGCGTCCATCAGCATCCGCCGCACGTCCGGGTGGACGATGATCGGGTCGGCGGGTCCGTCCGGGTTCTTCGGGCCGGTCAGCGAGCGGCCCTGCAGCCTGTCCTTGGCGAAGGCGGCGGCGGCCTGGTAGGCGGCCTCGGCCTGGGCGATCCCCTGGAGGCCGACGCCGAGGCGCGCCTCGTTCATCATCACGAACATCAGGGCCAGGCCGCGGTTCTCCTCGCCGATCAGCCAGCCTGTGGCCTCCTCGTGGCTGATCACGCAGGTGGCGTTGCCATGGATGCCCATCTTCTCTTCGAGGCCCAGGCACTTCACCGAGTTGCGCACGCCGGGGTTTCCGTCAGCGTCCGGCAGGAACTTCGGCACGATGAACAGGCTGATGCCGCGGGTCCCGGCCGGGGCGCCTTCGATGCGCGCCAGCACCAGGTGGACGATGTTCTCGGTCAGGTCCTGCTCGCCGCCCGAGATCCAGATCTTCTGGCCGGAAATCCTGTAGGTCCCGTCCGCCTGCGGAACCGCCTTGGTGCGCAGGAGGCCGAGGTCGGTGCCGCAGTGCGGCTCGGTCAGGTTCATGGTGCCGGCCCACTGGAACGAGGCCAGCTTGGGCAGATACAGCGCCTTCTGCGCGTCCGATCCGCCGACGTGGATGGCCGAATAGCAGCCGTGGGTCAGGCCCGGGTACATGGAGAAGGCCATGTTGGCCGAGGACGACATCTCCGAGAACGCCAGGTTGACCACGTGCGGCAGGCCCTGGCCGCCAAAGGCGGGGTCCGAGCCCAGCGCCGGCCAGCCACCCTCGACCAGCTTCGCGTAGGCGTCCTTGAAGCCGGTGGGGGTCTTCACCGTGAAGTCGGGGCTCCAGACGCAGCCTTCCTTGTCGCCCACGGTGTTCAGCGGGGCGAGCACCTCGGAGGTGAACTTGCCGGCCTCTTCCAGGATCGCCTCGACGGTGTCCATGGAGGCGTCGGCGAACGCCGGAAGACCGGCATAGCGCTCCAGCTGCAGCACGTCGCGCAGCAGGAAGACATAGTCCCGCACGGGGGCCTGGTAGGTCATGGAAACTCCCTTAGCGATCGAGCCTTGGGACGAGCCCTATCAGGCTTCGGTGTGGCCGACACCGTCCAGCTGGCGGCGAAGGACCTGATCGTAGTCCGCGGCGCGGGGCAGCAGGTCCGGGCGGGTCTCGGACAGGCGCTTTTCCATGGTCGAGATGCCGCTCTGCAGCTGGGCGATGGCGTCGTCGATGTCCTTCTTCTGCTGCTCGAGGGCGACGATGCGCTCCTTGAACTTGCGAAGGCTCTTGGCGGCCTGCTGGGCGCCGTTCTCGTCGGCCTCGTAGAGGTCGAGGATCTCGCCGATCTCCGAGAGCGACAGGCCGACCCGCTTGCCGCGCAGGATCAGGACCAGCCGGCCCCGGTCGCGGTAGGAATAAACCCGGTTCATCCCGTCGCGGGCGGGGTTCAGCAGGCCCTTGTCCTCATAGAAGCGCAGGGCGCGCGGGGTGCATTTGAATTCCAGGCACAGCTGCCGGATCGTGTAGGTCCGGGCCGGACGGCGCAGGTCCATGGGCATTGTACGTCCTCCCTTACGTTGTTGGCTGACAGCGTAAAGCCACCTTTCCGTTTACGTCAAGGGATGGTCCCTAGGGGAAAGCAGGCGCTCCGTTCACGCTGCAGTGATCGCCCGGGTGGAAGCCGGCGAGTCCCGGGGCTAGGGTCAGGACGAACCAGTCAGGGGGCCTTCCGTGAACACGAGACTTTGGACCGCGACGGCGTGTGCGACGGTGCTGGCGCTGTCGGGACCGGCGCTGGCGGCCGGCGGCAAGGCGACCTCGCCGGCGCCGGCTGCGGAGGCTACGGCGGGGCTGACCCGCCAGGACGGCCTGGTCCCGGTCTATGTGGACAATGCCAGGGGCCGGATCCTGGTGGCGCTGCCCGCCCCCGACGCCCAGGGGATCGCCGGCAGATACCTGTATGTCACCGCCCTCAAGACCGGCCTGGGCTCGGCGCCGGTGGGGCTCGACCGCGCGCGGCTGGGTGACACCCAGGTGCTGGCGTTCCGGAGGGTCGGCGCCCGTGTGCTGGCCGAGTTCGAGAACCCGCGGTTCCGCGCGCAGGGTGCGCCGGAGGCCGAGCAGGCCGCCGCGCGCGAAGCCTTCGCCACCTCGGTGGTGTGGGCCGGCAAGGTCGAGGGGACCACGGCCGACGGCCGGCTGCTGGTCGATCTGTCAGGCTTCCTTACCCGCGACGCCATCGGGATCGCCGACGCCCTGAAGGCCGCGGGTGAGTCTGGCTACAAGGCCGTCTCCGACCTGACGCTGGCCGATCCGGCCGCCGTGAGGGTTTTCCCGCGGAACGTCGAGTTCGAAGCGCTGCAGACCTTCGCCTCCGACACGCCGGGCCCCGAGACCCGCGACATCGCGCCTGACGCCCGGCAGATCACCCTGGTGGTGCGCCACAGCCTGATCCAGCTGCCGGAGCCGGGCTTCCAGCCCCGGCCGTTCGATCCGCGCTCCGGCGCCTTCGACGGCCTGGTGCTCGACTATGCCGCACCGCTTGATCGCGACATCGTCCAGCGTTTCGCCCGCCGGTTCCGTCTGGAGAAGACCGACCCCACGGCGGCCGTCTCGACCGTGAAGTCGCCGATCGTCTTCTATGTTGACCGCGCGGCGCCCGAGCCGATCCGTTCGGCCCTGCGCGAGGGCGCCGCCTGGTGGGCGCAGGCGTTCGAGGCCGCCGGCTACAGGGACGCCTACCGGGTGGAGATCCTGCCCGAGGGCGCCGACCCGCTGGACGTCCGCTACAACGTCATCAACTGGGTGGACCGCGCGACCCGCGGCTGGTCCTACGGACAGTTCATCGCCGACCCGCGCACGGGCGAGATCGTCAAGGGTTCGGTCCTGCTGGGCGCGCTTCGCGTGCGCCAGGACATGCTGATCTTCGAGGGACTGGTGGGCGCCGACGGCAGTGGCAAGGGCGGTCCCAACGATCCGGTGCAGGTCTCGCTGGCCCGCATCCGCCAGCTGGCCGCGCACGAGGTGGGCCACTCGCTGGGGTTCGCGCACAACTTCGCAGCCTCCAGCCAGGACCGGGCCTCGGTGATGGACTACCCGGCCCCCAGGGTGAAGCTGACCAGCGGCAAGATCGACCTGTCCGACGCCTATGGCGTGGGGACCGGAGCCTGGGACCGCTTCATCGTCGACTGGCTGTACGGCGACGGCGACCCGGTCGCCAAGGCGGCGCAGGCGCAGCTGACCCTGCGCTATGTGGCCGACGACGATGCGCGTCCGGTCGGGTCGGGGCAGCCGCATGGGGCCATCTGGGACGACGGCGCCGATCCGGTGGCCGAACTGGCGCGGGTGATGGCGGTCCGTCGGGTGGCCATCGATCGCTTCGGACCGCAGGCGCTGCGGCCGGGCGAGGCGGCCCAGGCGCTGAAGCGCAAGTACGTGCCGATCTATCTGCTGCACCGCTACCAGCTTGAGGCCACGGCCAAGGTACTGGGCGGGGTGGACTTCAGCTATGCCGTGAAGGGCGATGCGGCCATGGTCGCCGCTGTTGCGCCCGCGGCGCAGCAGCGGGCGGCGCTGGCCGGCCTGCTGGCGGCGATGACGCCGGAAGCGCTGGATACGCCGGAGAGCCTGATTCCGCTGCTGTCATCCGGGCAATCCGGCGACACCGACCGGCAGTACCAGATCGAGGTGTTCGACGGCGCCGGCGGCCCGGTCTTCGGCAGCCTCGTGGCGGCGGACGTGGGTGCTGGGCTCGTGCTGGATGCGATCCTGGCGCCCTCGCGGCTCGCGCGCCTGACCGACCAGCACCGGCGCGACGCCGCGCAGCCCGGGGTCGGCGAAGTGGTCGACCGGCTGCTGGCGCAGGCCTTCGCTCCGGCCGGCGGCCGGCTGGCCGAGATCGCCCGCCGGGTGCAGACCCGCACGGTCATGGAGTTGGCCTTCGCCGTCTACCGGCCCGAGGTGGGTCCTGCGGCCAAGGCCCAGATCAACCAGCGGCTGGCGGATCTCGCTGTGAAGCTGAAGGCCCAGCCCGGCGCCGATCCCTCCGACCGTGCGGCCCGACTGACGCTGGCCGCGCTGATTGCCGACCGCGAGGAACTGAGACGCATGCTGGCGCAACCGAAGCGGCGGCCTGAAGCGCCTCCGGGGATGCCGATCGGCGACGACGGGAACTAGGTTCAGTACTCTATACCGCTCATCCCGGCATTCGCCGGGATGAGCGGAAGATCTTGAAATCACGCGCCTTGAGTTGATTCCGGAGCCTAGGCCTGAAGCAGCTCGCCCGCCAGCGCCCGCTCGATCAGGGCCACCGTCCGGTCGACGCCGAAGATCGCGGCGAAGGAGCCGAAGCGGGGGCCCTGGCTCTGGCCCAGCAGCACTTCGTAGAGGGCGGTGAACCACAGGCGCAGGGGCTCGAAGCCGGCGTCCTTGCCGATGGCGAAGACCTCGTTCTGGATCGCCTCGGCGTCGGCGCCGGCGGGCAGCGCCTTCAGCGCGGCGACCAGGGCGACCATGGCGGCCCGCTCCTGCTCGCTCGGCGCGCGGAAGCGCTTCGCGGGCTTCACGAAGTCCTCGTAGTAGTGGATCGCGTAGCCGGCCAGCTTGTCGAGCAGGGGCTCTGACTCCGGCGTCGCGCCCGGCAGATAGCGGGCGATGAAGGCCCACAGGAGGTCCTTGGTCGAGGCGTCGGCCGCCGACACCAGATTCAGAAGCAGCGAGAAGCTGACCGGCGAGCCGCGTTCCGGCGGCGCGCCGCGGTGGACGTGCCAGGCCGGGTTGTCGAGCTGGGCGCCATTCTCGCCCTCGGCCTTCTTGCGGTTCAGGGCGTCGAGCTGCTGGAGGTACTCGTCGGTGGCCTTGGGGATGACGTCGAAATAGAGCCGCTTCGCCGACTTCGGCGACTGGTACATGTAGTAGGTCAGGCTCTCGGGCGTACCGTAGCGCAGCCACTCCTCCATGGTCAGCCCGTTGCCCTTGGACTTGGAGATCTTCTGGTTCTGCTCGTCCATGAACAGCTCGAAATGGAAGGCCTCCGGCGGCTCGCCGCCCAGCGCCTTCACGATCTTGTTCGACACGCGAACGCTGTCGACCAGATCCTTGCCCGAGGCTTCGAAGTCGACCTCCAGCGCCGTCCAGCGGGCGGCCCAGTCGGGGCGCCACTGGAGCTTCACGTTGCCGCCGGTGACCGGAACCTCGGTCAGCGTCCCGTCCTCGTCCGCGAAGACGATGGTCCCGCGGTCGACATGACGTTCCAGCGTCGGCGCCTGCAGGACACGGCCGGTCTTCGGGCTGATCGGCAGGAACGGCGAATAGGTCGCGCGGCGCTCTTCGCCGAGGGTCGGCAGCATGATCGCCTGGACCGCGTCAAAGCGCTGGAGGATGCGCAGCAGCACCTCGTCCAGGCGGCCCGACCGATAGGTCTCGGTGGACGACATGAAGGTGTAGTCGAAGCCGAAGCCGTCGAGGAACGCGCGCAGCCGGGCGTTGTTGTGGGCGCCGAAGCTTTCATACTCGCCGAACGGGTCGCGGACGGAGGTGACCGGCTTGTCGCGGTCCTCCTCCAGCATCTCGCGGTTGGGGACGTTGTCCGGGATCTTCCGCAGGCCGTCCATGTCGTCGGAGAAGACGATCAACTGCGTCGGGATCGTGTCCTCGGTCAGCGCCTTGAAGGCGTTGCGCACGATCGTCGGCCGGGTGGCCTCACCGAAGGTGCCCAGGTGCGGCAGGCCCGAGGCCCCGTAACCGCACTGGAAGACCACCGGTCGGGCCAGCGCCGGGAGGGCCGTCACGGCCTCGGCGAACTTGCCCTGGGCGAACAGGGCGGCGGCGAGATCGCGCTCGGCGTCGGAGAGGCGCAGACGCGCGATGCGGTCGAGCAGCAGGCGGGCCTGTTCGAATGGCCAGCTCTTCGCCTCGCGGGCGGCGTGGGAAAGACCTTGCAACATGGCGCGCGGCCTATCCTTCCCGGGCCCAACAAGCAACTGTCACAGACGGAGCCTTACGTCGGGCGGCAGCTTCGGTAAGCTGCCGAAAACGGGGAATGGGAATGCCGTCGCGCCGAAATCTGCTGATCCAGGCCGCAGGTCTGGCCGGGGCCGCGCTGACGCCGACGGCGTGGACATCGGCCGTGGCGCAGACGCGGATGGCCGACAGCCCGTTCGGTCTTGGCGTCGCGTCCGGCGAGCCGGCGCCGGACGGGATGGTGCTATGGACCCGGCTGGCGACGAAGCCCCGGGAGATGGGCGCGGGCATGACCTCGGCCCCGGTCGCCGTCCGATGGGAGATCGCCGAGGATGAGGGCCTGACGCGGATCGTGGCCCGCGGCCGGACGCTCGCCGTCGCCGAGGCCGGCCACTCGGTTCACATCGAGGTCCAGGGCCTGAAGCCCGGCCGCGAGTACTGGTACCGGTTCCTGGCCGGCGGCCATTCCAGCCCGGTCGGCCGCACGCGCACGACGCCCGCCGCGGGGGCCGAGGTTGATCGCCTGACCCTGGCCTACGCCTCCTGCCAGAAGTATTCAGCCGGCTTCTATACCGCCCATGCGGCGCTGGCGGCCGAGCGACCCGACCTGGTGCTGTTCCTGGGCGACTACATTTACGAGGAAGCCGAGAAGGGGAAAGGCGTGCGGCCGCACCCGGTCGAGGAGCCTGTCGACCTGGCCGGCTATCGCCACCGATACGCCTGGTACAAGGCCGATCCGCATCTTCAGGCCGCCCATGCCGCCGCGCCATGGATCGTCACCTGGGACGACCACGAGGTGGCCAACGACTACGGCGGCGACCAGGACCGGACCAATCCGGACCCGGCCGTGTTCCTGAAGCGTCGCGCCGCCGCCTATCAGGTGTTCTACGAGAACATGCCGCTGCGCCGCGCCCAGCGGCCCGTGGGGCCGGACATGCTCCTGTACCGTTCGCGTGGCTGGGGCGATCTCGCGCAGATCCAGATGCTGGACACCCGCCAGTACCGAAACCGGCGCACCTGCGATGCGGTGTCGGACGGCAAGCGCATCCCTATCGACTGTCCCGAACGGCTCGATCCGGCGCGCTCGCTGCTGGGTGAGCGGCAGGAGCTCTGGCTGCAGGGCGAGCTGCGGGCCAGCCGCGCCCGCTGGAACCTGCTGGGCCAGCAGTACCTGATGGAGCAGCTGATGACCCGGCTGGGCATGGTCGGCAACGACGGCTGGGACGGCTATGCGGCCAGCCGGCGCCGCGTGCTGGAAACCTGGCGCGACTCGAAGGTGTCGAACCCGGTGGTGCTGGGCGGCGATATCCACTGCTTCTTCGCCGGCGACCTGGCGCTGGAAGCCGGCGGGCCGGCCATCGCCACCGAGTTCGTCGGCGGATCGATCAGCTCTCTGGGCGCCTCTGCAAGCGACATGAAGCTGCTGCTGGCGGGCAACCGGCAGCTGAAGTTCGGCGAGGGCGAGACCCGCGGCTACGGCCGGGTGGAGCTGACGCGGAAGGCCTGCACGGTGACCTTCCGGGGTGTGGAAAACGCGCTAGTCGAGGGCTCACCCGTGACCGACCTGGCGAAGTTCGCGGTCGAGGACGGCCAGGCGGGAGTGAAGCGTGCTTGAGATCCTGGCGGCGGCGGCGCTGACCCTGTCGCCCGCCGGGGTGATCTCGCGTTTTCCAGCGCCCGAGGCCGAGCAGGGCGTGGCGGTGGATGCGGGGTCGATCTACGCGGTCGATAATTCGCAGATCGCCCGGTACGACCGGAAGACCGGCCAAAGGGTCGCCGCCTTCAAGGGTGACAAGGCGAAATTCCCCCACATGAACTCCTGCGCGGTGATCGGCGCGGAGCTGATCTGCGCCGGCTCCAACTATCCGGCCGTGCCGATGCAGAGTCAGGTGGAGGTGTTCGATCCGGCATCGCTGAATCACCTGCGGACTATCCCGCTTGGCGAGCAGCCGGGGTCGCTGACCTGGGTGGACCGCAGGGATGGATCCTGGTGGGCGGGGTTCGCCAACTACGACGGCAATGGCGGCGCGCCGGGGCGCGACCACACCAAGACAATCCTTATCCGCTTTGACGACCAGTGGCGGGCCCAGGCCTCCTGGCTGTTTCCGGCCGAGGTGCTGGAGCGCATGGCGCCGCGGAGCGCCTCGGGCGGAACCTTCGGCGCCGACGGCCGGCTGTATGTGACCGGCCACGACCGTCCCGAGCTCTATGTGCTGGACGTCCCGCCGGGCGGCGGCACGCTGACCCTGGTCGCCACCATTCCCATCGCGGTGGCCGGTCAGGCGATCGCCTTTGACCGCAGCGCCCCCGGCGTGCTTTTCGGGGTCAACCGCCCGAAGCGGGAGGTGGTGGCGATGAAGCTGCCGCCGGTGGAGGGGAAATGAACCGTCGCATCGTTCTGGCGCTGGGCGCCTGCCTGCTGCTCGCCGCATGCGGCAAGTCCGAGGAACCGCAGCGCAAGGAGGTGGTGTTCTCGATCCTCTCCGCCGAAAGCCAGGCCAGCGCCGAGAAGGACTGGGCGCCCTTCATCGAGGACATGGCCAGGGCGATCGGCCAGCCGGTGAAGGCGTACTACGGTTCCAACTACACCGCCCTGATCGAGGCCATGCGGTTCAAGCAGACCGACCTGGGCTGGTTCACCAACCAGTCAGGGCTGGAGGCCGTGCGGCGGGGCGGCGGCCAGGTGTTCGCCCGCTCGGCCAATCCCGTCGGGCCGGACGGCTATGAGTCGGTGATCATCGTGAAGAAGGGTTCGGGCGTGACGCTCGAGAAGATCCTGGCCTGCGACAAGACGCTCAACTTCGGCATGGGCGATCCCAAGTCGACGTCGGGCACGCTGGCGCCGATGATCTTCCTGTTCGCGCCGCGGAAGATCGATCCGGCCGCCTGCTTCAGGAACGTCCGCTCGGCCAACCACGAGACCAACCTGTTCGCGGTCTCCGGCGGGATGCAGGACGCGGCCACCAACAACACAGCCTCCATGGACCGGCTGCGGCTGCTGGACACCGACCTGGCGCGCAAGACCCTGGGCAATGTGGAGATCGTCTGGCGTTCGCCGCGGATCCCGGAAGACCCGCTCGTCTGGCGCAGGGATCTCGATCCGGCGCTGCGGAAGAAGATCGGCGACTTCATGTTCACCTACGGCGTCGGCGACACGCCCGAGGCCGCCCGCCAGCGCGCGATCCTGGAGAAGATCCAGACCAGGCCCTTCGTGCCCGCCGACAACACCCACCTGCTGCCCGTGCGCGAGATGGAGGCCACGGGCCAGCTGGTCGAGGGCCGCAACCGCAACGACGCCGCGGCGATCGCCAGGGCCGAGGCGTCGCTCGCCGAGATCGCCAGGGAGAAGGCGGCGCTCGCTAAGCCGGCGACCTGAGCAGGAAGTGCCCGGTCATCCCGGCCACGGGCTGGGCGCGGCTTTCCTGCCAGCATTCGACCTGCACGTTGGCGACGCGGCGGCCGACCTTGCGCAGGGTCGCGCGGGCGAAGGAAACCTGGGCCCGGGCGGGGCGCAGGTACTCGATCGTGATGTCGATGGTCTTCGGAACCCGCCGTTCCGGCTGGGCCAGCGACAGTTGCGCCAGCGCGGTCATCTCCATGAAGGCGCCGATCACCCCGCCGTGCAGGGCCGGCAGGGCGACATTGCCGATCAGGTGCGGGGCGAAGGGCAGGATCGCGGTCATCTCGTCGCCCGCCAGTTCGGCGCGCATGCCGAGGAAGCGCACATAGGGCACGCGCTCGAGGAAGGCTTCCAGCCTCTGGGCGGCGGCCTGGCTCATGGCTGCGCCCGCTTCAGCACGAAGGCCCCCTGGGCCGTGGCGATGGGGTCGTCCGGATCGGCGTCGAAGGCGTGGGCGCGGACGAAGGCGATGCTGCGGGTCAGCTTGTAGCAA
>CAUJHW010000141.1 GCA_963205005.1 Pseudomonadota bacterium
GGTGCGCCGGCGGGCCGGGGGGCCCGCGCCACCCACAAGGAGATGACCCAATGTCGCTGGCTAGCAGCAAGACCATCGAGAACCTGAAGGCCGCGTTCGCCGGCGAGAGCCAGGCCAACCGCCGCTACCTCTACTTCGCCCAGAAGGCCGACGTGGAAGGCTACAACGACGTCGCCGCCGTGTTCCGCTCCACCGCCGAAGGCGAGACCGGCCACGCCCACGGCCACCTCGAGTTCATGGAAAGCGTCGGCGACCCCGCCACCGGCCTGCCGATCGGCCCCACGGGCGACAACCTGAAGGCCGCCATCGCCGGCGAGACACACGAGTACACCGACATGTACCCGGGCATGGCGCGGACCGCCCGCGAGGAAGGCTACGACGAGATCGCCGACTGGTTCGAGACCCTCGCGAAGGCCGAGAAGTCCCACGCCGGCCGCTTCCAGCGCGCCCTCGACAGCCTCGACTAAGGATCAGCCGGCGGGTCCTCGGACCCGCCGCACCCTGCCATGAGTGAAGACAGCAAGGCCCCGCCGCGCGAGGGAAGCCTCGACGCCCCGTTCCGCCGGCCCATCCTGTGGCAGGATCCGGACTATTACGACCTGGCCAAGGTCGAGGCCGAGATGGAGCGGGTGTTCGACATCTGCCACGGCTGCCGCCGCTGCTTCAATCTGTGCGACAGTTTCCCCAAGCTGTTCGACATGGTCGACGAGAGCCCGACCGGCGAGCTCGATGGCGTCGACAAGAAGGACTACGCCAAGGTCGCCGACGCCTGCACGCTCTGCGACATGTGCTTCCTGACCAAGTGCCCCTACGTGCCGCCGCACGAGTTCGACCTCGACTTCCCACACCTCATCCTGCGCTATCGGGCCGCCAAGCGCCGGGCCGGCGAGAAGGATTTCGTGCGCGAGCAGCTGGGCCAGACCGATCGCAACGGCAAGCTGGCCAGGCCCGTCGCCGGCCTCGCCAACTGGGCCAGCGCGCGGGAGAACACACCGCTTCGCAAGATGCTCGACGCCATCGCCGGCATCGACGCCGAGGCCGAGCTGCCGAAGTACAATTCGAAGACCGCGACCGACCGTCTGAAGACCCCGCTGGCGCCCAATCCCGCGGGCCGCGCCTTCGGCCTGCGCAAGGTGGCGCTCTATGCGACCTGCTTCGTCGACTACAACGAGCCCGATACCGCCGTCGCCGCGGCCAAGGTGCTGGCCCTGCAGGGCTGCGAGGTGAAGCTGGTCTATCCGGAATGCTGCGGCATGCCGCAGCTGGAGGCCGGCGACGTGGCCGATGTGGCCGGCAAGGCCCGGCGCGTGGCCGGCGTGTTCGCGCCACTGATCGCCGACGGCTGGGATGTCGTCGCGCTGACCGCCTCCTGCGGGCTGATGATGAAGTTCGAGTGGCCGCTCATCCTGCCCGACGACGGGAGCGTGAAGGCGCTGTCGAAGGCGACGAAGGATATCTCGGAGTATGTGGTCGAACTGTCTAAGACCTTCGGCCTGGTCGAAGGGCTCAGGCCGGTCGAGGGCGGCGTCACCTTCCACAGCGCCTGCCACAGCCGGGCCCAGAACATGGGCGCCAAGTCAGCAGAGCTGCTGAGGCTGATTCCGGACACCAAGGTCGACGTGGTCGAGCGCTGCTCCGGGCATGGCGGAACCTTCGGGGTCATGAAGGACACCCGGCCGATGGCGGTGAAGGTGGGCAAACCCACCGCCCGCCAGGTGTCGGCCAAGGGCAACGCGACGCTCTGTTCCGACTGCCCGCTCGCCTGCAAGCACCTGGGCCAGCTGCTGGCCGACGAGGCCAAGCCGGACGCCCCGCCCGCCCCGCGCGAGGCCCATCCCATCGAAGTGTTCGCCCGCGCCTACGGAGTTCTCTAGATGCCGCTCGCCCAGCGCCAGATCACGCCGCAGGACCTGATTCCCGACGCGGAGTTCGCCAAGGTCCGCAAGTCCTGGCGCGCGGAACTGCTGCCCACCAAGCGGCTGCGCCGGATCGAGCTCGGGCCCTGCTGCACGTTCTACTTCGAGTGCTACGACACCATGCTCTTCCAGATCCAGGAGATGCTCCTGATCGAGAAGGGCGGCGCGGCCCAGGTGCCCGACGAGCTGGCGGCCTACAACCCGCTCATCCCCAACGGCGCCGAACTGGTGGCCACGGTGATGTTCGAGATCGACGATCCGGTGCGCCGCGAGCAGACGCTGGGCCGGCTGGGAGGTGTCGAGGACTGCTTCTTCCTGCAGGTGGGCGCCGACAAGGTGATGGGCGTGCCCGAGGGCGACATCGAGCGCACGCGGGAAGACGGCAAGACCTCGTCCGTCCACTTCCTGCGCTTCCCGCTGGAGCCAAGGCATATCGCGGTGTTCCGCGACCCTGCCACACAGATCCTCATCGGCTGCGGCCACGAACGCTATGGCCATCTGGCCGCGCTGTCGCCGGCCAGCCGCGCCGAACTCACCCGCGACTTCATATAGGCCCTGAGGCCATCCGGTCACCACGATCCGTGGTGACCGGGCAGCACGTCAGCGGCCGTGGGTCATCTGCGGCTCGCCGGTCGGCGGCGGTTTGGCGGCTTCGGCCAGCAGATAGGCGCGCAGGTCCTCGGCGCTGGCCTCGTCGAAGAACCGGCGGAACGGCGCCATGCCGTGCGGCTTCTTTGCACCCTCCAGTACGATCGCCTTGAAGCCCACCGGTTCCAGAATGACCGGCGACCGCGCCAGCACCGGCAGATAGCCGCCGGCGCCGTGGCAGGTGACGCAGAACTGGGCGCTCAGCTTCGCTCCCCGGGCGGGATCGCCCTTCGACGGCGTGACCGTGGCGAGGTCCAGCGGCGGCTGGACGACCGGGGCGGGGAACGGGGTCGGAACCGTCTTGCCATCCAGCTTGAAGACCAGCAGGCGGCCCTTGCGCCGCGGCTCGGCGCCGCCCATGCCGCCGGCGCCGCCGAAGCCCACCATCAGGGCCACGTACTGCTCGCCGTCGATGGCGTAGGTCGAGGCCGCCGCGATCGCCGCCGCGCCGGTGTCATAGGTCCAGAGCGCCTTGCCTGTGGCGGCGTCGAAGGCGACGAAGTTGTGGCCGGCGGCGTGGAAGACCAGCCCCCCGGCCGTGGCCAGCACGCCGCTGCGCCAGGGTTCGGCGAAGTCGACCTTCCAGCGGGCTTTCTTCTGAACCGGGTCCCAGGCGATCAGCTGGCCGAAGGGCGCCGGCTGCGCGCGGGTCGGCGACAGGGTCGCCGGGCCAAGGCCCAGGTTCCACGCCCCCGGGATGAACTTGAATTCCTTCGGATCGGCGTAGTCCATGTAGAGGGTCTGGGCCGGGATATAGACCAGCCCCTCCTTCGGGCTGTAGGCCATCGGCTGCCAGTTGTGGCCACCCAGGGCGCCCGGCGTCTGCTGATGCTCCTTGCCGTTCTCGTAGCGGGCGTCCGCCGCCTCGACGGGACGGCCCGTGGCCAGGTCGACGCGCTCGGCCCACGTGGTCTTCACGAAGTTGTCCGCCGACACCAGCTTCCCGCTGGCGGCGTCCAGCACATAGTAGAAGCCGTTCTTGTTGGCCTGCATCACCACGCGCTGGGTCTTCCCGGCGACCGGCAGGTCGGCGACCATCAGGTGCTGGACCGCGTCGAAGTCCCAGTCGTCGCGGGGCGTCGTCTGATAGTGCCAGACGTATTCGCCGGTATCCGGACGCAGCGCGACGATGGAGGCGGCGAACAGGTTGTCACCCTTGCCGCCCGTGCGGATCTTGCTGTTCCACGGCCCGGCGTTTCCGGTGCCGACGAACACCAGGTCGGTTTTCGGATCGTAGGTTATGGCGTCCCAGGGCGTCGCCCCGCCGCCGCCGTCCTTCCAGGCGCCTTCGCTCCAGGTGGCGTAGCCGAAGTCCTTCATCGCCTTGTCGGAGGCCGCCCCGTCCGGCGCGCCGGTGGGGTTGGGGGTCATGTGGAACCGCCAGGACAGCTTGCCGGTGTCGGCGTCATAGGCCGAGACGTAGCCGCGGACCGGATACTCCGCCCCGCCGTTGCCGATCAGGATCTTGCCCTTCACCGCCCGCGGCGCGCCGGTGATCGTGTAGGGCAGCTTGGGGTCGGTGGTCTGCACCGACCAGGCGACCTTGCCCGTCTTCGCGTCCAGAGCGACCAGCCGGCCGTCCAGGGTGCCGACATAGGCGCGGCCTTTCCACAGCGCGACGCCGCGGTTGACCACGTCGCAGCAGGCGTCGAAGCCCTTCTCGCCAGGCACCTGAGGGTCGTAGGACCAGAGCGCCTTGCCGGTCTTGGCGTCGAAGGCGAAGACCTTGGACCAGGTCGTCGTGGTATAGAGGATCCCGTCCGCCACCAGAGGCGTGGCTTCCTGCCCGCGATCCGTATCGAAAGAGGCCCACCAGGCGACGCCCAGGCGCTTGACCGTATCGGTGTTGACCTTGTCGAGCGGGCTGAACCGCTGCTCGTCGTAGGTGCGACCGTAGCTCAGCCAGTCGCCGGCTTCGGCCGCGAGTATGCGCTTGCCATCGACTCCGGCCTTGTCACAGGCCGAAAGGCAGAGTGCGGCGCCGAGCGCCGCCAACAGCGACAGTTTGTTCAAGTCTGTTTCCCCCGAAACCGTTTTGTCCAGCTTCGCAGAGGCCGCGAGGTTCGGCGAGCCCTTCGTGTCATTCCAGATCGGCAGCAATGTTCCGCCGGAAGGCATGATTATCCCCCGCGCGATTGGCGATAGTGTGCCGGGCTCGCGGTCGCGGGCCGCACCCACTCACCCATTCCGGAAAGTTCGCCCCTTGCGCCACTCGATCTCCCACGCCGCCTGCGGCCTCGCCATCGCCCTGGCCCTCGCTCCGGCCGCCATGGCCCAGACCACCCGCGTCGCCGCCGAGGTAAAGGCGGGCGCATACGTCGCCGACACCAGCCACTCCAAGGTCACCTGGTCTGTCAGCCACTTCGGCTTTTCCACCTATGTCGGCCAGTTCGCCGGCGTGACCGCCAGCCTGAAGCTGGACCCCGCCAACCTGGGCGCCACCGCGCTGGACGCGACGGTCCAGACCGCCGCCGTCGGCACGCTGAACCCGGCCCTGGACACGCACCTGAAGGCGCCGGATTTCCTGGACGTGGCGAAGTTCCCGACGGCGACCTTCAAGGCCACCTCGGTGAAGTCGACCGGCGCCAGCACGGCGGACATCACGGGTGATCTCACGCTGCACGGCGTCACCAGGCCGGTGGTGCTGCAGGCGACCTTCACCCAGGCCGGCGTCAGCCCGATCGACAAGAAGTACACGGTCGGCTTTTCCGCCATGGCGGTGGTCAAGCGCTCCGAGTTCGGCATCAAGACCTATGTGCCGGCGATCAGCGACGACGTGACCCTGCAGATCGACACCGAGTTCAAGGCCGCGTCCTGATACGAAAAGGGCCGCCCTCGCGGGCGGCCCTGATCGTCCGGGTCGGGTCGGCCTAGAAGATTTCGAACAGGCCGGCCGCGCCCATGCCGCCGCCGACGCACATGGTGACCACGCCCCACTTCAGGCCGCGGCGCTTGCCCTCGTGCAGAATGTGGCCGGTCGCCCGGGCGCCGGTCATGCCGTAGGGGTGGCCGATCGAGATGGCGCCGCCCGAGATGTTGTACTTGGCCGGATCAATGCCCAGCTTGTCGCGGCAGTAGAGGCACTGTGAGGCGAAGGCCTCGTTCAGCTCCCACATGTCGATGTCGTCGATCTTCAGGCCGTTGCGCTCGAGCAGCTTGGGGATGGCGAACACCGGGCCGATGCCCATCTCCTCGGGACCGCAACCGGCCACGGCCATGCCGCGGTAGGCGCCCAGCGGGGTCAGGCCCAGACGTGCGGCTTCCTTGGCCTCCATCAGCACCACGGCGGCCGAGCCGTCCGACAACTGGCTGGCGTTGCCGGCGGTGACGAACTTGCCTTCCTTGACGATCTGGCCGCCCTTGAAGACCGGCTGCAGCTTCTGCAGGTCGGCGAGCGTGGTCGAGGGGCGGTTGCCCTCGTCCTTGGTCAGGGTGACTTCCTGTTCGGAGAACTCGCCCGTCTCCTTGTTCTGCACCAGCATGATCGAGGTCAGCGGGGCGATCTCGGCGTCGAACACGCCGGCGGCCTGGGCCGCGGCGGTGCGCTGCTGGGACTGGAAGGCGTACTCGTCCTGGGCTTCGCGGCTGACCCCGTAACGCTCGGCGACGATCTCGGCGGTCTCCAGCATCGAGGTGTGGATCTCGGGGACATGCTCGTTCAGCCACTTATCCGAGGTGCGGTAGCGGTTCATCTTGTCGTTCTGGACAAGGCTGATGCTCTCCAGGCCGCCACCGACTGCGACATTGGCGCCGTCGTTGATGATGTACTTGGCCGCCGTGGCGATCCCCATGAGGCCCGACGAGCACTGGCGGTCGAGCGTCATGCCCGAGACGGTGTTCGGCAGGCCGGCGCGCAGGGCCGCCTGGCGGGCGATGTTGTTGCCGGTCGAGCCCTGCTGCAGGGCCGCGCCCATGACCACGTCGTCGACGGTGGCCGGGTCGATGCCCGCGCGGGCGATGGCCTGGGCGATCGCATGGCCGCCCAGTTCCGCGCCCGAGGTGTTGTTGAACGCGCCGCGATAGGCCTTGCCGATCGGCGTGCGGGCTGTGGAGACGATGACGGCTTCACGCATGTGAAAATCTGCTTCCGTAAGGTGAGGTGTAGGACAAAAAGAAACGGCGGACAGCGCTATGCCGTCCGCCGCTGGTGGAAACGATCAGCCCTTCAGGTCGGAGAACTTCTTACCTTCGGCGACAAGCTTCTCGAGCAGGGGGGCGGGCTTGAACTGGTCGCCCATGGTGGCCTGGAATTCCTTCATCTTGGCCAGGACGACGGCGGGGCCGCCGACCAGGTCGCCGTAGAACATCGGGCCGCCGCGGTAGACCGGCCAGCCGTAGCCATTGACCCAGACCACGTCGATGTCGGAGGCGCGGATGGCCTTGCCCTCTTCGAGGATCTTCACGCCCTCGTTGATCATCGGATAGATGCAGCGCTCCAGGATCTCCTCGTCGGAGATCTTGCGCGGGTTGGCGCCTGACTTGACGATGAAGTCGTGGATCACCTTCTCGGTGAAGGGGCTGGGCTTGGCGGTGCGGTTCTCGTCGTAGTCGTAGTAGCCGGCGCCGGTCTTCTGGCCGCGGCGGTCAGCTTCGCAGAGCACGTCGCGGATCGACTCGCCGTTGGACTTCTCCTTCACCCAGCCGATGTCCAGGCCGGCCAGGTCGCTCATGGCGAAGGGACCCATGGGGAAGCCGAAGTCGTAGAGCACGCGGTCCACGTCCCAGGGCATGGCGCCTTCCATGACCAGCTTGTTCGCTTCGCGCTGGCGCTGGCCCAGGATGCGGTTGCCGACGAAGCCGGGGCAGACGCCGACCAGGGCGGCGATCTTGCCGATCTTCTTGGCCAGCTTCATCGAGGTCTGGATCACGTCATCGGCCGTGTGGTCGGCGCGCACGATTTCCAGCAGCTTCATGACATTGGCCGGTGAGAAGAAGTGCAGGCCGATCACGTCCTGCGGACGCTTCGTCACCGAGGCGATCTCGTCGATATTCAGGCCCGAGGTGTTGGTGGCCAGGATCGCGCCGGGCTTACAGATGGCGTCCAGCTTGGTGAAGATGTCCTTCTTCACATCCATGCGTTCGAACACCGCCTCGATGACGAGGTCGACGTCCTTGAACGCCTCTTCCATCGACAGCGACCCGGTGATCAGGCTGATCCGCTTGGCGGTCTCTTCCGGCTTGGCCGTCCGCGAACGCTCGTAGTTGCTCTTGATGGTGGCCAGGCCCTTGTCCAGCGGACCCTGCTCGCGCTCCACGATCACAACCTGGATGCCGACGTTGGCGAAGTTCATCGCGATGCCGCCGCCCATGGTGCCGGCGCCGATGATGCCGACCTTGTTGATCGGGCGGACCGGGGTGTCGTCGGCGATGCCCGGGATCTTGTTGGCCTGACGCTCGGCGAAGAAATAGTAGCGCTGGGCGGCCGACTGGCTGCCGCTCATCAGCTCGCCGAACAGCTTGCGCTCGGCCTGCAGGCCCTCTTCGAAGGTGGCCGAATTCACCGCCGCCTCGATGCACTTGATGTTGGCTTCCGGCGCGGCGAAGCCGCGGAACTTGCGGGCGTTGGCCTTGCGGAACGCCGCGAAGATCTCGGGCTTGCCCTTGGCGGCTTCCAGCTTGGTGTTGTTCTGGCTGATCTTCACCAGCGGCTTGTTCTCGGCCACGCACTTGTTGGCGAAGGCGATGGCGGCCGCCTTGAGCTCGCCCTCGGGGGCCAGTTCATCGACCAGTCCCAGCTTGGCGGCTTCCGGCGCCGGCACGTGGCGGCCCGAAGTCATCATCTCAAGGGCGGTCTCGACGCCGACCACGCGGGGCAGACGCTGGGTGCCGCCGGCGCCGGGCAGCAGGCCGAGCGCCACTTCCGGCAGGCCGAGGCGGGCGGACGGGACGGCCACGCGGTAGTGGGCGCAGAGGGCAACCTCGAGGCCGCCGCCGAGCGCGGTGCCATGGATGGCGGCGACGACCGGAACCGGCGAGTTCTCCATCATGTCCTGCACGTCGAACAGCGTGGCGGCGGCCACGCCGGGACCGCCGAACTCGCTGATGTCGGCGCCGGCGATGAAGGTGCGGCCTTCACAGATCAGCACGATCGCCTTGGCGTCCGAGGCGCCGGCCGCCTTGAACCCGTCGTACAGGCCCTGGCGGACATTGGCCGACAGCGCGTTCACCGGCGGCGAGTTCAGGGTGATCACGGCCACGTCGCCGTCGCGGGTGAGGGTGGTCACCGAGTTGATTTCGGTCATGGGGGCTTCCTCGAACTGGCTGGCGGACCGCTCATTCAGGAGTGGCGGCGGTCCCGAAATTCAAACGCTTGTTATAGGCCCGGCTGGACCCTTCCAAGTCAAATGTGCGAGGGGGGAAGGGCGGTCCGGGCCGCGCCTTCCGCGCGTGTGGAGGCCAACGACAAAGGGGAGGCGCGCATGGCGTCCAATCTGTTCTCTCTGGACGGCAAGGTGGCGCTGGTCACCGGCGGTTCGCGCGGCATCGGCAAGATGATCGCCAAGGGCTTCCTCGAGGCCGGTGCGGCCAAGGTCTACATCTCCTCCCGCAAGGCTCCCGCCTGCCATGAGACCGCCGAGGAGCTCGGCCCGCAGTGCATCGCCCTGCCGCAGGACATCTCCACCGTCGAGGGCTGCAAGGCCCTGACCGCCGCCTATCTGGGCAAGGAGGAAAAGCTCGACATTCTCCTGAACAACGCCGGCGCCGCCTGGGGCGCGGACTTCGACGAGTTTCCGGAAAGCGGCTGGGACAAGGTGCTCGACCTGAACCTGAAGTCGCCCTTCTTCCTGACCCAGGCCCTGCACGGGACCCTGATGAAGGCGGCCAGCCACGAGCGCCCGGCGAAGGTGATCAACATCGCCTCGATCGACGGCATCCGGCTGAACCCGCAGGAGACCTATTCCTACCACGCCTCCAAGGCCGGCCTGATCTACCTGACCCGCCGGATGGCGGCGCGACTGATCCGCGACAACATCGTCATGAGCGCCATCGCGCCGGGCGCCTTCGCGTCCGAGATGAACCGGGTCGCCCGCGATCAGTCAGAAGCCGTCGCCAAGCGCATCCCCTCGCGCCGCATCGGCACGGACGAGGACATGCAGGGCGTGGCCATCTACCTGGCCAGCCGCGCCGGTGACTACGTGGTGGGCGAGACCATCGCCGTGGACGGCGGCGTGGCCCTGGCTAACGCTGACGGCCTCTAGGCCCAAGCATCCACGAACTCCTGCCTGCGCCCGGTCAGGCAGGAGCCGTCAGATCCCGGCGCAGATGGCCGCGTTGGTCTTGTAGAAGGCCTCGTCGGCCTCGAGCTTTCGCATCAACGCGAGCCCCGCGGTGCAGTCTGACCGGGCTTCGGCCAGGCGCCCCGCGCGCTGCAGCACCTGTGCCCGCTGCACAAGCAGGTCCCCGTGATTCACGTGGAGCTTCTTGTAGTGGGCGTCGTAGTTGCGCTTCGCGTCCTCCAGGCTCCGCAGAGCGGATTGCGAGTCGCCCAACCGGGACTGGGCCAGGGCGAGATATCCCTGGATCGAGCCGATCTTGAAGTGCGGTCCCGCGTAGGCTTGCCGGAGTATCGTGATTGCGCGTCCGAAGTCCTGGGCGGCCGGAGCCGGCTGGCCCTGGGCATACAGGATCTGCCCCCGCTGCGACAGCGCGTCGGCCATGATGGGGTTGCTGGGGTCGAGCACGTCGCCCAGGATCGCGATCGCCTCATCAATATGGCCCTTGGCTTCCGCCAGCCGTCCGGCGCTGCGTTCGTTGAACGCCAGCACTGAAAGGGCCTGTCCCGTCATGCGGCTTTTCGGCCCTGTCGCGATCCGGGCGTACTCCAGCCCCTGGGTCAGCGCCTTCTGCGCCCGAAGATCCTGCCCCATGCTTGCAAGCGTCAGGCCGTAGTTCAGGTAGACGCGGGCAAGTTTCCTCGGCTTCACGTCCCTGGCCCGGGCATAGTCGTCCAAGGCCGCCTGGAATTCCGTTTCCGCAGCGCCGTAGTTGGTCATCGACTGCTGGATCTGGGCCCGTGTCTGGGCAAGATCCCCGCGCACCTCCAGATGTTCCCGGAGGTTCTGACCCAGAAGCGTTTCGGCCTCCGCCAACGTGGCAAGACCGGCATCAAAGTCACCCTTGTTGCGGTAGGCCGACGCCAGGGTCTGCAACACAGGCGCGCCATCAGGCCCCATGGCGCGGGCCAGCGGCCTCGCGCCTTCCAGCGCCGTGCGCGCTTCGTCGAACAGTCCGAGATTCACATAGGCCTCACCCACGGTCCCCAGGAGGCGCAGACGGATCGCCGGCTGGTCGCGCAGCTCTATCGATGCGCGCTCGGCGCTACCCTTCAGGATCGAGAGCGCCGTGATCGTTCGTGGATTCTCCGTCGCCGGATTTGAGATCGCAAACGTGCCGACCAGGAAGCTCGAGGCTGCGCGCGCTTCCGCGCTTTCGCGCTCGGCCAGTGTTGGGACAGCTGCGACTTTCAACTCGACCTCTCAGCAAATGTAAGCTCCGGCGCTTGATCGATCGGAAAGGCGCGCTCCGGCCGGCTCCGCGTCGCCGCCACGGTTGCAACCCCTGGCCTGCGAAGCCTGGGCGAAGCAGGCATCGTTTCGCCGGCTTCTGCGCTAATAGGGTGAAGCTTCAGCCGAGCCCCTGCCCTTGACCGACACCCCTCCCTCCCGGACCCGAGCCCTGCGCCTGATTCTGGCGCTTGTTGGCATCGGGCTGGTGCTTGTCGCGACGCTGGGCTGGCTCAACCGCCGGACCCTGGCCCGCGAGGCCCTGACCGGTTGGCTGAAATCGCGCGGTATCGCCTCGGAAGCCACGGTCGAAGCCATCGGCCCCACAGCCTTCACCGCCCGCATGCGGATCGGCGACCCGCGCCGCCCGGACTTCCTGGCCGAGCGCGTCGAGGTCCGCTACCGGCCGCGACTGAGCGGGATCGAGGTCCTGTCGGTCACGCTCCGGAAGCCGGTCCTGCGGGCGTCGTATCGGGGCGGCAAGCTGGGGATGGGCGCGCTCGATCCCCTCGTCCAGGAGTTCCTCAGCCGCCCGCCGCCACCGGGCGCGAAGCTGCCCCGGGTCCAGGTGGACGGCGGCGTTCTGATGCTGACCTCCGACTACGGCCCGGTCCGGGTGACGGGCGATGCGCTTATCGACGACAGCCAGCTGAAGACCCTCAATGCTGTCGTGGCGCCGACGCGGTTGTCAGGCTCCGGTTTCGCGGTCGCCACAGGCGCGGCGACAGTCCGCACCGCAACCCGCTCCGGGCGGTTCGAACTTTCCCTCAGCGCGCCCTTCGCCAGCGGCGCCTTCGGCGGCGTCGCCGCCCAGGGCGGACAGCTGACCCTTGGCGCGCAACTGCCCTATCCCAGCCTTCAGGCCCCCCGCGCCGACGGCCCGGTCACGGCGAACCTGCACATCGTCAGTCGCCGGCTGGTCGCAAGCGGCCGGGAGCTGGAAAGCGCCGACCTCACGGCGACCTTCAACGGTCAGGCCGCGGGCTGGATTCCAGACCTGGCTGTAACCGGTCGCGCGACCGCCACCCTGGGCGCCGGAGCCGGCCGGTTCGGGGGCGGCGCGGCCCGGGCGATCCGCGCCGATCTCGCCGCGTCGGATCTCCGCTGGACCCGCAAGGGCGGCGACCGGATCGCGGCGACCGTGCGGTTGATCGGCGGGGCGGAAACCGCGACCGCGGGTGACCTGCGGCTGTCGGCGCTCACCCTCACCGCCGCCGGGCCGATGGCGGCGG
>CAUJHW010000142.1 GCA_963205005.1 Pseudomonadota bacterium
TAGATGGCCACGACCCAACCGACGCCTCCGGGCCAGCTCTCCGGCAACGTCCTGTTCTATTCCAAGCCCGAACCGCTGGCCAAGGAGCTGCACAGCAAGCTCGGCGTGAAGCGGATGGACGGCCCGTTCGGCTTCGCCAAGGCCGGCCACGCGATCCCGCTGACCGTCGGCGAGTTCCCTCTGGCCATGGTCACCGGCCCGATCATCTTCGTTGGCGACGAGAAGCTGCCGATCGCCGTGATGGGCCTGAACGCCGGCGAGAACATGTTCGTCAAGGACGACGGCACGTTCGAGAGCGGCATCTACATCCCGGCCTACATCCGCCGGTATCCGTTCGTGTTCGCCAACGACGAGACGAACAAGCAGATGGTGCTGTGCATCGACCGCGGCGCCGAGTTCGTCACCGACAAGGGCTATGACATGCCCTTCTTCGAGGCCAACGGCGAGCCGACCGAGTACACGAAGAACTGCATCGAGTTCTGCAACAACTTCGAGGTCGAGCGTCAGCGGACCACGAGCTTCGTGCAGCTGCTGAAGGACCTCGACCTGTTCGAGACCAAGGAAGCCAGCTTCACCCCGGCCAACCCGGACGGCACCCAGGGCGAGCCGCAGAAGATCGCGGAATACTTCGGCGTCTCGGAAGAGAAGCTGAATGCCCTGCCGGCCGACAAGTTCGTCGAACTGCGCGACAACGGCGCGCTCGGCCAGATCTACGCCCACATCCACTCGCTGGTCGGCTGGGACCGCCTGGTCGCCCTGGCCATGACCCGCGCCGCCGAAGAGCAGAAGACGCTGACAGCGAAGTAGCGCTCTTCCCTCCCCTTGGCGGGGAGGGACAGACCGCGCAGCGGCCAGGGTGGGGAATAGGGGATCAGGCGCAGGTTCTGATCGTCATTTCCTCACCCGTCCGGCCTTCGGCCGGCCACCCTCCCCCTTGAGGGCGGGAGGTTCACCGCGAGAACACGCTCCGGGTCAGGCACGAGAAGACCAGTCGGCCGGCCTCGTCGAGCAGGTCGTGCTGGGCGATGACGATGCCCTTGTCGTCGCCGACCGGATCCTTGGCCATCACCGTCATGCGGCAGCGCAGCAGTTCGCCCGCGGGCGGGTTGCGCATCCAGCGCAGGGCGTCGACGCCCAGGCGCTTGGTCTGCGGCCAGTCGGTGGCCGCCACCGCGTCCAGCTTGGACCAGATGGCGAAGACCATGGCGTCGGGGGCGCCCCGGTCGGCAGTCCAGCCGGGGGTGAAGGCGGCGATGAAGGCGTCCAGCGCCGCGGCGTCCACGCCCACGACGCCCAGGGACACCACCTGGCCGATCTCGATGTCGTCGAAGGATGCGGGCACCTGGTCTCCTGAACGGATGGAAAACGCGATTCGTCGATCATGGCGCGCGGGCGGGGCGAGTCGAGCCTGCTTTGCGTCGGCGCTTCGCTACGCCATATAGCGCAGGTAACGCCGCGAGCGGCTCCGAGGTGACGATGCGGTTCTTTCTGGGCGCGCTGCTGGCGCTGGTCTTCGCGGGCGCCGCTGTGGCCCAGCCGGTGAACACCGGCCACCTGACCGCTGAAATCGTGGCCTCCACCCAGGGGGTCGCGCCGGGGCAGACGGTGCAGATCGCCCTGCGCCAGTCGATCCAGAAGGGCTGGCACACCTACTGGCGCAACGCCGGGGACTCCGGCGAGGCGACCGCGATCAAGTGGACCCTGCCCGCCGGCTGGTCGGCCTCGGACTTCACCTGGCCCACCCCGCACCGCCTGCCCGTCGGGCCGCTGGTCAACTACGGCTACGAGGGCGAGGTTCTGCTGCCGGTCACCCTGACCGCGCCGGCGGACGCCCGCCCCGGCCAGACCGTCACCCTCAGCGGCGCGGCAACCTTCCTGGTCTGCGCCGAGGTCTGCATTCCCGAGAACGCCACGCTCACCCTGCAGCTTCCGGTGACCGCCGCCGCCGCGCCCGCTGATCCCCGGTGGGGCCCGAAGATCGCCGCCGTTCTCGCCGCCGCGCCGAAGCCCGCGGGCCTGACCGGCGCCTTCGAGAAACAGGGCGAGGCCGTAAAGCTGGCCATCACCGGCGCGGCGCTGAAGGGCGCGGATCTGGCCGGCGCCTACTTCTATCCGTTCGCCGGCACGGTCATCGACCACGCCAGGCCCCAGGTGATCGAGCGCGGGCCCGACGGCCTGACGCTGACGCTGACCCCCGGCTACGAGTTCCAGGGCTCGACCCCGCCGAAGGAAATGGCCGGCGTTCTGGCTCTGGAAGGCAAGGCCTACGAGGTCTCGGCCGCCGCCGGCCCGCTCCCCGCCGGCGCCTCCGGGCTCGGCCCGCCGCCCGTGAAGGCCGCGGCTCCGGCAGGCGCGGCCGATCTCGGCCTGGTCTCCGCCGCCGTCTTCGCCCTGATCGGCGGCCTGATCCTCAACCTGATGCCCTGCGTGTTCCCGGTGCTGGCCATGAAGGCGGCCTCGCTGGCCGGGCATGGCGAGGACCACGGCCTCGCGCGCCGGCAGGGCCTGGCCTTCGGCCTGGGCGCCATCGTCACCTTCCTGTTGCTGGCGGGCCTGCTGATCGCGCTCCGCACGGCGGGCGCGGCGGTCGGCTGGGGCTTCCAGCTGCAGGACCCGCCGGTGGTGGCCGCGCTGGCCCTGCTGATGCTGGCCGTCGGCCTGAACCTGTCCGGCGTGTTCGAGGTCGGGACGTCCCTGCAGGGCCTCGGATCGGGCCTCACCGCCCGCAGCGGACTGGCCGGCTCGTTCTTCACCGGTGTGCTCGCCGTCGTCGTCGCCGCTCCCTGCACCGCGCCGTTCATGGGCCCCGCCCTCGGCTGGGCGCTGACCCAGCCGGCCATCGCCTCGCTGGTGGTGTTCCTGGCCCTGGGGATCGGGTTCGCCCTGCCCTTCGTGGCGGTGACCTATGCGCCCGGGCTCCTGGCGCGACTGCCCCGGCCGGGCGCCTGGATGGACACGTTCCGCAAGGCGCTGGCCTTCCCGATGTACGGAACCGTCGCCTGGCTGGTCTGGGTGCTGACCGTGCAGGTCGGCCCCGACGCGGTGCCGCGCATCCTGGCCGCCGCCATCGTGGTGGCGCTGGCCGCCTGGCTGTTCGGCATGGCCCAGCACCGCGCCGCACAGGGCCGACGCCCCCAGGCGCTCAACGCCGCGGCGGGACTGGCCGCCATCGTGGCCTTCGCCGGCGGCGCGTTCTGGCCGGCCTATACCCTGGCGGGCGGCGATGAGGCCGCGGCCGAGACCGCCAGCCTGGACTACGAGGCCTACACGCCGGCCCGCCTCGCCGCCCTCCGCGCGGAGGGCCGGCCGGTGCTGGTCAACTATACCGCTGCCTGGTGCGTGAGCTGTCAGGTGAACGACCGGGTCGCCCTGTCCACGAAGTCCGTGTCGGAAGCCCTGGCGCGCAACAACGCGGTCTACCTCAAGGCGGACTGGACGAAGCGCGATCCCGGGATCGCCGCCGAACTGGCCAGCTTCGGCCGGGCCGGGGTTCCGCTCTATCTCGTGTATGGCGTCAAGGGTGACACGCCGGCTATCCTGCCGGCGATCCTGACCCAGGGCCTGGTGGTCAAGGCGCTCGACGCCGCCGCCAAGCCCGGCTGAGACCCCGATCCGGAGGCGACGCACCCATGATCGACCGCAGACTTCTTCTTGGACTGGCCGCCAGCGCGGTCCTTGCGACGCCGCTGGCCGCCGCGCCGACGCTGGGCCAGCCCGCCCCGGCCTTCAAGGCTACCGACGCCGCCGGCCGCACCCGCTCGCTGGCGGAGTTCCGGGGCAAGACCGTGGTCCTGGAATGGACCAACAACGGCTGCCCCTATGTCCAGAAGCACTACAACTCCGGGCACATGCAGGGCCTGCAGCGCGAGGCGGCGAAGGACGGCGTCGTCTGGCTGAGCATCGTGTCCTCGGCCCCGGGCATGCAGGGCTATCTCAAGCCCAACGAGGCCAAGGCCTGGAAGGCGCGGGTCGGCGCGGCGTCCACCGACGTGCTGCTGGACCCGACCGGCGTGGTCGGCCGGGCCTATGACGCCCGCACGACCCCGCACATGTTCATCATCGATAAGGCCGGCAAGGTCGCCTACATGGGCGGCATCGACGACCAGCCGTCCTCCGATCCGGAGAGCCTGAAGGTGGCCCGGAACTATGTCATCGCCGCCCTGGCCGACGTGAAGGCCGGCCGGCCGGTGGCCGAGGCGGCCACCCGCCCCTATGGCTGCAGCGTGAAGTACGGCTCCGCCGAGTAAGAGGTCCAAGTGTCCGAAGCCGACGCCGCCTGGGCGGCCCTTTCCAAGGCCGCGGAGGCCGCGCGCGACCGCCGCATCGACAGCCTGTTCGCCCGCGAGCCGGATCGCCTGGGCGTCCTGACCCTGGCCGCCGCGGGCCTCGAGCTCGACCTGTCCAAGCAACCCTGGTCGCGGGAAGACCTCGACACGATGCTTGCCCTTGCGCGCGCCGCCCGCGTCGAGGCGGCCCGCGACCGGCTCTACGCGGGCGAGGTCGTCAACGCCTCGGAGGGTCGGCCGGCCCTGCACATGGCCCTGCGCGCGCCCGACGGCGCGGACTGGCGGGCGGCGGGCGTCCCGGTTTCCGGCGAGGTGGAGGCCACCCGCAACGCCATGCGCGCGTTTGCGGGGGCTGTGCGCTCGGGCGCGGTCGCCGGCGCCACCGGCAAGCCGTTCCGCGCCATCGTCCACATCGGCATCGGCGGCTCCGACCTCGGCCCCCGGCTGGTCTGGGAGGCGCTCAAACCCCTCGACCCGCAGATCGAGCTGCGCTTTGCCGCCAACGTCGATCCGGCCGAGCTGGCCCAGGCCCTGACCGGCCTCGACCCCGCCGAGACCATGGTGGTGACCGTCTCCAAGACCTTCACCACGCTGGAGACCCTGACCAACGCCGAGGCCGCCCGCGACTGGCTGCGCGCGAGCCTGGGCGAGGCTTCGGACTCCCATCTCGTGGCCGTCTCGGCCTCGCCGGAAAAGGCCCAGGCGTTCGGCGTGCCCGCCGGGCAGGTGTTCGGCTTCTGGGACTGGGTCGGCGGCCGATACTCGATCTGGTCGGCGGTCGGACTCTCCTGCGCGATCGCCCTCGGCTACGACGCCTTCGAGGCCATGCTGGCCGGCGCCCACGCCATGGACGATCACTTCCGGACGGCGCCGCTGGAGACCAACGCCCCGGTGCTGCTGGCTCTGGCCCATGTGTTCAACCGCAACGGCCTCGGCCGGCCGATCCGCGCTGTCGTGCCCTACGCCCAGCGCCTGCGCCTGTTCGCACCGTTCCTGCAGCAGCTGGAGATGGAATCGAACGGCAAGCGGGTCACAGCCACGGGCCAGCCGGTCCCGCACCCGACCGCCGCCAGCGTCTTCGGCGACGCCGGCACCAATGGCCAGCACGCCTTCTTCCAGCTCCTGCACCAGGGGACCGACGTGGTTCCGGTGGACATCCTGGCCGTCCGCGAAGGCGCCGAGGGCGACCCCTCCGCCCAGACCAAGCTGCTGGCCAACGCCATCGCCCAGGCCGAGGCGCTGATGGTGGGGCGCAGCGAGGCCGAGGTCCGGGCCGAACTCACAGCCGCGGGACGGCCCCCGGCCGTGATCGACGCCCTGGCCCCGCAGCGCACCTTCCCGGGCAACCGGCCGTCCAGCTTCCTTCTGCTCGACCGGCTGGACCCCGCCCGCTTCGGCGCCCTCGTCGCCCTCTACGAGCACAAGACCTTCGTCGAGGGGGTGCTGTGGGGGATCAACAGTTTCGACCAGTGGGGCGTGGAACTGGGCAAGACGCTGGCGACCCGCGTGCTGGGCGAACTGGAAGGCGGGCCTTCCGGAGCGCATGATCCGTCCACCGCCGCCCTGATCGCGCGGCTGAAGCCCTGAGCCGCGAGGCTTGCCGCGGGCGGCCGGGGCGGGCCATCCTCCGCCCATGAGCTTCGCCACGCCGGCGTCCGCGGTCCGCCGCCAGGATCGCCACGTCCACATCGTCGACGAGCTGATCGCCGAGCGCGCGCCGAAGCTGGCGGGGAGCCCGGCGTGGCCCCTGCTGCGGCCTCTGCTGTACGCCATCCTCGACTACGCCAAGGCGCGACGGATGGCCGACGCCATCGCCCCGATGGGCGGCCGCGCGGCCCTGGACTTCGTCTCCGACCTGCTGGCCCTGCAGGTCAGCGCCGAGGGGCTGGAAAACCTGCCCCGCGCGGGCCGCTGCGTGGTGGTCTGCAACCACCCCACCGGCATCGCCGACGGCGTCGCGGTGTTCGACGCCCTCAAGGCGCTGCGGCCCGACATCTGCTTCTACGCCAATGCCGACGCCCACCGCGTCTCGCCGCGCTTCGGCGAGGTGCTGATCCCCGTGGAATGGGTCGAGGCCAAGCGCACCCGCGAACGCACCCGCACCACCCTGGTCCAGACCCGCGAGGCCATGGAGGCCGGGCGGTGCCTGGCCATCTTCCCCGCCGGCAAGCTGGCCCGACGCATGCCGGACGGGACCCTGGCCGACCCGGAGTGGATGCCGTCGGCTGTCGCGCTCGCCCGCAAGTACGAGGCGCCGCTGCTGCCGATCCATGTGGCCGGCCCCTGGTCGACCCTGTTCCACCTGTTCAACGACGTTTCGCCGGAGCTGCGGGACATCACCCTGTTCCACGAGCTCCTGAACAAGCGGGGGCGGCCGTTCCGGCTGACCGCGGGTCCGCTGGTGGCGCCACAGGCCCTGGACGGCGATCCGGCGCAGGTGACCGCCCGGCTGAAGGCCTATGTCGAGCGCGGCCTGCCGGCCGACCGCCACCGGGCCTTCGCATGATCCTGGCCGACGAGGCGGCGACGGCGCGGCTTGGCGCGGCGATCGCCGCGGTCCTGCGTCCGGGCGAGGCGGTCTGCCTGTCGGGTCCGCTGGGCGCGGGCAAGTCGACCCTGGCGCGGGCCCTGGTGCGCGCCCTCACCACCCCGGACGAAGAGGTGCCCTCGCCCACCTTTACCCTTGTGCAGTTCTACGAAGGGGACCCCATCAACGTCGCCCATTTCGACCTCTACCGGCTGTCGGGCCCCGACGAGGCCTATGAGATCGGGCTGGACGAGGCGCTGGACGACGGGGCCGCCGTCATCGAGTGGCCGGAACGGCTGGAGGGCCAGCTTCCCGCCGACCGACTTGAGGTAGAAATCAGCCTCGGAGGTGATTCGGGGGGCCGCGAAGCCCGGCTGGTTCGCCATGGCGCCTGGGAAGGACGAGGTCTTGAGTTCGGACCGTGAGGCCCTGAAGCGCGCGTTCCTGCGCGGCGCGGGATTCGGCGACGCCCGGCGTGAGCTGCTGTCGGGCGATGCGTCCACGCGCCAGTACGAGCGGCTGTATCCGGCGGCCGGAGCCAGCCTGATCTTCATGGACCAGCCGCCGGCGGTGGAGAGCGTGGTCTGCCCGCCCGACGCCACCCCGGCCGAGCGGGTCGCCCTGGGCTACAACGCCGCCGCCCGGCTGGCCGCCGGATCCGTCGCGGCCTTCGTGACCACGGCCGCCTTCCTGCGCGAACGCGGCCTGTCGGCGCCGCGCATCCTGGCCCATGATGTCGAAGCCGGCCTGGCGGTGCTGGAAGACCTGGGCGACGGCCTGTTCGCCAGCCTGATTCCCGACCACGCCCCCGAAGCCGAGCTCTACGAGGCGGCCGTCGACCTCCAGGCCGCCCTGCAGGCCGAGCCGCCGCCGGCGGTGCTGGCCGCCGAAGGGGCCCGGTGGCCCCTGCTCACCTACGATACCCTGGCGCTGAAGATCGCCACCGACACCTTTCTGGAATGGTGGCCGAAGTTCGCCGGCCTGCCGGAATTCCCCGCCGCCGCCGTGGCCGAGTGGGACGCGCTGTGGGCGCCGGTCTGGGTGCGCGGCGAGGCGGGGGCCAGCGTCTTCACCCACCGCGACTACCATGCCCAGAACCTGCTCTGGCTGCCCGCGCGCCAGGGCGTGGCCCGCGTCGGCCTGCTGGACTTCCAGGACGCGCTGAAAGCCCACCCGGCCTGGGACCTGCTGCATCTGCTGCAGGACGCCCGCCGCGACGTCTCGCCCGAGCTGGAGACCGCCATGCTGGACCGGTTCCTGGCGGCGCGGCCCGAGCTGGAGCGGGACGCCTTCCTGGCCGACTACCGGGCGCTGGCCGCCTCGAACGCCGCGCGCATCCTGGGCCGCGTCTTCGCCCGGCAGGTGCTGTTGGGTCGCCCGCAGTACCGCGAGTTCATGCCCCGCACCTGGCGCTATCTGGAGCGCAATCTGGAAGACCCGGCGATGGCGGGGCTCAAGGCCTGGTTCGACCGCCACGTCCCTTCGGAATTCCGCGCGTGATCCCCGGACCCCGGACCGCCATGGTGCTCGCCGCGGGCCTCGGCACGCGCATGCGGCCGCTCACCGACACGATCCCGAAGGCCCTGGTGCCGGTGGCCGGACGGCCGCTGATCGACCATGTGCTGGACCGCCTGCGCGACGCCGGCGTCGAGCGCGCCGTGGTCAACGTCCATCACTTCGCCGACCAGATGGAAGCCCATCTGGCGGGCCGCCGCGACCTGGAAGTCCTGATCGCCGACGAGCGCGCCGCGCTGCTGGATTCCGGCGGCGGCATAAGGCACGCGGCGGTGCTGCTGGGGCGCGACCCGATCTATGTGGCCAACATCGACTCCCTGTGGATCGAGGGCGCGCAACCGGCGCTGGAGACCCTGAAGGCGGCCTGGGACCCCACCGCCATGGACATCCTGCTGCTGCTGGTGAAGCGCGGGCAGGGGATCGGCTTCGACGGGCCGCAGGGCTTCCTTCGGGACGAGGCCGGCCGGCTGACGCACTCCACCGACCCGTCTTCGCCGACGCCCTTCGCCAACATGGGCGTGGCGATCCTCAAGCCCGAAGTGCTCGACGCCGAACCGGACGGCGCGTTCTCGATCATCCCGGTCTGGCATCGGCTGCAGGCGCAGGGCCGCCTGCATGGCGTGCCGATGGACGGCTTCTGGATGCACGTCGGCGACCCGGCGGCCCGCGACGCCGCCGAAGCCCGGCTCTCATGACCGCCTTCTTCGAACGGCCCGGGTCGCGCTGGTTCAACATTCCGGCGCATCGACCGTTCGCGGAAGACCTGGCCCAGGGCCTCTACGACGCGCTGGCGCCGCGCGGCCCCGAGGCGCTGGCCGACGCCGTGGTGCTGACCCCCACCCGCCGCGGGGCCCGGGCGCTCGCCGACGCCTTCGTCAAGGCCGCGGGCGGGCGGGCCGTGCTGCCGCCGCAGATGCGGCCGCTGGGCGACCTGGAGGCGGGCGAGCCGCCGTTCGAGCCGGGCGACCTGGCGCTGGACCTGCCCGCCGCCATCGCGCCCCTGCGCCGGCGCTTCGAACTGACCCGGCTGGTCAAGGCGCACGAGGCCGAGCTGAACCGCGACCTCGACGCGTCCGCCGCCCTGGAACTGGCCGACGCGCTGGGTGGGTTCCTCGACAGCCTGCAGATCGAGGAGGTCAGCGCCGACGCCGGCCTCGACGACCTGGTCACCGCCGATCTCGCCGAGCACTGGCGCATCTCGCGAAACTTCCTGGAGATGGCGCTGACCGCATGGCCGAAGCGGCTGGCCGAGCTCGGGCTGGTGGACGTCAGCGTGCGGCGGGTCACCCTGCTGCGCCGCCTCGCCGCCCAGTGGGACGCCCATCCGCCGACCGGGGTGCTGGTGGCCGCGGGCTCGACCGGCACCGCGCCCGCCACCGCCGACTTGCTGGCCGTGGTCGCCCGCGCGCCGCGCGGGGCCGTCGTGCTGCCGGGGCTGGACCTGTGGCTGGCCGACGACGCCTGGAAGCAGCTCGACCGCGACGGCGAGCAGCACCCGCAGGGCGCCATGCGCCGCCTCCTGCTGCGCGCCGGGCTGGATCGCGCGGCGGTCAGCGAATGGCCCGCCTCCGCCATGCCGGACACCCGGGGCCGCTGGCGCCGCCGGATCATCAACGAGGCGCTGCGTCCGCCGGACTCGACCGCCGACTGGCTGAAACAG
>CAUJHW010000143.1 GCA_963205005.1 Pseudomonadota bacterium
AAGGATCTGCTCGCCAACGACGGCTTCATCAATCTGCTGAGAGCGGAAGGGCTGGCGACCATGCCTCGGGCGCTCAAAGTCCGCGTTTCGGGAGGCGATCATGGCTGATGAACCGAGGGGCCGGGAGGATGGGCGTATTCATCTCGCCTTCGACCGAGATTTCCTGACAATTCCTGTCGCGGCGATCGTTCCGCTCAAGACGTTGCCGAACGGCGCCAAGGCGAGCCGGTCCTATTCGCAGGTTCTGAGTTCCATCAAGGCGATCGGTCTGATCGAAGCGCCCGTCGTTATGGCGGATGAAAAGAACCCCGGAACCTGGTTTCTCCTGGATGGCCACCTTCGGCTGGAAGCGCTGAAGGAACTCGGCATCGCTGAGGTGGAGTGCCTGCTCGCCTCTGACGACGACACCTATACCTACAACAAGCGCGTCAACCGCATCCCGCCGATCCAGGAGCACCGGATGATTGCGCGCGCGATGGATCGAGGCGTGTCATCCGCCGACATCGCCGCGGCCCTGAACCTCCAGGTCGAGTCAGTGCTGCGGCGTTTCCGGCTGCTGGAAGGGATCAGCCCCGAGGCGGCCGAGATGCTGAAAGACACGCCTTGCTCGATGAAGGTGTTCGACATTCTGCGTCAGATGACGGCCGTGCGGCAGATCGAAGCCGCCGATCTGATGATCGGCCAGAACAATTTCACGGTCATGTTTGCCCGCGCGTTGCGCGCGGCGACATCCGAAAACCAGCTTGCCGCCACCAAGAGGGGAAAGGGCGGCGGCAAGCCGACGCCTTCGGGCCAACAGATCGCCCGGATGGAGCGGGAACTGGCGGCGCTCCAGACGCAGGTGAAGTCGGTCGAGGAAACCTACGGCATCGACAATCTGCATTTGACCGTCGCGCGTGGATACGTCGCCAAGCTCCTTGCGAACAATCGCGTGGTCCGTTGGTTGGCGACCCATCAGCAGGACTATCTCAGCGAGTTTCAGAAGATCGCCGAGATCGACACGCTCGGCCCGATCGCGGAAACGCCGAGCGCCTGAGTCAGATATGGGGACCCGGACCCGATAAGCGCGGGGACCAGGGGAGAAGCCGCACCGTGGGGCGGATCAAGCATGGCGGTGGGAATGGCGGCGAACCCGCATGAGGCCCACCAGGCTGGCCGTCATATGGTCCAGCCGCATGAGGGGCGGTTCGCCTCGCATGAACCGAAGGCGGGCGGGCGCGTCGGGAGCGCCAACCGGCGCGCCCGCCATTTGTGCTGAGCGATCAAGCTCGATCCATGGCGCTTTGCTCAATTCGCTTCGGGGCGCGGCACTGCACACGATTCCTGTCGTCCCACGCCTCAAGCTCGTCGATCCGGTAGAGCACCGCTTTGCCGATTTTTACGAACGACGGCCCGATCTTCATCGCACGCCAGTTCCGAAGGGTGCCGACGGAAACGCTGCCACGATAGCGTTCGGCCACCTCTTCCGGCGTGAGGAATGTGGTCTCTGACATACGCCCTCCTTCGGCAGGAGACCTGCCGCTGATGATCGTTGATGGTCGAGCGCGAGACGCATTTCGCAATGCGTTGGTCATTCAGAGGCACCGACACGCTGGCCGAGCCTCGATGGCGCACGCTCCTGCACGACCGAACATGAGCGCGCGGAAGTGGCCAGGGAAGTATCAATCGTCAGGCGTAGGGAAGGCGGATGGTGGGGGATATAAATAGGCGGGGATGCGGAGTGGTCTTCCCGCTCGCAAAGGGCATTTGGAGCCAGGCGCGGTGAGGTCATCACGCTGACCTGTCGAACACCTCTGGCTCAAGCCGAATTTGCAGGTCTGTAAGCAGGTTGGAGTCCATGCCGTCGCCGGCCAGGGTTTGCAGGTAGTCGAGCAGATCGTCCTGCCGCGGTTGACCGAAGGCCAGTCGATAGACCGTGAGGCTGCGTTTGAGCCAGGCGAGTCGCGTGACTTCCCGACTGAACGGCAGCATCGGCACGCGCCGTTCGACGCGCACGGAACCTTCGTAGATCCAATAGGGGATGAGATCGGTGTCGACCGCCGCCTCGGATCGCGCGTGCTCGAACATCAGCTTCCACGGATCGTCAGGAGCCTGCCCACGGCCCCTGACGACCGCGGCCTGGCGCTCGGCCAGGTTGAGGCGCACAGCATGGCCCTTGAAGCGGTGGACGCGGCCTTCGCGCTGCTCGAGGTCCACCGGGTTGCCCGGCAAGTTCCAGTGATAGACGCGATAGCAATAGGGATGGAAGTCCAGCCCTTCCTGGCCGACTGACGTGGTGGCGAGAACGAACGGCCGGAACGGTGAGTTGAAGGCGTCACGCACGCCTCCGAGCCGCGCGACGGCGCCGTCTTCGTCCTTGTAGTCGGCGAGCCGCATCGCGAAGCGTCCGCGCATCTGGAACTTGCTGATGGCGAGGGACTCTCCATCGACTTGCACGTCATCGACGTCGATCTGCGACGGGCGGATAGCGAGGGCCTGTGCCATGGCGCGAGCGACACCGATTGCGCGGTCGTCGGCTGGGCGGGCTCCGAGACCTTCGGCATCGACGAGGTAATGTGCGTATTCGTCCAGGACGGCCTGTAGGTTGTGCTGGGCGCAATAGGCCAGCACGCGGCGCCAGTAGTGATCGTCGGTATCCCGTCTCAGCAAGGCGACCGCGTCATGCTGATTGAACAGCGCCCGGAACGACCAGGCGACTTCAGCGGCGGCGCTGAGCAAGCGTGGGTCATCCCACGCCAGCTCGGGCGCGATCCGCTTGAGGGCGCGAAGCGCGCAGACGGCCGGACTGCCGAGCGCGACGTCAACCAGCAGGTCCGAAAGATCGTCGGACAAAGCGCCGATGTCGTGCGTCTTCACCGCTGCCGCCAGTTCGGTGATATGATCGTGAAAGGCGTCTTCGCTCGCCAGGGCGC
>CAUJHW010000144.1 GCA_963205005.1 Pseudomonadota bacterium
TCCAGGACCCGTCTTGTTCAGACATGGGCACACATTTCGGTGAGTCGAGATCGTCCAAAATGGGCGACCCTGAGTGTCCTGGCCTCTGCGGGCCCCTGGTCATTTCGACCCAATCTATTGATTTCGCTGGCGCACCCGACACGATTCGAACGTGTGACCTTTGCCTTCGGAGGGCAACGCTCTATCCAGCTGAGCTACGGGTGCGTCTTCAGCGGAGGGTGTCTCTAGCTGAAAGGACGCGGCGCCGCAAACGCCGTGGTTGGATTTCAGCAGGGCAATCCGTTCCGCGGGCTCCGCGGTTAGCTTCCCGGCCCAGTCAGGCGGCCGAAGGGCCGGTATGGTCAGGGGGCGAACATGCGCATCTTCAGGGCGACGATGGCCGGCGGGCTCGCGTCCGCGGCTGTGGTGTTCGCGGGGCTCGGGCTGGGAAGCCTGGCCCGGGCTCAGGCGACCGACGAGGCGCCGCCGCCCGGCAAGGCGATCTACGACCAGTACTGTGCCGCCTGCCACAACGCGCCGCCGGCGGGCGACCGCGCCCCGCCGGTCGCCGCCCTGCGCAGGATGAGCGCCGAGGTGATCAGCGCCGCCCTCACCACCGGGGTGATGAAGCCCATGGGCGAGGCGCTGGACCGGCGGCAGATGCGCGACCTGGTGGCCTACCTCGCCGCGCCGGCCGGGCCTGTGGGGACCGGCTGGATTGACGACAACCGCTGCCCTGCCGACAGGCGCGCCGTCGACCTCTCGGCAAAGCCGGCACAGGTGGGCTTCGGAGTCGACACCGACAACTCGCGCCGGATGACCGTGGCCCAGGCCGGGCTGTCGACGAAGGACGTGGCCAGTCTTGAGGTCGCCTGGGCCTTCGCCCTGCCCCGCACCTCGGGCATCCGGGGCCAGGGCGTGGTGGTGGGCTCGACCCTGTTCTATCCGGCCAACCAGGCGGGCTATCTGCTGGCGCTCGACACCCGGTCCGGCTGCGTGAAGTGGGCGGTCCAGACACCGGCCAACCTGCGCGCCAGCCTGGCCTACGGGAAGCTTGGCCCCAACGGCCCCTGGGGCCTGGTGGGCGGCGACGCCTCGGGCAACCTGACGGCCTTCGACGCGGCCACCGGCAAGGTTGTCTGGCGCAACGATCCGCGGCACGACAAGCAGGTCCCGCTGTCCGGCACGCCGCTCTTCGCCGGCGACCGCATCCTGGTTCCGATCTCGGCGGCCGACGTCGGCCTGGCGACGCGGCCGGGCTATGCCTGCTGCAAGACCCATGGCGCCCTGGCCGCGGTCAGCGCCGCCGACGGCAAGCTCCTGTGGACCTGGCACACCATGCCCGACGCCCAGCCCCTTGGCCGCAGGAACGCGCTGGGGACCGAGATGTACGGCCCCTCCGGCGCGCCGATCTGGTCGAGCCCCTCGGTCGACCTCAAACGGGGTGTCGCCTACACCGCCACCGGCGAAGGCACCTCTCCGCCCGACACCGGCACCAGCGATTCCCTGGTCGCCATCGACCTGGCCACCGGCAGGCAGAAGTGGGCGTTCCAGGCGCTCGCAAACGACATCTGGCACATGGGCTGCCCGATCGGGCCGCCCGGCCCGGGGGCGAAGATCAATCCCAACTGCTTCTTCGCCGGCGAGGGCAGCGTGCTGCTCGACCACGACTTCGGCGGCGGGCCGGTGATCTGGCGCGGCAAGGGCCGGGAGCTGATCCTGGGCGGCCAGAAGTCGGGCGACGTCTGGGCGGTGAACGCCACCGACGGCAAGGTCGTGTGGCATCACCGGTTCGGCAAGGGCTCGCCTCTGGGCGGCGTCCACTGGGGCATCGCGACCGACGGCGTGCGGGTTTTCGCCCCCATCGCCGACCCGAACATCCCCGCGCCGCTGAACGCCGCGGGCCTCTATGCCATCGACATCGCCAGCGGCAAGGTCGCCTGGTCGTGGAAGGCCAGGCCGGACTGCGCCAATGGCCGGCAGGCCCGGGTCGCGATCTGCGCCGGCCGGTTCGGGCTGTCCGCGCCGCCGCTGGTGGTGGACGGGGCGGTGATCGCCGGGGGCCTGGACGGGCGGCTGTATGTGTTCGACGCCAAGTCCGGCAGGCTGCTGGCGACCCACGACACCGCCACGCCGTTCGAGACGGTCAACAAGCTCAAGGGCAATGGCGGCACCATCGACGCGGCCGGCCCGTTCGCCGGCGACGGCATGCTGTTCGTGGGCTCGGGCTACGCCTCGTTCGGCCAGGCCGGCGGCAACGTGCTGGTGGCGTACAGGCCGAGGAAATAGGCCTCAGTCGGGCTTGATGATGCCGTCCCAGAATTTCTTGGCCTTGCCGGTGAAGCCGGCGGCCTTGGGATGCTGCTGATCGCCGCAGAGACCGGCCAGTTCGCGGATCAGTTCCTTCTGGCGCGCGGTCAGCTTGGTGGGCGTCTCGACGTAGAACTCCACCACCAGGTCGCCGCGTTCGCGCGAGCGGAGCGAGGGCATGCCGCGGCCCTTCACCCGAATGGTCTTGCCGGTCTGGGCGCCCTCGGGAACCTTGACCACGATCTTGCACTCGCCGTCGCAGTTGTCGCCGCCCATCAGGCAGGGCGCATCGATGTCGCCCCCCAGGGCCGCGGTCGCCATAGGCACGGGCACGGTGCAGAGCAGATCCAGGCCGTCGCGCTCGAACAGCTCGTGCGGCGTGACCGAGATGAAGATGTAGAGGTCGCCGCGCGGGCCGCCGCGCAGGCCCGCGTCGCCCTCGCCGGCCAGCCGGATCCGCGCGCCGTCATCGACGCCCGCCGGGATGCGCACAGCCAGGGTGCGCTGGGTACGGATCTGGCCGTGGCCACGGCACTCGGTGCAGGGGTCCATGACCATCTGGCCCGCGCCGCCGCATCGGGGGCAGGTGCGCTCGATGGAGAAGAAGCCCTGGCTGGCGCGTACCCGGCCCTGGCCGGCGCAGGTGGTGCACTGGGTCGGGCTGGTGCCCGGCTTGGCGCCCGAGCCTTCGCAGGCCTCGCAGGTCAGGGTCGCCGGGACGTTGATCTCGACCTCGGCGCCGGCATAGGCCTGCTCCAGGCGGATCTCGAGGTCATAGCGCAGGTCGGCTCCGCGGGCGGGCCCGCCGCGCTGGCGACCGCCGCCGCGCCCGCCGAAGATGTCGCCGAACACCTCGTTGAAGATGTCGTGGACGTCGTGGAACTGGCCGGCGCCGCCGCCAAAGCCGCCCTGGCCGTTGACGCCCTCATGGCCGAACCGGTCGTAGGCGGCCCGCTTCTGGGCGTCCGACAGGATCGAGTAGGCCTCGTTGATTTCCTTGAACCGGCCCTCGGCTTCTTCGCAGCCCCCATTGCGGTCGGGGTGATGCTCCATGGCCATCTTGCGGAAGGCGGACTTGAGCGTGCTTTCGTCGCAGCCGCGCTCAACGCCCAGGATTTCGTAATAGTCCCGCATGCGACGTCAGACGCTCGAATTCTGAGTGAGATTGAAGTGGGTGGGCCCCCGCCCGGCTGCAAGGTGTAGCACCGAGTGGGCGAGGGCCTCCAGTCCCGCGAATGGGATGGCGTCACCCCCAGGGCCGGCCTCTTTGCAACGGGTGCTTGGAGGGGCCATGGGGGGTCTGCGTCAGGCCGACTTCTTGTCGTCGCCGTCGACTTCCTCGAACTCCGCGTCGACCACGTCGTCCGAAGAGGCCTCGGGCTGGCCGTCGCCGGCTTCGCCCTGCTGGGCCTTGTACATGGCCTCGCCCAGCTTCATCGACGCCTGGATCAGGGTCTGCGTCTTGGCCGAGATGGCCTCGGCGTCGCCGGAGTCCAGGCTTCCCTTCAGGTCGTCGATCGCGGCCTGGATGGCGGCCTTCTCATCGGCCGAGACCTTGTCGCCGTGTTCCGCGAGCGCCTTCTCGGACGAATGCAGGACCGCATCGGCCTGGTTCTTGGCCTCCACCGCGGCCTTGCGCTTCTCGTCGTCGGCCTTGTTGGACTCCGCTTCCTTGACCATGGCGTCGATGTCCGCGTCGGAGAGACCGCCGTTGGCCTGGATGCGGATCGACTGTTCCTTGGAGGTGGCCTTGTCGCGGGCCGAGACGTTGACGATGCCGTTGGCGTCGATGTCGAAGGTGACCTCGACCTGCGGCACGCCGCGCGGCGCCGGCGGAATGCCGACCAGATCGAACTGGCCCAGCATCTTGTTGTCCGCCGCCATCGGCCGTTCGCCCTGGAAGACCCGGATCGTCACGGCCGACTGGTTGTCGTCCGCGGTCGAGAAGGTCTGCGAGCGCTTGGTCGGGATCGTGGTGTTGCGTTCGATCAGCGGGGTGAACACGCCGCCCAGCGTCTCGATGCCGAGGGTCAGCGGGGTCACGTCCAGAAGCAGGACGTCCTTCACCTCGCCGCCCAGCACGCCGGCCTGGACCGCGGCGCCCAGCGCCACGACCTCGTCCGGGTTCACGCCGGTGTGCGGTTCACGACCGAAGAAGGCCTTCACCGTCTCGACGACCTTGGGCATGCGGGTCATGCCGCCGACCAGGATCACCTCGTCGATGTCACCCTTCTTCAGGCCGGCGTCCTTCAGCGCCTGCTCGCAGGGGCCGACCGTCTTGGCGATCAGGTCCTCGACCAGGGCTTCCAGCTTGGCGCGCGACAGCTTGATGTTCAGGTGCAGGGGGCCCGACGCATTCATCGAGATGAAGGGCAGGTTCACTTCGTACTGCGTGGTGAAGGACAGTTCCTTCTTGGCCTTTTCGCCCTCTTCCTTGAGGCGCTGCAGGGCCAGCTTGTCCTTGCGCAGGTCGACGCTGTTTTCCTTTTT
>CAUJHW010000145.1 GCA_963205005.1 Pseudomonadota bacterium
CGCTCTGAGCCAGGATCAAACTCTCAGGTTGAGTTGACGTTCTGACTTTCGGCTTCCCCGATCGACTTGCGATCGGCTGGCTATAGTCTGCGTAGTTCTTGACGAGTTCCCATTCACATCGATGCCTAAGGACCGAAATCCCCAGGTATCCATATTCATGGTGTCTTCAAGAGACCGCAGTCACAGTCAACGTCGAGATAGGGTGGTTACCCCTATCGCCAGGACGTCGCCGCCTGCGTTTCTCTTTCCAATTCAACGATGTCAAAGACCCGAACCGGCTTCCGCCAGCCCCACTGTTTAGCGCCGGTGGTCGGCGGAGGCGGCTATCTAGTGGCCGGCCTCTTTAGTGTCAATCGAACTTTTCAGCTTTTGCGACAATTCCGAGAACCCTCAGATTTGGCCGCAAAGATCACCGCGGGCTGCCGAGGGGCTTCCCTCTGTGGTCCGTAGCGATTCGATTGAGGCTCGGGAACATACTCAGTTCGGAGCGAATATCAAGCGCCTTTCGGCGCCTGCCGTAAGCTTCCGAGTAAGTCTGCCCAAGCGGGAGGCGGCTATCTAGTTGCCGTCGCCCTGGGTGTCAACCGATCCCTTTCCAGGGACCCTGGTCAAATCCCGGAACTTCCGGAGTTCAACCAGACCCGCCCAGATGACTTGGAAAGCAAGCTTTCCGAACCACCTCGCCGGGTTGCCGACCTCTCGTTCCGCGCCCTTCAGAGAGTGGAGTTTCAAGGACTTGCGTCCGGGAAAATCCCTCGCCGTCGAACCCGGCCCGAGTGGGAGGCGGCTATCTAGTGGCCGACCCCCAGGCTGTCAACCGGTCCTTTCCAGGGCCCTGGCCGATCCCCGGAAACTCCGGTTCTTCGGGCCAGACCCGGAAGCGAGTGGCGTGGAGAGCAAACTCTCCATGCCGCCAGATCCGGGCGGTCAACCTCTCGGAACGCAGTGAACTTCGCCTGAATTTTCAGAGACTTGCGTCTCTTCAGATCCCTGCGTCGCCGCCCCGTTCCAAGCGGAGGCGGCTATCTATTCGGGGGGCAGTGGTCCGTCAACAGTCCAGCCCAAAGAATCTCGGAGACCGGCGAAACGCCAATCTCTGGCAGCGGCCCGTCGTCCCTCCTCCCGCCTGCCTTGCGCCCCTGCCCGTCCCCCTTCACAAGAGAAGCCCGGGAGGCGCTCATGCTGTCGCAGAAGGCAAAATACGGCCTGCGGGCTCTGGTCGCGCTTGCGAGGGCGGACGGGGCCCAGGTGAGCGCGGGGGAACTGGCCGTGCGGGCGGACGCGCCACGGAAGTTCCTGGAAGCAATCCTTCTGGAGTTGTCGCGAAACCAGATCGTGGTGAGTCGTCGCGGGAAATTCGGCGGCTATGTTCTCGCCCGCCCCGGATCGGAGATCACCTTCGCCGAGGTGATCCGCGTGATCGACGGCCCCCTGGCCCTCGCCCCCTGCGTCAGCCCGCGACTCGGTTTCAGGAAGTGCGCCGACTGTCCCGATCGCGAGACGTGCACCCTGCGCGAGGCGCTCATGCGCGCGAGGGACGCGACAGCGGATGTCCTCGAGGCCTATTCGCTATCAGATGCGGCTGCCTCCGGACTTCAGGCGCAGGCCGTTGTCCTGAGCTGATGTTCTGGTTCGCGGCTTCCCCAAGGGCGCGGCTAGCTGGCGGCGATATAGGCCTTGAGGCCGTCGGCCTCCGCCTCGACCTCGGAGATCTTGAACTTCACCAGATCTCCGATCGACACGATACCAACCAGGCGATCGGCCCTGCAGACCGGCAGATGTCGGATGCGGCGGTCGGTCATGCGGCCGAGCAGACTGTCAACGGTCTCGCCCGGATCGGCGAAGAGCACATTGCTGGTCATGTAGTCTGACACTGGCCGCTTCATCGCCTCGGGGCCGTGCGTCGCAAGGGCGCGGACGATGTCGCGCTCCGACACGATCCCGACCACCCTTTCGGCTTCCAGCACGACAAGCGCGCCGATTCCACGGCTGTGGAGGAGTTCGGCGACAGCGCCGACGATGTCCGCGGGCTTGATCGTGAAGACCGTGTCGCCCTTGGTCCGGAGAATCTGCGAGACCAGCATGAGGCCCCCTGTTCTCTTGATGGGAGAACACCGTCGCTCAGTTTCAACCGCGACACAATGGAGGCGCCTGTCACGCCCGCGTGACAGGGCCTAGCGGCGACCGGCCAGCCGGCCGAAGGGTCCGATCAGCAGCACGCCGACTGCGAATCCCGCGAGGTGGGCTTCCCAGCCCACGGAGGCGCCCTCAGCGCCGGGCAGCAGCAGGCCGCCTGCGAAGGCCATGATGACGTTCACGATCAACCAGCCCAATCCCATGCCCGTCACGGCGCGGGAGAATACCGGTCCGACCCGCCCCTGCCCGCCGATCAGTCGCGCAGCCGCGCCCATGAGCCCCGAAGCCGCACCCGACGCTCCGAGCAGCGCCGCCTCCTGCCCCCAGTGCAGGGCGGCGAACCCCAGGCAGGCCAGGGCCCCGCAGGTCAGATAGAACAGGAAGAAGTCCAGCGCGCCGCCCAGCCTCGGCCCGAAGAATCGCGCGACGGGGGCTCCGAACGCCAGGATGAAGGCGGCGTTCATCAACGCATGGGCCCAGTTGCCATGGATGAACTGCGAGGTGAACAGGCGCTCAAGGTGCCCCTGCAGCATCAGCGACGGCGAAAAGGCCAGCAGGTCTGCAACGACCCCAATCGGAAACCGGCTCTGCACGGCATAGGCCGCGACGATGCCGAGGGTCAGCGCCACAACCGGCCAGGGCGCATTGACCAGCGGCTCGGGCGTTGGCCGGAAACCGGGATCGTCCGGCTCCGGCGGACGCGGTCCACCCTGGGCGGACACTTCGAAATGGGCAGAGATCATCGCCACCGTATGTAAGACGTATTGGCCCGTCGCGCGAGTGATGCGGCGAGATCGCCTTGCCGCGGCCATGGAGCTTGGCGATGGTGGCCTTCAGATGAACCGTTCCAGGCGGACTTGATGACCCGTTTCCTCGGCCCCGGCGCAGCCCTGGCCGCAGCCTTCGCACTCGCCTTCTCGCCCGCCGCCGCCCAGGGGCCCGCAAAGCCTGACGCGGCCAGGCTGGCGCCCGGCCAGTGGCCTCAGTCCGTCTCCGACCTCAAGGCCGATCCCGACATCCGCTTCGGCGCCCTGCCGAACGGCATGCGCTACGCCATCCGAAAACAGTCGATCCCGCCCGGCCAGGCGGCCTTCCGCCTATGGTTCGCCAGCGGGTCTATGATGGAGACCGACGCCCAGCAGGGCCTAGCCCACTTCCTTGAGCACATGGCCTTCAACGGCTCAAAGGAGGTCAAGGAAGGCGAGATGGTGAAGATCCTCGAGCGCCTGGGCCTAGCCTTCGGCGCCGACACCAACGCCTCCACCGGCTTTTCGGAGACAATCTACAAGCTGGACCTGCCGCGCACCGACGCCGAGACGATGGACACCTCGCTGAAGCTGCTTCGCGAGGCGGCTTTCAATCTCAGCATCGACCAGTCGGCGGTGGACCGCGAGCGGGGGGTGGTGCTGTCCGAAGAGCGTGCCCGGGACACACCCGGCTATCGGGTGTCCATCGCCCGCATGGGCTTCCTGCTGAAGGACCAGCGCCTGCCCACGCGCCTGCCGATCGGCAAGGTCGAGGTGCTGAGGTCCGCGCCCGCCGCGGCGATCCGTGACTACTACGCCCGCTGGTACCGGCCCGACCGGGCGGTCTTCGTGGCCGTGGGCGATTTCGACGTCGGTGCAGTCGAGGCGAAGATCCAGTCGGCGTTCGGCAGCTGGACGGCCAGGACGCCGCCGCCCACCGAACCCGAACAGGGTCCGGTGGCCCCGCGACGAGCCGAGGCCCGGCTTGTGGTGGATCCGGGTGTCACCCAGTCGCTGCAGGTTTCCTGGATCTCTCCGCCCGACCTCTCCCTCGACACTACCGCCAAGCGCCGGCAGGACCTGATCCAGAACCTGGGACTGTCGGTCCTCAACCGCCGCTACTCCGCGATCTCGCGCAGTCCCAGCCCCCCCTTCCTTGCGGCGGGCGCCTACAAGGGCCAGCAGGACGACGCGGCCGAGGTGGCCACCGTCGCGGTCAACGCCGATCCCGGTCGCTGGCGGGAAGCCCTGGCCGCGGCCGAACAGGAACAGCGCCGGCTGGTCCAGTACGGCGTGCGCCAGAACGAACTGGATCGCGAGATCGAGGAGATCCGCACCAGCCTCAAGGCGTCAGTCGCCGGCGCCGCGACACGCCGCCAGTCCGAACTGGCCAACGACATCGTCGAGTCCCTCGCCGATCATACCGTCGTGACCTCGCCTGCCGACGATCTGGCGACGTTCGACGCGGCTGTGCGGGACCTCAAGGCGGAGACCGTCAACGCTGCGCTCCGGTCCGTGTTCCAGGGGCAGGGCCCGCTGGTCTTCATGGCCTCGCCGACCCCGATCGAAGGCGGGGAGCCCGCCGTGCTCGCCGCCCTGACCACCTCTCAACAGGTGGCTGTGAGCGCGCCGGCGCAGGCCGCCGAGATCGCCTGGCCCTACGAGTCCTTTGGTCCCGCCGGCGAAGTGGTCGATCGTCGCGAGGTCGCAGACCTCAAGACAACCTTTATCCGTTTCGGAAACGGCGTCCGCCTGACCGTGAAGCCCACGGCCTTCCGTGATGACGAGGTGCTGGTGCGGGTGAACATCGGCGGCGGCCTGCTGGGACTTCCCGGAAACCGCCAGAGTCCGTTCTGGGCGTCCAACGCCCTCATCGAAGGCGGACTGAAGAAGATCGACGTCGAGGGCATGGAGCGTGTGCTGGCTTCCCGGGTCTATGGCGGCCGCTTCAGCATCACTGACGACGCCTTCACCCTGTCGGGCGGAACCCGCACCGGCGACCTCCCCACCCAGCTGCAGGTGCTCGCCGCCTATGTCAGCGAGCCGGCCTGGCGTGATGCCGCCTTCGAACGCATCAAGTCCGCCGGGCGCACCATCCACGACCAGTATGAGTCGACCGATGGCGGCGTCATGGCGCGCGACCTATCGGGGCTCATCCATTCCGGCGACCGGCGCTGGACCTTCCCCAGCCGGGAGGAAATCTCGGGCGCCTCGATCCGCGACATCCGCGACGCGGTCACACCCGACCTGGAGCGTGGCCCGATCGAGGTCGTGATCGTGGGCGACGTGACCCTGGACCAGGCCATCGCCGCCACCGCTGCCACGTTCGGGGCCCTGCCCCGCCGGGCCGAGCCGGTTGCAACGCCTCCTGCCCGGCGGACCGTGGACTTCCCGAAGGGCGCACCCGACCCGGTTGTCCTGACGCACAAGGGCCGGGCCGACCAGGCCATCGGTTACATCGGCTGGGGCACAAGCGACTACTGGGCCGATCCGCAGCGGGCGCGCGACACCGCGATCCTGCGTGAAGTGATGAAGCTGAAGCTGACCGACGAGCTGCGCGAGGCCCAGGGCGCGACCTATTCGCCGGACGTCGGCTCGCAGCACAGCCTGGTCTGGACCGGCTGGGGCTATATCGCGGCCAGCGTCGAAGTGCCGCCGGCCAAGCTGCAGAGCTTCTTCGACGACACCCAGAAGATCGCCGCGGCCCTCGCCGCCGCCGAGGTGACGCCTGACGAACTCTCACGGGCCAAGAAGCCGCGCATCGAGGCGCTGCAGAAGACGCAGCTGACCAATGGCTACTGGCTGGGCGAGCTGTCAGGGGCGCAGGCCGATCCGCGCCGGCTCGACGTGATCCGCGAGATCATTCCAGGCACGGAGCGGGTGACGGCCGCCGACGTCAGGCGCGCCGCCCAGACCTGGTTCAGGCCGGGACGCGCCTATAGGGTGATCGTGAAACCCGCGGCCGCCCTCTGACTCTGGCTTCAGCCTTTCACGAACACACCGTGCAGGCTGACCGGCAACACGTGTTCTGATCGCCAGGTGCAGAGCGGACCGGCGGAGAGCCGGCGCGCGTCAAAGACATGCAGTTCGGTCGCCCGGACGCGGGTATTCACCGAGGGCGCCAGAAGCCACCCGTCCAGCTCGTCCGAACCGCCGGGCCGCGCGACGAAGACGGCCTCCTCCACCAGGTGGTGAACGCCGAAGTCGAAGGCGTCTGATGCGCCGGTCTTCCAGTCGTGGGTGGCGACGCCGTGAAACAGTGGCGCATTGGGCGCCGCACTGGCGGCATGGACGGTGTAGCGACGGGACGTCCCGGCCATCCGCCCGTCGCTGCGCGGGAACTCCGCGCCGACCCCGGTTCGCGCCAGTGTGGCGCGCCCGTCCGGATGCAGCGCGATCATCCCCAGTTGCGAAGCGGGCTGGGAGATCCACGCTCCGGTCATGAGCGCCCGGCCGTTCAGAGTGGCGAACTTCGGATCGTCCGTGAAACAGCCGTCGAACCGGATCGTGCCATCGGCTTCCGCCCAGGCTGATCCATAGTGGAAGGCGAAGAACGTGGGCAGCTCGTAGGTCCGGCGACGGCTCAGGTCCGACTTGTCGAGCACCAGCACCTTGACGCCCAGATCGGGCTTCCAGGTGAAGCTGTCGTTGTACGGCATCACCATCCTGTCCTGGATCCACGGCTGCAGGATCAGGATCAGGTGCGTGCGGGTCGCGGTGAAGTCGTGGATATAGCTGGCCGTCGGCAGCTCGATCATTTCGGCGCTGCGAACCCCGCCGTTGGGGCTCAGCCGCCAGACCAGCGCCCGGGCCCCCGAGACGCCCAGGCTCCAGATGTCTCCGCCAGGATCGCGCCGTGGGTGGGCCAGGAACGGAACATGCGCCAGGTCGTCCCGCAGGGTCTTGATGCCCGTGGTCGACAGGTCAGAGGCATTCATCACGATCGGAGATCCGGCTTCCCAGAGCGCCCAGACCTCATTGCCCACCGGCATGACGGCGATGTTGGCGGCGTTGACATCGTCGTTGTTGCGCACCCTTGCGCCGGGTCTGCCGGCGGTGCCGAACCCGGGAGTGACCACAGCGCCGGCGGCGGTGTCGGCGCGGCGCTTTGGTGTGTCGACGAAGCGCGCCTCAACGGTCGCACCGCCATCAGCGATGCGGAAGGCGCGCATCAGGCCGTCGCCATCGAACCAGTGATCCACCGACCCGCCCGGACGGTGGAACTTGCCGGGTCCGTTACGATAGAGACTGCCGGCCAGGCCCGCCGGGGCGCGCCCCCGGATCCGGCGCATCGGGGCGCGCGGAACATCGGCCTCAAGGTCAGCGAACCCGACCTGCCAGTCGACGCCCGAGGCGGCCCCCTGCCCCAGCTGCGCGGCGGCCTGCGCCAGTTCCGGAGTGAGGATGGAGGCGCCGGCGACGGCGGAAAACGCGGAGAGGAGCTGACGACGGTTCATGGCGGGATCCGATCAGTCGATGTCGATGGACCGGATGTTCTCGCCGGCCTTCAGCTCGAAAGCTGCGGCCTCCCAGTTCGGCGGGCCCATGCTGGCGACCGCCTTGTTCGAGAAGGCGAAGGGTTCGGTCGGCATTCCGAAGGGGTTCATCCCCATCTTGCCGTCGCCGTTGACGTCATGGAACGCCTTGATCGCATAGCGCCCCGGGGCGAGGCCGGTGAAGGTCTGGCTGACCGTGTCGGCGTTCGCCGGCAGGATGGCCTGGGTCACGGCCCTGGCCTTGTCGTTGTAGGCGTCCTCGCTGTTCACCACCGTGAACAGGATTGAGCCAGACCGGGCTGTCAGGCCCTTGAAGGTAACGGTCAGGCTGGCGGCCTCGGCGGCGCGTGCGCCCGGAGCGATGGTCACAGTGGCCAGAAGCAGGGTGGCGATGAGCGGCAGGGTCTTCATGTGGGTTCCACGGACGGACTGAACGATGTCCGGACCCTACCGACGCCTTTCGCTGCTGCGTCGGCTGATGCGCCGATGGCGGCCTCGCCTTCGCGAACGGCGGCGGCCCGCCGTTCGCGCTGCGTGAATGGCGGTCGCGCCTACGCCGCCCGGGCGTCGTCTCCATACACCGGCGCGTCGTCCGACGGCAGGAAGGCCCGGCCGCGGATGGAATCGGAGATCTTCTCGGCAATCATCATGGTGGGGGCATTGGTGTTCCCACCCACCAAGGTCGGCATGACCGAAGCATCGACGACCCGCAGGCCACTCAGACCCTGGACGCGGCACTCGTTGTCCACGACAGCCATGGCGTCACCAGACACGCCCATGCGGCAGGTGCCGACCGGGTGATAGATGGTCTCGGCCGACCTGCGGATCCAGGCGTCGATCTCCTCGTCGGTCTCGACGGACGCCCCCGGCGCGTATTCCGAGCGGATATAGGGTTTCAGCGCGGCCTGGGCGGCCACATGGCGCATCATCCGGACGCCTTCGCGCAACGCGCGGCGGTCTTCTTCCGCTGACAGGTAGTTCGCGAAGATTGCCGGATCGTCCTTGGGATCTGCCGAGCGAAGTCCAACCCGGCCGCGGCTCTCCGGGCGAAGCTGGCAGACGTGGAAGGTGAACCCGTCCTTCTCCACCGAGACCTTGCCGTGATCCTGCATGATCGCCAGCACGGTGTGGACCTGCAGGTCCGGCCGGTCCAGATCGGGGCGCGAACGCAGGAAAGCGCCGCTCTCCAGCGCCTGGGTCCGCCCCAGCCCCTTGCGGAACAGCATGTAGTTGAGCCCGATCGCCAGGGTCTTCAGCAGCCCCTTCCGCTGGGAATAGAGCGTGATCGGGTCGGGGCACTCCCAGGACATGCAGACGTCGAGATGGTCCTGCAGGTTGGCGCCGACGCCCTTCAGCTCGTGCACCACCTTGATGCCGTGCTTCGTCAGCTCCTCGGAATCGCCGATCCCAGACAGTTGCAGGATCTGGGGCGACTGCACCGCGCCCGCGCACAGCAGGACCTCGGCGTCGGCGTGGATGATCCGCGCCGGCTTGTCGCCTTCGATCACCTCAACCCCGGTCGCACGGCCGTTCTCGATGACAATTCGGGTCGTCCGCGCATTGGTGAGGCAGGTCAGGTTCGCCCGGGTCAGGACCGGGTACAGATAGGCCCGCGCCGCGCTCCAGCGCTCGCCGTCCTTTGTCGTCAGCTGGTAAGGTCCCCATCCTTCCTGCTGGAAGCCGTTGAAGTCCTTGGTCACCGGGAAGCCGGCCTCCTCGCCGGCCTTGACGGCCGCGTGGTAGATCGGGTTCGGGTCCTTTGTCTTGGACACGTGAAGCGGGCCCTCCCCGCCGTGCCAGGCGTCGCCGCCACCCTCGAGGCTTTCCGAACGCTTGAAGTAGGGCAGCACCTCAGCATAGCTCCAGCCACCCAGGCCCATCTGTCGCCACTGGTCGTAGTCGCGCGCGTGGCCGCGGATATAGATCATGCCGTTGATCGACGACGAACCGCCCCACCCCTTGCCCCGGGGCCACCACAGCTTGCGGTCATTGAGCTGCGGCTCCGGCTCGGTCCAGAAGCCCCAGTTATAGGGCCCCTGCTTGCCGATCAGGCCGCCGACGCCGGCGGGCATTGTGATCATCAGCGACTTGTCCTTGCCGCCGGCTTCCAGCAGCAGGACGCGCTTGGTCCCGTCCTCAGTCAGCCGGTTGGCCAGAACGCAGCCGGCCGAACCCGCGCCGATGATGATGTAGTCGTACCGTTCCACGGCGTGTCGTCCCTGAACGCTGGTGAGAGGCCGGGACACTGTCTTACCCGGGGCCGCCCCGCAAGGTGACTCCCGCGTCAACTTTGCGGAAACTGCCCGTCAGGCCAGCCCCAGCCAGATTACCGCCAGCACAAAGAGAATCAGGGCGATGCTGGCGAAGATCAGCAGCAGCGCCGTCCGCCAGAGGGTCGAGGCGAGCCCCAGTCCGTAGGCGCCCTTGAGCTGAAAGAACATGTGCGCCGGCACGATCGCCGGCACGCAGGCCGCCGCGAAGCCGCCCAGTCCTTCATTCAGCCGCAGCAGCAGCGCGACCATCATGGTCAGCAGCGACATGAACGTCAGCGAATAGAGAATGAACACCCCGTGGTCGTAGAGGGTGACGCTCCGCCGCCACAGGAACAGCAGCGCCACGAAGGGGATCGAGATCGGCACCAGCAGGAAAGAGAATTTGTAGAAGGTCTGCTGCAGCTTGTAGAGCGCCAGCTGCGGGTTCTCGAGCTTGTGGCGGACCTTCTCGTTGAACGCGTCACTGCCCAGATCGAGATCGAACTGGTCCTTGCGGGCGGCGTCGGCGATGGCGTCCGATAGGTTCTCGTAGCTGACATCGACATTTCCGGCCGCGTCGGTCCGGATTTGGGCCTGACCCGTCTCGGCCGCCTTCAGCGCGGCTTCCGCCAGTACGCGCTTCTCCGGAGAGGCCTTGGCGAGCTCCTCGCGCGCGGCGGCGATCGCCACCCGGCGTTCAGCGACCGCGGAGGCGGCGCCGTTCAGCAGCGGGCGCTCCTTCGGCGCCGGCATGTAGCTGAGCAGCATGAACATGATGAAGATCGTGAACAGGAAGATCGCCAGGGGCGACACATAGCGCGCCCGCTTGCCTTCGACCCATTCCCGCGTCAGGCGGCCCGGACGGAACACCAGCATCGGCAGGGTCCGCCAGGTGCGGCTGTCGAAGTGCATCACCCCGTGCAGCAGTTCTTCACCGAGGTGCAGCAGGGTGCGATGTATGTGGCTGGGATTGCCGCAGTTGTGACAGAAGCGGCCGACGGTCTCGGTCCCGCAGTCGGCGCATACGGCATGGGCATCGCCGGCGCGGCCGGTTGGCGTCTCGAACGCCGAGGCGACCAGCCCCTCGGTCGCCGCTCCGCCGATCACCTCGATGTCCATTAGATGGTTCCCGCCACACCCTTGTGGAATGTGCCGGGATTGGCGCGGGGGAACAAGGCGCGGGGGTTAGTCGAACACCTCGACTGCCATCACGCCCTTTGGATCGGCGCCGAACCGATTGGGACCGGGGTTTCCCGCCAAAACGCCGAACTCCACAAAGCCCCAGATGACCACAGCCAAAACCGGCAGCATTGAGTATCCATAGGCTGGATTCGGCGGATCCCCGCGAAACACCTGGCTCGCCACCTGAACTGCGGCGAGCGGGAACAGGTAGAAAACGACCAGCCACCAGGCCGACTTGCCCCGATCATGCAGTCGCCGCGAACTCACCGCCAGACTGAGCACATAGGACACCAGGACGGCTACAACGGCCGCCATGATCCAACTGGCCTCGATCTTGAGTCTGAGGAGCGACGCGTCACCCGTGACCCACTGACTTAGGATGACGAACGGCAAGATCTGGCCTGCGTTGGCGATGATCGTCACCAACCAGTACTCACCCCGCCGTGCGCGACCGGAAAACCAGAATAATCGCCAGAACCGCTGCAATCAGCGCCCTTGCCAGTTCGGCGCGCGTTTCTGGGCGAAGGCCAGCGGGCCTTCCTTGAAGTCTTCTGACGTGTAGAGCGCGGCGATGGCCGGGTATTTGTTCTGCCCCTTGAGCGCCGCTTCCAGGCTGGGTTCGTCGAGGCCCTTGTAGACCGCCTCCTTCGACGCCCGGATCGACATCGGGCCCAGTTCGCAGATCACCTTTGCCAGATCGGTCGCCGCCCGCATCAGGTCCTCCGGCGCCGTCACCTCGTGAACAAAGCCCAGATCCTTGCCCTCGGCCGCCGACACGCGGCGCGCAGTCAGGATCATGCTCATGGCCCGCTTGGTCCCGATGGCCCGCGGCAGGCGGTGCAGACCGCCGGCCAGAGCGGCCAGGCCGACGCGCGGTTCCGGCAGTGCGAACACGGCCTTCTCCGAGGCGACGATGATGTCGCAGGCAAGCGCGATCTCGAACCCGCCGCCCATGGCCACACCGTTCACCGCCGCGATCAGCGGCTTGGTCAGGTCGAAGCGGGAGGTCAGACCGGCGAAACCTGAGGCCGGGCTCCCCATCTTGCCGCCGCCGGCCTGATGCTTGAGGTCGTTGCCGGCCGAGAATGCGCGGTCGCCCGCCCCGGTGACGATGCCCACCCACTGGTCCGGATCCGCCGCGAAGGCGTTGAACGCATCGTCCAGTTCGAAGTGCGCCGGCGAATGCAGGGCGTTCATCACGTCCTGCCGGTTCAGCGTGAAGGTGGTGATCGGTCCGTCGCGTTCGACTTTGACGAATTCATAGGTCATGGCGTTTCTCCCGTTTGCCCGACCGTCTCCGGGCGCCGTTAGGTCCGTCAAGTGACCTGCGACAGCTCGCGCCGGTAGCGCTTCCAGTTCTCGACGTAGTGCGCCGAGCCGATTGCCACGCGGGCGGCCTGTTCCGGGCTGAGCTCGCGCACCACCTTACCTGGCGCGCCCATCACCAGCGAGTTGTCGGGTATCACCTTGCCCTCGGTGATCAGGCAGTTGGCCCCGATCAGGCAGTTCTTCCCAATGACCGCGCCGTTGAGGACGATCGAACCGATCCCCACCAGGCTGCCGTCGCCGATGGTGCAGCCGTGCAGCATCACCATGTGCCCGACCGTGACGTTCGCCCCGATGGTGCAGGGCGAGCCCGTGTCGGTGTGCACGACGCTGCCGTCCTGGATGTTCGAGCCCTCCCCGATGATGATCGGGTCGTTGTCACCGCGAAGCGTGACACCCCACCACACCGAGGCGTTTTTCTTGAGAATCACCCGCCCCATAACCGCAGCGTTCGGCGCAATCCAGTATTCGTCATCATTTGGTAGCTCTGGTGTCACATTGCCCAAGTTGTAGACGCTCACGACAGCTCCCCAATTCTTTCCACCCCAGGCCCTTTAACGACTCGTAAAGGACGCTAGGCTCATCTTAGTCGTGCGATTCGAGCAGGCGAAAGCCTTCCCGAAAGCCGCCGCGAAGGTTTCCTTCGTGTTCTCGCGCTGGACGGAGTGGATGGCGTCGAGTGTGTTGTTCCTACGGGCGATCTCGCCCGGACCCGCAGCAGATGGCGAGCCGCCAGGCTCTGTCCCTGGCCGGTCCGCACGCCGCCTCTATCGTCTTCCCCCATTTTTCGAAGGGCGCTCCCAGTCACGGGACGCCCTTTTTTCTTGCCCCCACGGAGGCTTCTGATGACCAAGCGAGCCCTGAAGCGACAGCTGCGCGAAGGCGCGTTCGACGCGGGCCAATTCGAGGGAGATGACAAGATCCGGCGGTTGCCGATCGATCGCGCCTGGTCACCATTGAACCATCACAACGACGACCGCGAGCAGAGCTACGTCAAGACGATCAAGGCCAAGTCGCCGGGCCAGCAGGAGCTGATCAACGCCATCGACGCCAAGAACCTTGTCCTGGCGCTGGGGCCAGCCGGCACCGGCAAGACTTACCTCGCCATCGCCAAGGCGGTGGAGGCCCTGGAAAGCGGTCGCGTCGGGCGGATCGTACTGTCCCGTCCGGCAGTCGAGGCCGGCGAATCCATCGGCTTCCTGCCCGGCGACGCCGAGGACAAGCTCGCGCCCTATCTGCGCCCGCTCTACGACGCCCTGTCCGACCGTCTGTCGATGAAGCGGGTCCGGGCGCTGATGAGCGAGGGCGCGATCGAGATCGCTCCGGTCGGTTTCATGCGCGGACGCACGCTCAACAATGCCTTCGTGGTGATCGACGAGGCCCAGAACTGCACCTACGTGCAGCTCAAGATGCTGCTCACCAGGCTCGGCTGGCACTCCACAATGGTGGTGACCGGCGACCCCGACCAGTCGGACCTCCTGCCGGAATTCTCCGGCCTGGCGACGGCGGCCCAGAAGCTGGAGGCGGTCGGCAATATCGCGGTCGTGCGGCTGGCCGATCGGGACATCGTCCGCCATCCGCTGGTCGCGGAGATGCTGGGCGTCCTATAGCCCCCGACAGTTATTCAGACAGGCCCGCTCTTCCGCACCAAGGGCGGGCCTTGTCATGCCTGATTCGCGAGACTAGATAGTTCGCCAACCTAACTATCGAGACGACATGGCGGACAGCGATTCCAGTCCTGTCGAGATCGTGGACCTCGCCGACGCCTTGCGCCCGGCGATCCTGCGGGTCTCGCGACGGCTGCGGCAGGAGGCCCAGAAGGTCGGACTGTCCGCGCAGGACGCCATGCTGCTGGGCCATATCCGCAAGCATCCGGGGGTCGGTGTCAGCGCCCTGGCCGATGCCGAGCGTACGTCGAAGCCGACCATGAGCGCTCACATCAAGCGGCTCGAGGCGGCGGGCCTCGTCGCCCGCGCCGGAGACGCCGCCGACGGCCGTCGCTCGGGCCTGGCCATCACCCCGGCGGGCCTCCGCAAACTCGAGACCATCCGCCGCGAACGAAACGACTGGCTGGCCGCCCGACTGGCCCGCCTCCCCGCCGACGACCGCGCGACACTGGCCGCCGCGGCTCCCGCCATTCTTCGGCTGATCGACCCATGACCGCCCGCGACGACGCACGCAGCGCCAGCGCCCCCAAGAACCCGGGCGAGTTCACCCGTGGCTGGCTCGTGCCCGCCATCATCGGCTCGGCCCTGCTGATGCAGACCCTCAACGCCACGGTCATCGCCAACGCGCTGCCCGCCATGGCCCATACTTTCGGCGTCGAACCGCTGCGACTGAACATCGCCATCACCATCTACCTGCTCTCGGCAGCCATCTTCCTGCCCCTCTCGGGCTGGCTGGCCGACCGCTTCGGCGCCCGGCGCGTCTTCATGAGCTCGATCGTGCTCTACGCGGTCGGCTCGATCGCCTGCGGCCTGTCGCACGGCCTGTGGGAACTGATCGGCGCCCGGTTCATCCAGGGCGCGGCGGGCGCGACCCTGATGCCCGTGGGCCGGCTGGTCCTCCTGCGCACCACGCCGAAGAGCGAACTGGTCGGCGCCCTGTCCGTGGTGACCATGCCGGCGCTGCTGGGCCCCGTGTTCGGACCTGTCCTGGGCGGGGCCATCGTCACCTTCGCCGACTGGCGCTGGATCTTCTTCATGAACCTGCCGATCGCGGTCAGCGGCTTGATCCTGGTCTATCGCTTCGTCCCCGAAGTCCGCGAGACCGATCCACCGCCCGTCGACGTGCCCGGCATCCTGCTCACCGGCATAGGCCTGGCCGCGCTGATCTTCGGGTTCGAGAGTCTTGGCCGCCACGCCGTCCCTCCAGCCATGATCGCAGGCCTGTTTGGTGGCGGGCTGACGGCGCTCGCGGCCTATGCCTGGCATGCGCGGCGGACCCCGCACGCGGCGGTCGACCTGAAGATCTTTCGCAAGGCCACATTCTCGGCCTCGGTCATCGGCGGCGGCTTCATGCGCATCGCCATGGGGGCCAACCCGTTCCTGCTGGCCATGCTGCTGCAGGTCGCCTTCGGGCTGTCGGCCTTCGTGGCCGGGACCATGACCTGCATTTCCGCCCTCGGCGCCCTGCTGATGAAGACCGCGGCGCCGCCGATCCTGCGGCGGTTCGGGTTCCGCTCCGTGCTGCTGGCAAACGCCTTCATCGTGGCCGCCAGCTTCATGGCCTACGCCCTGTTCCGGCCGGACTGGCCACACTGGGCCATCGCCTTGATCCTGGGGATTGGCGGCTTCTTCCGGTCCCTCCAGTTCACCTCCCTCAACGGGATGGCCTATGCCGACATCGATCAGGACCAGATGAGCAAGGCGGCCACGACCTCCTCCATGGCCCAGCAGCTTGTGCAGTCCATCGGCATCGGGCTCTCTGCCAGCCTCCTCGCGGTGTTGATGCGCCTGCAGGGTGAGACGAAGCTTACCGTCGCTGTGGTCTCGCCGGCCTTCATCGTGGTGGGCCTTGTCACCCTGGGCTCTGTGTTCTGGTTCCTGCGCCTGCCGGCCGATGCCGGTGACGAGATGAATGGCCGGGGCCCCATCTAGGCGAAACCTTGCCGAGACCCTAAGATGGGCGCGAAGTTTTAGCGCCACTGTTGAGCTTAAGAGCATGAAGTTCCTCGCCGTCCTCGCCGCCGCCCTGCTGGCAGTGAGCACGCCGGCCCTGGCGGCCGCCACCAGGCCCACCACCTCCGCCAAGCCCCACAGGGTGGTCCTGCCCACCGACGTCCGCCCGGATCGCTACGACATCCGGATCGCGCCCGACGCCGAAAAGCTGACCTTCACCGGCCATGTGGACATCCAGTTGACCGTGGTGCGCCCCACCACGCGGATCGTGCTCAATGCCGCCGACCTGACCTTCGCGAAGGCCAGCCTGTCCGGCCAGTCCGCCGCGCCGAGGATCGTGCTGGACGATCAGGTGCAGACCGCCGCCTTCGTGTTCCCCAAGGCCCTGGCGCCCGGCCGCTACACCCTGTCGATCGACTACGCTGGCAAGATCTACCAGCAGGCCTCCGGCCTGTTCGCGCTGGACTACGAGACCGCCGAAGGTGCGAAGAGGCGCGCCCTGTTCACCCAGTTCGAGAACTCCGACGCGCGCCGCTTCGCGCCGATGTGGGACGAGCCGGGGGTGAAGGCTGTGTTCTCACTCGCGGTCGAGGCTCCCGACGGTCAGATGGCGGTCTCCAACATGCCGGTCGCCGATTCGGCGGGCGGGCGCACTGTCCGCTTCCAGGACAGCCCGAAGATGAGCTCGTACCTGCTGTTCATGGCGCTGGGCGACTTCGAGCGCATCCATCAGCAGGTGGGCAAGACCGACATCGGCGTGATCGTGCGCAAGGGCGACGCCGAAAAGGGTCGCTTTGCCCTCGACGCTGCGGTCAGGCTGCTGGGCTACTTCAACGACTATTTCGACACGCCCTACCCGCTTCCCAAGCTCGACCTCGTGGCGGGTCCGGGCAACAGCCAGTTCTTCGGCGCCATGGAGAACTGGGGGGCGATCTTCTACTTCGACTACGTCCTGCTGATCGATCCGAAGCTGTCCACCGAGGCGGACCGGCAGGCCGTCTTCACCGTTGTGGCCCACGAGATGGCCCACCAGTGGTTCGGCGACCTCGTCACCATGGCCTGGTGGGACGACCTGTGGCTCAACGAGGGCTTCGCTTCCTGGATGGAGACCAAGGCGACCGACCATTTCCATCCTGAGTGGAACATCTGGCTCTCCACCCAGGGCGGCCAGCAGGGCGCCATGCGGCTGGACAGCCGCGCCGGCACCCATCCGGTCATCACGGATATCCCGGACGTGTTCGCAGCATCCAACGCCTTCGACGCGATCTCCTACCAGAAGGGCCAGGCGGTCATCCGGATGCTGGAGAGCTATGTCGGTGAGGATGCCTTCCGGGCCGGCGTGCGCAGCTACATGAAGAAGCATGCCTACGGGAACACCGTCTCCGACGACCTGTGGGCCGAGTTGGACAGGGCCTCGCCGCTGAAGGTCTCGGACATCGCCCACGACTTCACGCTCCAGGCCGGCGTCCCGCTGATCCAGGCGCGCGAGACGACAGGCGGTGTGGAGCTGACACAGTCACGCTTCGGTGCCGATCCCAGCCAGAGGACCCCGCAGACCTGGCGGACGCCGGTGAACGTGCAGGGCGAGAACGGCGAGTGGCGCGAAGTGGTCAGCGCGGACGCGCCCGCCTCGGTCCCGGCCTCGGGTGCGGTGGTCGTGAACGCGGGCCAGACGGGCTATTTCCGCACGGCCTACTCGCCCGACCTGTGGGCCCGGCTTGCGCCGCGGTTCGCCCGGCTGGCGCCCGCTGACCAGCTTGGACTGCTGTACGACAGCCGCGCCCTCGGCGAGATCGGGGTCGTACCGATGAGCGATTTCCTGGCGCTAGCCCGGAATGCGCCGGCCACAGGCGAGCCCGTGGTCCTCCAGACACTTTCGGAACAGCTGGACGCCATCGACTGGTTGTTCGAGGGCCGGCCGACCCAGCCTGCCTACCGCGCCTTCGTCATCAGCCGGATCGCGCCGATCGCAGAGCGGCTCGGCTGGGACGCCCGTCCGGGCGAGGCCGACAATGACGCGCTCCTGCGCCGCTCTGTCCTGGTGACCCTGGGCGACCTGGGTCACGCGCCCACGCTCGCCGAGGCGCGGCTGCGGTTTGACCGGTATCTCGCCGATCCAGGCAGCCTGACGGGCGCCGGTCGCCGCACGGTGCTGTCCATTGTCGCCCGGAACGCCGACGCCGGAACCTGGGAAGCGATTCACAAGCTGGCCCGGGCGTCGAAGGACATCTCTGACCGGGCGCGTCTCTACCGCCTGCTGGGTTCGGCGCAGAACGCGGCGCTGGCGGACCGGGCCCTGCAACTGGCGCTGAGCGGTGAGCCGACTCCGACGGAAGCGCCGGGAATCATCGCCTCCGTCGCCGGCGCGCACCCAGAGAAGGCCTATGACTTCGCCATCGCCAACCGTGCGAAGGTCGAAGCTCTGCTGGAGCCGACCAGCCGCACCTCCTATTTCGCCGAGATCGCCATGGCCTCGCGCACATCTGCGATGCTGGACAAACTGACCCGCTACGCCGCCACCGTGCCGCCCACGGCCCGTGGCGAAATCGACAAGTCGCTGTCGGCGATCCGCTTCCGGCTGGGCGTGATCGGCGAACGGGTTCCGGAGATGGAGCGCTGGCTGGCGGGCAACGCCCGCTAGGCTAGCCCGCCGGATAGAGCTGCGGCCGTTGCGGCCGGATCCGCACAGGCAGCCCGCTGGTGACTCCGGTCGGCAGCGAGGGACCGTGAGCCTGGAGCTCCATGGTCGCGCCTTCGACGAGGCAGTCGATGCGCACATCCGGCCCCCGGCGGGCGATGCCCTGTATCTGGGCCACCAGTCCAGCCCCGTCGGCAGGGGCGAAGTCCACCTCGTCTGGGCGGAAGAATACCTCGACGGCCCCTTGCGGGGCGCCGGCCGGCGCCGCCGTCTCCCAGTCGGCCACCCTCAGCCGCCCCCCATCGACCATGCCCGGCAGGCGGCAGGACTGACCCAGGAAGTCAAAGACGAACGGCGTCGCCGGGTGCTCGTACACCTCGTTCGGCTTGCCCAGCTGGATCAGTTCGCCGTCCTTCAGGATCGCCACACGGTCGGCGAGGTCCAGCGCCTCTTCCTGGTCGTGGGTCACGAAGACCGTGGTCACGCCGGCGCGGTCGTGAAGTTCCCGCAGCCATCGGCGAAGCTCGCGCCGCACCTGGGCGTCCAGAGCGCCGAAGGGCTCGTCCAGCAGCAGCATCCGCGGCTCGATCGCCAGCGCCCGGGCCAGCGCCACGCGCTGCCGCTGGCCGCCCGAGAGCTGCGCGGGGAAGCGCTTTCCGAGGTCCTCCATCTGCACCAGCGACAGCAGGTCGGCCACCCGGTCGGCGATCTCCGACCTGCTGGGCTTCTCGCTGCGCTTCCGGACCGTCAGGCCGAAGGCGATGTTCTGGGCGACGGTCATGTGGCGGAACAGGGCGTAATGCTGGAACACCATGCCGACCTTCCGCTGGCGCACCGGCAGGGCCAGAAAGTCCTCGCCGCCGAAGCGCACCTCGCCCGCGTCCGGTTCCTCGAGGCCCGCCAGCACGCGCAGCAACGTGGTCTTGCCCGATCCAGACGGCCCAAGAAGAGCCAGGAACTCGCGATCGCGCGCCTGCAGCGACACGTTCTTCAGCGCCGGGAAGCGGCCGTACTGCTTGGAGACCCCCCGGATCTCCAGCGCGAGCGCCTCGTCAGTGCTTGCGGCTGGCCGAAAGCTCACCGGAATGACGCCATTCGAGGACGGACTTGAGGACAAGGGTGAGGATACCGAGGCCGGCCAGGAGGGACGCTGCGGTGAACGCGCCGACGGAGTCATAGTCATTGTAAAGAACCTCGACGTGGAGGGGCAGCGTGTTGGTCAGCCCCCTGATATGTCCGGAAACGACGGAGACGGCCCCGAATTCGCCCATGGCGCGCGCGTTGCAGAGCAGGACCCCGTAGAGCAACGCCCAGCGGATGTTCGGCAGGGTCACCCGGCGAAACATGGTGAAGCCGCTGGCCCCGAGCGTAAGCGCAGCGGCCTCTTCGTCGGCCCCCTGCTCCTGCATGAGCGGGATCAGTTCCCGGGCCACGAAGGGAAAGGTGACCAGGATGGTCGCCAGCACCAGCCCCGGCACGGCGAAGATCACCTTCAGGCCGTGATCCGCAAGCCAGGTTCCGAACAGTCCCTGCGCCCCGAACAGCAGCACCCAGACCAGCCCCGACACCACCGGCGAGATCGAGAACGGCAGGTCGATCAGGGTCAGGAGGATACTCTTCCCCCGGAACTCGAACTTGGTGATCGTCCAGGCACCGGCGACGCCGAACACCGCGTTCAGCGGCACCGCGATCGCCGCCACAAGCAGGGTCAGCTTCACCGCGGCGATGGCGTCCGGCTCGCGCAGGGCGGCCAGGTAGGCGTCCAGCCCCTTTGCCAGGGCGTCATGGAACACCACCACCAGCGGCAGGACGATCAGGACCGCCATCGCCAGGGCCGACACCAGCACCATCAACGGCGCGATTCCCGGCAGTCGTATGCGGAACGTGTTCCCGACGAGGCTCATGCCCGACCCCGCCGCGCCAGGGCGATCTGCAGCACGTTCATCACCACCAGCGCACCGAACGAGATCGCCAGCATCGCCAGGCCGATCGCCGCCGCGCCGGCATAGTCGTACTGCTCCAGCTTGATGACGATCAGCAGCGGCGCGATCTCGGTCTTCAACGGCATATTGCCGGCGATGAAGATCACCGAGCCGTACTCGCCGACGGCGCGGGCGAAGGCCAGGCTCACGCCGGACAGGATGGCGGGACCAAGCGCCGGGATCACCACATAGGCGATCCGCTGCAGATCGGTGGCGCCCAGGGTCTGGGCCGCTTCCTCGACACCCCGGTCCAGATCCTCCAGCACCGGCTGGATCGAGCGCACCACGAACGGCAGGCCGATGAATACCAGGGCGATGAAGATGCCGAGCGGCGAATAGGCAGTCTTGAGCCCGATCTTCGCCGCCATCGCCCCCAGCGGGCCGTTCGGCGCATAGAGGGCGGTGAGCGCGATGCCGGCCACCGCCGTCGGCAGCGCGAACGGGAGATCGACCAGGGCATCCATGATCCGGCGGCCCGGAAACTCATAGCGGGTCAGGGTCCAGGCGATGAGCAGGCCGAGCGGCGCATTGGTCAGGGCCGCCAGCAGCGAAAGTCCGAAACTGATCTTCAGGGCCGCGGCCACCCGCTCGTCGGTGAGCGTGCGCCAGACACCGTCCAGCCCGATTTCCCACGGCCGCAGGGCCAGGGCGGCCAGCGGCAGGATGACGATCAGCGCCAGATAGACGAGCGTGATTCCCAGCGACAGGCCGAAGCCCGGCAGGATCGAATGCTCCTTCAGGCGTCGCGGGCGAGGCGCGATATCGCCACCGGAGCGGATCACCGGCGGCGCCGCCACATGGTCCGTCACGGCCGGTAGATCCGGTCGAAGACTCCGCCGTCGCTGAAGTGCGTCGCCTGGATCGCCTTCCATCCGCCGAGGTCGCCATCGATGGTGACCAGCGGGATCTTTCTGAACTGCGCGCCGTGGCGGGCCAGCGCCTTCGGATCGCGCGGCCGGAAGTGGTGCTTCGCCACGATCTCCTGCGCCCAGGGGCTGTACAGGAAGTGCAGGTAGCCTTCCGCCACCAGACGGGTCCTGTGGCGGTCCACGTTGCGATCGACCAGCGCCACCGGCGGCTCGGCCAGGATCGACATGGACGGATAGACGATGTCGAAGTTCGGGCCGAACTCCGCGATCGTCAGCTGCGCCTCGTTCTCCCAGGTCAGCAGGACATCGCCGATTCCGCGCTGGGCGAAGGTGGTGGTCGAGCCCCGGGCCCCAGTGTCGAGCACCGGGACATTCCTGTAGAGCCTGGCCAGGAACGACTGGGCGGCGGCGGCCCCGCCGCGCTTCAGGCCAAAGGCGTAGGCCGCCATGTAGGCCCAGCGCGCGCCGCCCGAGGTCCTGGGGTTCGGCGTGATCACGCCCACGCCCGGCTTCACCAGGTCGCTCCAGTCGCGGATCGCCTTCGGATTGCCCTTCCGCACCAGGAAAACGATGGTCGAGGTGTAGGGCGTGGAGTTGCCCGGCAGGCGCGACTGCCAGTTGGCCGGCAACAGCCTGGCGCGCTGGGCGATCTCGTCGATGTCGGCCGACAGCGCCAGGGTGACCACGTCGGCCTCCAGCCCGTCGATCACCGAGCGCGCCTGCTTGCCCGACCCGCCGTGGCTCTGACGGATGTTGACGACCTGGCCCGTCCGGCTCTTCCAGTACGATGCGTAGGCCGCGTTGATGTCCTTGTAGAGCTCGCGGGTCGGATCGTAGCTGACGTTGAGCAGGGTCACCGGCTTCTGCGCCCGCGCAACCTGCGGCAGCATCAGGGTCCCCGCCCCCGCGCCGACAATCGCCACCATCTCGCGACGGCTCATCCGGGCGTCCAGGGTCATGACCGGCTCCTGCAGTCGGGTCGCGAGGCTTGCCGAAGAGAGCGGCCCGTCTTCCGGGCATCCCCAGGCTCACCTCAGGCCCACGACCTGACCGATACGACCTTCACTCCCATCGAGTAAGTAGGATTAAAATTGAAGCGGCCACAGATTTTCTGTCTCCGCAGCTATCAGGCTTCGGGCTGGACCGCCGCCTGGATCGTGTGCGCCGCCGATCGGGACAGGGGCCTCAATGCGAGAGCGCAGACGCGTCTTCAGGTCGTCTCCCAGCGCGTGGGTGACGACCTGTTGTGACAGTTGCCCTGGATCGCGGCGGCGGGGCCGGCGGCCCGATCAGCTCTTCGGAGCCTATTCGGCGGCCTGCAGGGCGCGCCCCGAGGTGAAGGAGGTCTTCAGCGCCAGTTCCGCCTTGGCCGTCTCGTACTCTGCGGAAAGCCGGGCCACGGCCTCGGCGACCGTCGGCACCGACTTCACCGCGCCGATTCCCTGGCCGCAGCCCCAGATGTCGCGCCAGGCCTTGGCCTTCTGGTTGCCGCCCGAGCCGAAGTTCATCTTCGACGGGTCCGATTGCGGAAGGTCGTTGGGGTCGAGGCCCGCGGCGATGATCGACGGGGTCAGGTAGTTGCCGTGAACCCCGGTGAAGAGGTTGGTGTAGGTGATGTCCTCGCCGGAGCTGGCGACGATCATGTCCTTGTAAGCCGGGTCGGCGTTGGCCTCCTGCGTCGCGATGAACGCCGAGCCGATATAGGCCAGGTCCGCGCCCATGGCCTGGGCGCCAAGGATGGCGTGGCCGTTGGCGATGGAGCCGGACAGGGCGATCGGGCCATCGAACCACTCGCGCAGCGAATGGATCAGGGCAAACGGCGAAAGGGTGCCGGCATGTCCGCCCGCGCCGGCCGCCACCGGGATCAGGCCGTCGGCCCCCTTCTCGATGGCCTTGCGGGCGAACTTGTCGGTGATCACGTCGTGCAGAACCACGCCGCCATACGAGTGGGCCGCCTGATTCACCTCTTCCTTCGCGCCCAGCGAGGTGATGATGATCGGAGCCTTCCACTTCGTGGACATCTCCACGTCGTGCTCGAGCCGGTCGTTCGACTTGTGGACGATGTGGTTGACCGCGAACGGCGCGGCGGGCGTGTCCGGATGGTCGCGGTCCCACTCGGCCAGTTCCTCGGTGATCCGGTGCAGCCACTCGTCCAGCAGCGAGGCCGGCCGCGCGTTCAGCGCCGGAAACGAGCCGACGATCCCGGCCTTGCACTGGGCGATGACCAGGTCGGGCGTCGAGATGATGAACAGCGGGCTGGCGATCACCGGCAGGCGAAGGCGGTCACGGAGAACGGGCGGCAGGGCCATGGACGGTTCCTCGAACGATTGTTAGATTTACGTTGTACGCACTTAGCGGCGCGTTGGGCAACACCCTAGCTCAGCCGCGGCATAACCTTGGGTGAACTTGACGTTCGCCGCCCCCGGGGCGCAATTCGCCGCATGGCCGACATCTCCATTCTCGACCCCGGATTCCCGCCCGCAGGCGAGGACGCCTGGCGCGCCCTCGTCGCCAAGACGCTCGGCGAAAAGCCCTTTGAAAGCCTGGAGAAGGCGACTGTGGAGGGCCTGCCGATCGCGCCCCTCTATGCCGCCTCGCAGACGGCGGCCGCCTTCCCGCCCCGGCCTTTCGAACCGGCGCGCGCCTGGGATGTCCGGACCCTGTCGGCGCATCCCGACCCGGCGAAGGTGAACGCCGAGCTGCTGGCGGACCTGACGGGCGGCGCCGCCTCGGTGATCGTCAAGGGCCACGCGACAGTCGACGCCCTTGCCCGCGCGCTCAAGGACGTGATCGTTGAACTGGCTCCAGTGGGCCTAGACGCCGGCTTCCATGGGCCGCAGGCCGCCGACGCCCTGCATGCCGTCGCCAAGGCCTCGCCGGGCGCATGGCTGAACTTCAACCTCGACCCGATCAGCACCTTCGCCGAGACGGGCGCGAGCCCCGGCCCGGTCGAGGCCCATATCATCAGCGCGGCGACTGTCGCCGCCCGCCACGCCCAGACCTATCCCCAGGCCCAGCTGTTCCTGGCATCGGGCCGCGTCGCTCATGAGGCCGGCGGCGGCGAAGCGCTGGAGGTGGCGACCGCCGCCGCCGCCGCCATCGCCTACGCCAAGGCCCTGGTCCGCGCCGGCCTGCCAGTCTCAGATGCTTTCTCCCGGATCACGCTGGGGCTCAGCGCCGACGGCGACTACTTGCTGGGCATCGCCAAGATGCGCGCCGCCCGCGCGGTCTTCGCCCGCATCGCGACGGCCTCGGGCGCCGACGCCCAGGCCCGGATCGAGGCGAAGTCCTCGCGCCGGATGCTCACCGCCCAGGACGCCTGGACCAACATGATCCGCCTGACCGTGGCCGGCTTCGGCGCGGCGGTCGGCGGCGCGGACGCGGTGGTGCTGGGAACCTTCTCCGACGCCCTGGGCCTGCCCGGCGCGCTGGCCCGCCGCCAGAGCCGCAACGCACAGCTGGTGCTGCAGGAAGAGGCCAACATCGGCAAGGTCGCCGACCCGGCCGCCGGTTCCGGCTATCTGGAAACCCTGACCGACCAGATCGCCCGCGCCGCCTGGGACCGGCTGCAGGCCATCGAGGCGGCCGGGGGCCTGGTCGCAGCCCTGGAATCCGGCCTGATCGCCCGCGACGTGGACGCCGCCAGCACCGCCCGCGGCGAGCTGAAGATCCTGGGCGTAACCGCCTTTCCACCCACCGACGCCGCGCCCGTCGAGGTCGAGCCCGCCGGAACATCGGTCACACTTCCCGAAGCCCGCGTGCCCGGTCCGGACAGCAAGTGTCCCCCGCTCAAGCCCATGCGGCTGTCCGAGAAACATGAGGTGGCGGCATGAGCACGTTCCCCGACTTCGCCACCCTGCCCTTTGACGGCGCGCCGGCCGCCCCGGCTGCGCCCGCGGCCGAGCCCTGGGCCACGCCGGAGGGCATCGCCGTCCGCCCGGCCTATGCCGCCGCCGACATCGCTGGCCTCCCGGCCATGGGCGGCTTCCCCGGCCTCGCCCCCTTCGTGCGCGGCCCGTACCCGACGATGTACGCAACCAATCCGTGGACGATCCGCCAGTACGCGGGCTTCTCCACGGCCGAGGACTCCAACGCGTTCTACCGCCGCAACCTGGCGGCCGGTCAGATGGGCCTCAGCATCGCCTTCGACCTGGCCACGCACCGGGGCTACGATTCCGATCACCCCCGCGTCGCCGGCGACGTCGGCATGGCCGGCGTGGCGATCGATTCCATCTACGACATGCGCACGCTGTTCGACGGCATCCCGCTCGACAAGATGAGCGTGTCGATGACCATGAACGGCGCGGTGCTGCCGATCCTGGCGCTCTACATCGTGGCGGCAGAGGAACAGGGCGTCCCTCACGAGAAGCTGTCGGGCACGATCCAGAACGACATCCTGAAGGAATTCCTGACCCGGAACACCTACATCTACCCGCCGACGCCCTCGATGCGGATCGTGTCGGACATCTTCGCCTACACCTCGAAGGAGATGCCGCGGTTCAACTCGATCTCGATCAGCGGCTATCACATGCAGGAAGCCGGGGCGACGCTCGACCTGGAGCTCGCCTACACCCTGGCCGACGGCATCGAGTACGTCCGCGCCGGCGTCGCGGCCGGCATGACCGTGGACCAGTTCGCCCCGCGCCTGTCGTTCTTCTGGTGCGCCGGCATGAACATGTTCATGGAAGTCGCCAAGCAGCGCGCATCACGCCTGCTGTGGGCCAAGCTGATGAAGGCCGAGTTCGACCCGAAGGACGCCCGATCCCTGGCGCTCCGGGCCCACACCCAGACCAGCGGCTGGTCGCTCGCCGCCCAGGACGTGTTCAACAACGTCGCCCGCACCGCCGTCGAGGCCATGGGCGCCACCGGCGGCCAGACCCAGAGCCTGCACACCAACTCGCTGGACGAGGCGCTGGCCCTGCCCACCGACTTCTCCGCCCGGATCGCCCGTAACACCCAGCTGTTCCTGCAGATGGAAAGCGGCCAGAACCGCGTCGTTGATCCCTGGGGCGGCAGCTACTACGTCGAGCGCCTGACCGCCGACCTGGCCGAGCGCGCCCTGGCGCATATCGCCGAAGTGGAAGCCCTGGGCGGCATGGCCAAGGCCATCGAGGAAGGCCTGCCCAAGCGCCGCATCGAAGAGGCCTCGGCCCGCATCCAGGCCCGCATCGACTCCGGCAAGCAGAGTGTCGTCGGCGTGAACCGCTATCGCCCCGACGTCGCCGACGTCATCCCCATGCTGAAGGTGGACAACACCGCCGTCCGCGCCGCCCAGCTTGAAAAGCTGCGCCGCCTGAAGGCCGAGCGTGACCCCGAGGCCGTCGCTGCCGCGCTCGACGCCCTGACCGCCGGCGCCGCCGGAAACGGCAACCTGCTGGAACTGTCCGTGAACGCCGCCCGGGCCAAGGCTACGGTGGGCGAAATCTCCTATGCCTTGGAAAAGGTGTTCAACCGCCACAAGGCCCGCGCCGATGCGGTGAAGGGGGTCTATCTGCGCGAGTCCGGCGCCACCGCCGCCACCGAACGCGCCCGCGCCATGGCCGAGGCCTTCACCCAGGCTGACGGCCGCAAGCCGCGCCTGATGGTCGCCAAGATGGGGCAGGACGGCCACGACCGCGGCCAGAAGGTGATCGCCTCGGGCTTCGCCGACCTGGGCTTCGAGGTGGAGATCGGCGACCTGTTCCAGACTCCGGCCGAGGCCGCCGCTGAAGCCGTCGAGACCGGCGTTCACGCCGTGGGCGCCAGCTCGCTCGCCGCGGGCCACCTCACCCTGGTTCCCGAGCTCAAGGCCGAACTCGCGAAACTGGGCCGTCCCGACATCCTGGTTTTCGTCGGCGGAGTCATCCCGCCCGAGGACTTCAAGGCGCTGGAGGACATGGGCGTCTCGGCGATCTTCACGCCGGGGACCGTGATCCCGGAAGCCGCGATCACCGTGCTGGATCGCCTGAACGAACAGCTCGGCTACGCGCAGTAGGCGTTTCGGCAGCGCCTTGGCGCGCCACCCTGGGAAACGGAAAAGGGCCGCGACGGAAAGCTCCGCGCGGCCCTTCTGATTTCAAACCGCCCTGCCCCCGAAGGGGCGCTGAGCCGGCGACTACTTCCCGCCGACGGGCGCCGGCGATGCGTTGCTGGCCTCAGAGCCACGACGGCGGTTGCCCATCATCGCCTGGGCGGCGGCCAGCTCGGACTTGTCCAGGGCCTGGTCGCTGTTCTTGTCCAGCGCCACGAAGAACTTGCCCAGCATCTCGCCCATCCGGCCCTTCATCTCGGCCTTCTGCAGCTTGCCGTCGATGTTGTCGTCCATCATCCCCAGCAGGCGGGTGTCGGCGAAACGCGCCTCGGAATCGACCTGCGCCGCCGCCGTCTCGTCTACCCAGCGGAAGCTGACCGACGTGAACAGCATTTCCTCGTGGCTCTGCTCGCCCCAGGTGACCTTGATGTTCGGGTCGGGATTGGCCGGGTTGGTCTTCGAGTTGTCGTAGATGTAGTTGGCGATCAGCCGCGAGCCGGCCGGAATCTTCACCGGCTCGGCGAAAGTGTAGGACCGCTGCCAGTTGAAGTCGTAGCGCGGCATGCTCAGCAGCAGCGTCTTCTTGCCATCCGGCGTCTGCAGCCAGAGGTCGTTGGCGTAGGCGCGATAGTGGGCGTGCGGGAAGGCCGAGTAGAGCAGCGCGTCTCTCGGGAACTCCACATAGGCCACTTCCCTGTGGCGGGCGGTGTTGGCCGGAATCGCGATGCTGGTGTCGATCACCACCACGCTGCGCATGATGTACTTCGGCACGGTGTCCCGGAAGTAGACGCCGATCTGCGAGTTATCGACCGTCTCCTTGCCGTAGGGCGTATAGTGCATCTGGTAGCCTACGGCCCCGCCGGGCGGCAGGTAGGTGCCGACCTCGTCGGAAAACACGTTTGACTCGGCGCCCACCGCGTAGCCGCCGACCGAACCCCGCCAGCGGGTCTCCGACGACGTCTGGCCGGCGGCCGGGACGTCCTTCATCCAGCCGGTCAGGATGTGGTGAACCGCCTGGCGGTCGCCGGGCTTGATGGTGGACGCCCGGATCCATCGACCTTCGGTCAGGGTATTGGGCGTGAATGGTCGCTGATAATCGACCACGCCCGAGGCCGGGACCTTGTAGGCGGGAATGTTCAGGATCAGGTCGGGCTTGCCCAGCGGCCACTCGGCGGCCACGTGCTTCTTTCCGCCCAGCGGGTCGACGCCCTCGCCGCGGGGCGCGCCGGCCTCGATCCAGTGAACCAGCGTCCGGATCTCGGCGGCGGTCATGTTCTTGTTGTCGGAGAATTTTCCGACATGCGGATCGGCGTTGTAGGGCGGCATCCGGTCGGTGCGGATCACCTCGCGGATCATCGGCGAGAAGCCCTTGACCATGTCGTAGCTGGACATGGCGAACGGGCCGATGCCGCCCTCCTGGTGGCAGGCGACGCACTTGGCTTCGAGGATCGGCGCCACGTCCCTCGCATAGGAAATCTTCGTCGCGTCCCGGGGGGCGAACGCGATGGGTGCGCCGCCGGTCGAGGCGACCGAGGCCGGCACGGCCTTTCCGGCCAGGAACGCGTCAAGCGCAGCCTGCGCGCCGGCCACCGGGCCGCGGTAGACGATGGCCCAGGTCTTCGGGTTGATCACGATCGCCTCGGCCGAGCGGGTGACGCCCAGGCTTTCGCCGACCAGTTGGTAGCTGTCCATCAACACAGGTACGGCGTAGCCGGCCTTCTGCACCTCGGCCTGGATCGCCTCGCGGCTGTCCTTCAGGCTGGAGTTCAGCAGCAGGACCTGAACGCCCCTGGCGCCGTAGGTCGTAGCCAGCCCGTTGAGCGCCTGCGCCTGCCTGCGCATCACGGCGTCGCCATTGGTCTGGGTCACCAGCACCACCGCCGAGGCGTCCGACATCCGGTAGAGCTCGTGCGCATCGAGATTGGCGTCCACAAGCATGAAGTTGTCGACCGTCGCCGGCGCATTCGCCGCGGCGTTCACCGCCGAGCCGGCGCTCATGGCATGCGGTGCTCCGTCGGTGGAGCAGCCGGTGATCAGGGCGGTTGTGGCCAGTAGGCCGAGGACGCTCAGATGGACTGTGCGCATGATGATTCCCCCAATGACACGTTCGCAGCGGCGGCCGTTTGCAGGCTCGCTCGCAAATCGTAGATGCTTAGCATTACACCATTATTTCGCGCGGCGGCAGCCTGCGGTGGCGGCTAGAGCTCGTCCGAGATCACCCTGAACCCCACCAGGTCGGCGGGCCCGAAGTTGGTGATGATCGCCACGTCAGTGGCGTCGCGGCCCATGGCCATCATCACCCGGCCGATCCGTGGCTTGTTGTGGCGGGCGTCCATGGTGATCCAACGGCCGCCGAGGTAGACCTCCATCCAGGCGCTGAAGTCCATCACCCCCTCAACAGGGATCCCGATGTCGCCCATATAGCCGGTGCAGTAGCGCGCCGGGATGTTCATGCAGCGGCACAGGGTGATGGCCAGGTGGGCGTAGTCGCGACAGACCCCCTGTCGCTCCTCGTGCGCCTGGGTGGCGGTCTTTGTCGGCCGGGCGTGCTGGTAGCCGAAGGCAATCCGCTCGTGGGCGTACTTCACGATCGCCTGTGCGCGGGCCCAGCCGGGCGGGATGTCCGCGAACAGCTTCCAGGCGATCTCGTTGAGCTCCTGCGTCTCGCAATAGCGCGACCCCAGCAGGAACACGATCACGTCGTCCGGAAGCTGGTCGACCGGCGTCTGCCAGGCGTCAGGGAACACAGGGTCGGGCAGGCCTGAATCCCGGATCACGAAGTCGGCGCTCAGGGTCAGGCGGCCCTGCGGCGCCAGAATGCGGCTGCACAGGTTTCCGAACTGGTCCCGATACTGCCCCAGCGGCAGCGCCGGGTCGGTGTGGATGAGATCAGGCGCTTCCAGATCGGAAAGCCGCTCCGGCCGGACGTTCAGCATCAGCAGCATCGGGGTAGGCGCAGGACATTCGTAGGTGATCTCGTAACCGCACCGGATGCGCATTCGTTTTCCTTGGGCTCACTGCCCGTGGGCAACTCTCAGAACGGCCGCGGGTTGCGTCGCCGCGGTGACGCTGATGTCGACATCCACGTCCATGCCCAGGAAATCGCTCGCGCGACCCGACCAGGAGCCGTGGAGAGGCAGGGCCGCGCGGGGATGAATCACCTCCGCCACCCGGACGAGGTCCTGATTGCCGACGATGCCGTTCGTGGGGTCGAAATCGATCCAGCCGCAGTCGGGCAGGTAGATGCGGGCCCAGGCGTGTGAATGTCCGCCGCCCGTGCGGCCCGCTTTCTGCGACCCGGAATAAACGTAGCCGGAGGTGAATCGGGCCGCCAGGCCCAGGCTGCGCGCCGCCTCGACCATAAGAACCGCGAAGTCGCGGCAGGTTCCGGTCCGCCGCGCCAGGGTCAGGGTCGGCGTCTGCGGCGGACCGTCCAGGCGCAGGGCATAGGCGAACCCTTCGCGGATGGCGTGAGTCATGTCCGACAGGACCGCGGACAGAGGGGTGTGGCCCCGGGGCCTTACGAACTGGCGCGCCCAGGCCTCGACCTCGCCCGCGTCCGGATGGCGTCGGGCGATGGATAGCGCCAGGTCCGCCGCCTCGTCGGGCCCATAGGCGAATCGTTCCGCGCCGAGGGTGGAATGCTCGCTCTCGAGATCGAAGGCCGGCCGCGGGGTGTGATCCAGGATCACCTCGCTCTCAAAGCGCAGCCGGTCGGCGCGGGCATCGAACCGCACCACCGCCACCGCCGCGCCGGTGACCTCGTGGACGTGGCTGAGCAGGGACGGTTCCGGCCCCACCTCCAGGCGGGCGGAAAGAACGCGCTGGTCGAAGCTCTCAAGAGGCCGGTACATCACCCGATGCTCACCGAACGCCACCGGGCTGCGGTAGCGGTACAGGGTCAGGTGACGGATTGAGACAACCGGCATTGAAGCGAAGCTCCGCCGATTCAGGCGCCCCGCCCATGCGGCACATCGACAAGACCGAGGATCAGGCCGCGATTGTTACCAATTCGGGCGCCCGATCGCCGTTTCTGCTCGTGGGCGACCACGCAGGCCGCGTCATCCCGTCGCGGCTGGCGGACCTCGGGCTCACCGAGCCCGATCTGAGCCGGCATATCGCCTGGGACATCGGCGTCGCCGGACTTGGCCGGAGGCTCAGCGCGGCGTTGGACGCGACGTTCATCGCCCAGCGGTTCTCGCGCCTGGTGATCGACTGCAACCGCGATCCAGCCAGGCCCGATTCCATCCCCGAAGTTAGCGACGGTTCGGCGATTCCGGGTAACCGGTCGCTGACGGAGGAAGAACGCGCGGCGAGGATCGAGACGGTCTTTGCGCCCTACCATGCCCGCATCGCCGCCGAACTGGACGCCCGGGCAGAGCTGGGCGTCCCGACGATTGTCGTCGCGCTGCATTCGTTCACGCCGGTGATGCAGGCCTTTGCAAGGCCGTGGAGCTTCGGCGTGCTGCACCTGGGCGGAAGTCCGTTCTCTGACGCCATGCTGGCGCAACTCCGCGCCCTCCCCGGCGCCCCGGAGGTCGGCGACAACGAGCCCTACCGGATGGACAACGTGGACTTCACCATCCCCCACCACGCCATCGGCCGCGGCCTGGACTATGTCGAGCTCGAGGTCCGACAGGATCTTCTGGAGAGTGACACCGGCGAACAGGCGGTGGCCCGGGCCCTCGCCGAGGCCCTGCCCGCCGCCCTTTCGGCCCTGGGCGACTGACCCGCGCGCCGCCGCCTCCCGGACCCGTATTGACGCATATCAATGTCACAGGGCGTCACACGCTGAAGCTTGCAGCTCAGGTGCGCGTAAGGAATGGTCGCTTGCATAAGGCCCGGGTGATTGCATCGCCGCCGCGGCTCACCCCTCGCTTTCGCAAGGGCGAGACGATCTTCGAAGAAGGCGACCGCGCAGACTGCATCTACGAGGTCGTCAGCGGCTGGGTGCGACTGCAGATCCTGACCGTGGATGGCGTCCGGCAGATCCTGGCCTTCCTCGGGCCGGGCGAAGCGTTCAGCTTCTTTCCGGGACCGCAGACCATGACCGCCGAGGCGGTCACCGACACCTTCCTGTCCAGGATCAGCCAGTCGGCCCTGGCCGATCCCGAGGTCTCGCCAGGGGACCACGCCGCCCTGCTGGAGGAGATCGGCCGCCGCTACGACGAGTTGGCCCATCACATCCACCAGCTCACCCACGTCCAGGTCGAGCAGCGGCTGTTGTGCTTCCTGGCGTGGCTGACTCACCGCCAGGGGGTCGAGAAGTCCATCGGCATGGTTCGCATTCCCATGAGCCGGACCGACATCGGGGACTATCTGAGCATCGCGCCCGCCACGCTCAGCCGGGCCTTTGCCCACCTGCACCAGTCCGGGCGCATCGTGATGAACGGGCCGAGGCTGTTCGCGATCAAAGGCGAGGCCCGCTACGGCAGGTTCTGCCGTGCGGCGGCTTCGATCTGCGGCGGCTGCCCGGTCACCCTCGACGAGAGCCTTGGAAGGACTCCCCGCCTTTCAGCGTCCTAACCGCCCGACTGGGCCTTACCCCCCGGCGCGCTGACGATCATCTTCACCAGGGCCTCCGTGACGTGTGGCTCGAGCCCCTCGGTGTGGCCCTTGTCCTGCCGCACCACGTCGGCGACCACCCGATCACCCTGGCACTTCGGGTAGACGTAGACCTCAGACACGCCGGGCCGCGCCTTCATGCCCCAGACCTTGTAGCCGGCCCGGGCGAAGTCCCAGACGTGGCCCGGCTTTTCGTCGACGATGTCCTTTTCGCGGATCCGCGCGCTACAGCCGTATTTCTCGGCCCAGGGCGAGGTGGTGGGCAGGCTGTCGATCTCCCACTGTCCGACTTCGAAGACATGGCTGAAATCGCAGGCCGGTACGCTGCTGGCTGGCATCGCGCCGGCCGGGCGCGGGTCAGGCGGGGAGCCGTCGGCCTTCGGCGGACCGAACTGGCGCACGAACGGCGCCTGGCCAATCCGGCCTCCGGACAGGCTCAGCCAGCCGTCGACCTTGCCCCGGAAATAGTCGCTGCAGACGATCCGGCTCGAGGTGAACCCGCCCTGGCTGTGCCCGGCGAGCCACATGGACCTTATGCTCGACCGGCCGAAGGCGCCGAAGACGAGGTCGGTGATGTTCTGCAGGTAGGCGTCATCCGCGGCGCCGTCCCAGCGGCGAACGGGCGTGGTCGTTGCCGCGGTCGGGGTCGCCACGACCAGCCGGTACTTCTGGACATGGTCGGCGGCCGGGAAATAGTGCCGCTGCCAGTTTGCGATCGAGCCTGCGCCGTGGAGATTCAGGATGAAGGTGACCTTCTCCCCCGGCTTCAGGTCGCAGGGATAGTCCAGGAAGAACTTCCGGCCGGACTTCGGGTCGGTGGCGTTGCCCAGGTCGGCCAGCGCCGCGCCATTGCACGCCTCGCCCTCGCAACGGGCCGGGGGCGGATTCACGCAGGCTACGCCGCCCACGTCTCGCGCCAGGGCCGGACCGCCGACCAGCGTCCCGAAAGCGGCAAGGGCCAGGAATTCCTGTCTCATCTGCATTTCCCCGTGATCAAGCTGCGCCGTCGAACGCGGCGCTTGCGGATGCCCATCCGTGGGGCGGCAAGTTTGCATCCGTATTTCCGGAGCGCGCGCCAGGATCGCTGTCGCTCAGAAGGGGCTAGACTGACGTAACGGCGAGCGCAGAGTCTCTCGGCAACAATTGATCGCCTTGCGAGGAAACATCATGACCGAAGCCTACATCATCGACGCCTGCCGCACCCCCCGGGGCATCGGCAAGGTGGGCAAGGGCGCGCTCGCCGACCTCCACCCGCAGCGTCTGGGGGCCGCGGTCCTGAAGGCGCTCGCCGAGCGCAACAGCCTCAACACCGCCGATGTCGACGACATCATCTGGGGCACCTCTTCCCAGCGCGGCAAGCAGGGCGGTGACATGGGCCGCATGGCGGCGCTCGACGCGGGCTACGACATCAAGGCCAGCGGCGTCACCCTGGACCGCTACTGCGGCTCGGGCATCACCGCGGTGAACCTGGCCGCCGCCCAGATCATGTCGGGCATGGAAGACCTGGTCATCGCCGGCGGCTGCGAGATGATGTCGTACACCGCCTCCAGCGCGCCGAAGCCGGATCCGGAAGCCGGTCCGATGCTGATGGACTCGGGCAACCTGCACCTGCGCGCCCAGCATCCGCAGTCGCACCAGGGCATCTGCGCCGACGCCATCGCCACCATGGAAGGCATCACCCGCGAAGCGCTGGACGACCTCGCCCTGGTCAGCCAGCAGCGCGCCGACTACGCCATCCGCAATGGCCACTTCGACCGCGCCCTGATCCCGGTGTTCCACGATGACGGCACGCTCGCCCTCGACCACGAGGAGTTCCCCCGTCCGCAGACCACAAAGGAAGGCCTCGCCGCGCTGAAGGCCTCGTTCGAGGCCATGGCCAACGCGCCGCTCGACGCCAAGGGCACCACCTTCGCCGGCCTGATCAACCAGGTTTATCCCGACCTGAAGATCAAGCACTTCCACCACGCCGGGAACTCCTCGGGCGTCGTCGACGGCTCGGGCGCGGTGCTGCTGGCCTCGGGCGACTATGCCAAGAAGCATGGCCTGAAGCCGCGCGCCCGCGTGGTCGCCATGGCCAACATGGGCGACAGCCCGACCCTGATGCTCAACGCCCCGGTCCCGGCGGCGCTGAAGGTGCTGAAGAAGGCCGGCCTGACCGTCGACGACATCGACCTGTGGGAAATCAACGAGGCGTTTGCGGTCGTCGCCGAGAAGTTCATCCGCGACCTCAAGCTCGACCGTGAGAAGGTCAACGTGAACGGCGGCGCCATGGCCCTGGGCCACCCGATCGGCGCCACCGGCTCGATGCTGATCGGCACCGTGGTCGACGAACTGGAGCGCCGCGGCCTGAAGCGCGGCCTGGTCACCATGTGCGCCGCCGGCGGCATGGCTCCGGCCATCATCGTCGAACTGGTCTGATCATGAGCCTGTCGCGCCAGCGCCGCTTCGTCACGCCCGGACCGGACGAGACCGTCGAGGAACTGGCGCTGCGGGCCATGCCCGACGATCCGGTCCCCGAAGCGGTGGACCGGATCAAGAGCTGGAACCTGCACATCTTTGCGATGCGCAGGCCCCCCGGCCTGCTGCTGGGCTCCGACGTCGTCTTCGTCGAGCCCCCTCTGTCGTGAGCGAGGCCGTCATCGTCAGCGCCGAGATCGTCGCCGGCCATGACGGCTCCGCCGAACTGCTGGTTCGCCTGCGCCACCCGAACGGCGTCGAAGGCCCCATCGTCCTGGACGAGGAAACCGGCCTGAAACTCATGAGAAACTGCGGGGCGACCCACGTGGACGATCTCGCCGGCCAGTCCTGGCGCCGCATCCTGGAGGAAAACTGATGTTCGACGTGATCGTGCGCGGCGGCCTCGTGGTCGACGGCTCCGGAACCCCCGGCTTCAGGGGCGACGTCGGTATCAAGGACGGCCGCATCGCCGCGGTCGGCAAGGTCGAGGGAGAGGCCCGGACCATCGTCGAGGCCGGCGGCCGCGTGGTCGCGCCCGGCTTCATCGACCCGCACACCCACTTCGACGTCCAGCTCCTCTGGGACGGCGCGGCCAGGCCCGCCCTCGAGCACGGCGTAACCTGCATCGTCCCCGGCAACTGCTCGCTGTCCCTGGCTCCGATCCGCGCGCCGGACCGCCAGCGGGTGGTCGGCATGTTCCAGCAGATCGAGGAAATGCCGCCCGAGGCCTTCACCACCGCATTCGACTGGAACTGGGAAGACTTCGCCGGCTATCGCGCCGCCATCGAGAAGAGCCTGTCGATCAACGTCGCGCCGCTGGTCGGGCACAGCGTTATCCGTCTCTGGGTCATGGGCCCCGCCTCGCAGGAGCGCGCCGCCACCTCCGAAGAGATCACCGCCATGCAGGCCCTGCTGCGCGAGTGCCTCGACGCCGGCGCCGTGGGCCTGTCCACCAGCTTCGTCGACGTCGACGAGAACGGCCGCCCCGTGCCCAGCCGCTTCGCCCAGTTCGAGGAGCTGGACGCCCTGTCGGCCGTGCTCGGCGAATATGGCCGCATGCTGCAGGTGGTGCCCGAGTTCTACGCCACCGACATCACGATCGCCCGCATCGACCAGCTGGCCGAGCTGTCGCTGAAGCACAACATCCCCACCACCTTCTCGCCGCTGTTCGACACCATGGCGGTGCCCGACAACGCCACCCGCGCCATCGCCCGGGTTGAGGAGCACTTCGCCCGCGGGGCGCGGGTGTGGCCGCAGATGCAGACGCGGCCGATCGACATCTCGTTCAGCCTGCTGCGCCCCAGCCTGTTCTTCGCCCGCTGGCCCCGCTGGGTGCGGGTGCTCCGCCAACCGCTGGATGCGCGCGAGACCGCACTGCGCGATCCGGAGACCGTCGCCAAGCTGATCGCCGATACCGGCCCCGACGGAGGCGAGCATTCGATGGGCCGGCTGATCGCCCGCGGCGGCGACGCCTGCCCTCCCGAGCTGGTCGGCAAGACTCTGTCGGAGATCGCGAAGATCCGCGGCCAGGCCCCCGCCCAGGCGCTGATCGACCTGTCGCTGGAGAACGGTCTGGACGTGGCCTTCCTGAGTGCCTCGCAAGGGCACCAGATGACCGACCGGATCGGACCCATGCTGGCCAACGACCTCGTTCATATCGGCGCCAGCGACGGTGGCGCCCACCTGTCGTCGTTCTCCACCTACGGGGACACCGGCTACCTGTTCAGCGAGTTCGTCCGCAAGGCGGGCGCGATGAGCCTCGAGAAGGCCGTCGCAAAGATCACCGGCGAGACCGCCGACATCTGGGGCCTGAAGGACCGCGGCCGCCTGCAGCCGGGCCTGGCCGCCGATGTCGTGGTGTTCGATCCCGAGCACATCGGCCGTGGCGAGGAACGCCCCGCATTCGACATGCCGGGCGACGGCATGCGGTATGTCCGCAGCGCCGAGGGCATCGACACCGTGCTGGTCAACGGCGAGGTCGCCTACACCGCGGGAGCCTACACTGACGCCCGCGCCGGCAAGGTCTGCGTCTAGCTGCAAAAGACATCGCGTTAGGATTTCGTTAACTTATACTTCCGTCCGGCGTATAACCCTGCGACACGCCGTTCTTTTGCCCTATTCAAATCCTCTAATACTGGAACCAACCGCCGAAATCCGTCGTTTGGAGATTGATGGTCGCAGAACGCCACCGTCCCACATCGGAACAAGCTTCACAGTATTGCGAAGGGGCGCGTCATGTTCGCCAGCGCCGCGACAACCGACACAGGACTTGTCCGGGAACTCTCGTCCGCCCGCGCGCAACTGGCCAACCAGGAGCTCCATATCCAGGAGCTCAACCACCGCATCGCCAACAGCCTGCAGCTGGCCGCCGACATGCTGGTGTTCGAGCAGCTGCGCTCACGCGATCCGGCGGCCCAGGCGGCGCTGGAATCCAGCCGGGCGCGGCTCGTCGCCGTCGGTGAACTCCACCGCTACCTCTACGATCATGTAGGCCAGGTCACCGTCGAACTACGCCCCTTCCTCGCCGGACTGGGCGAGGCGATCACCGCCACTACAGGCCTGCGGTGCGATGTGGAATCCGACGCGACCCGGGTTCCGGGCGAGATGGCCCAGCCGCTGGCCATGGCGATCAACGAAATCGCGATCAACGCCGCGAAGCACGCCTATGCCGGTCGGCCGGGCGGTCGGCTGGAAGTCGCCTCGCGCCGCGAAGGCGGCCAACTGGTGGTGACCGTTCGGGACGAGGGAAAGGGCTTTGGCGGCAGTGGCCAGGGAGCCGGCGGCCTCGGCATGTCGATCATCGCCGCGCTGGTTCGGGAATTGAAAGGCAGCCTCACCGCGCAGGACGACGGCGGGGCCCGCTACACGATCCGCATTCCGCTCCCCGCCAACGCGGCAGGACCGGACCGCTCGTTCCAGACCTGGAACCTCGCCTGACGCCGGCATCCATCCGGGCGCCAGGGTCCGCCTTCAGGCATCGGCCTCCCGGCCCGCGCCCGGATACTTCTGGGCCAGGCGATCGGCGGCCAGCCTGAGGGTCTCGATGGCCCCCTCGACTTCAGCCCGCTGGGCCTCCAGCTGTTCGATCCGCTGCCGGAAAACCCTCAGCGCCTGGGCGTTCTGGGCCGCCTCGCCCTCTTCGTCGTAGAGGTCGAGGATGTCGCGGATCTCGGCGATCGACAGGCCAACCTTGCGGCCGTTCAGGATCATCTGCAGCCGCGCCCGGTCCTTGTAGGAATAGACCCGGCTGAGTTCGCGGCGCGCGGGCGCCAGCAGACCCTGTTCCTCATAGAACCGCAGGGCTCGTGGCGTAGCCCCGAATTCACGGCAGAGTTGGGTGATCGAATAGGTCCGGTACGGCGGACGGCGCAGGTTCAGCAGCATGCTCATCGGTCGATCCTCCTTCAAAGCCCAAGAACCAGTCGGGCGATGATGTCGCGCTGGATTTCATTGGAGCCGCCATAGATCGAGGCGGCGCGATTGTTCAGATAGCGGGGCATGGCGGTCAGACCCTCGGCCGGGCCGACCGGCTCCAGGTTCGATCCCGGTTCCCGCGCGGCGGGCTGATCCACGCCGGCGTAGAGACCGAGGGCGGCGATCGAGATCTCGTCCACCCGCTGCATCGCTTCCGTGCCGTTGATCTTCATCATCGAAGACGCCGGGCCCGGGTTCTTGCCTCCCGCCAGCAGGCTCAGCACCCGGCGCTCCGACATGTCGATCGCCTCGACCGCGATCTGCGCCTCGGTCAGCCGCCGGCGCTGGTGTGGATCATCCGCCTGGGCCGCCAGGGCGATTGACTCCGCCCGCTCCAGCCCGACCTTGAGACCGGGGGCAGAGCCGCCGCCGCGCTCGAATTCCAGCAGGTACTTGGCCACGGTCCAGCCCTGGTTCTCCTCGCCTACCCGGCCGGACTTCGGCACGCGGACGCCGTCGAAGAACACCTGGTTCACCTCATGCTCGCCGGCCAGGGTGATGATCGGCTTCACCGAGATGCCGGGGGTCGCCATGTCGAGCAGCAGAAAGGTGATCCCCTGCTGAGCCTTGCCCTCGGTGCCGGTGCGCACCAGGCAGAACATCTGGTTCGCGAACTGGGCGTGGGTTGTCCAGATCTTCGAACCGTCCAGAACGTAATGATCTCCGTCGCTTATGGCGCGAAGCTGGAGCGATGCCAGATCCGATCCGGAGCCCGGCTCCGAATATCCCTGGCACCAGTAGTCCTCGCCCGAGAGAATTCGCGGCAGGTAGTGCGCCTTCTGCTCCGGCGTGCCGTAGCCCATGATCACGGGCCCGACCATCTTCAGACCCATGGGCGACAGGCTGGGCGCGCCGGCCCGCGCGCACTCGGCCGCGAAGATCGAACGCTGCACCTCGTTCCAGCCCGGGCCTCCATATTCCCGCGGCCAGCCGGGGGCGGCCCAGCCCCGGGCGTGCAGGATCCGCTGCCAGGGCAGGCTGAACCGGGGCTCGCAGAAGACACTGGTGACCAACTGGCCCGCCGCCCGCAGGTCCGGCGTGAGGTTTGAGGCCAGGAACGCCCGCACCTCGTCCCGGAAGGCGCGTTCCTCGGCATTCAGTTCAAGATCCATGAGCCTGCCTCACTCCCTGTCCTCAACTCAGCGCCGCCTTCCCCCGGGCGAGGCAAGCGCGGACTCGACACCGCCGGTTCAAGGTCCTCAACTGGGCCATCCCGCCGCCTGCAGGCGATCTTTTCCCGTCACGGCCGCCGGCCGCGCGGGGACGGACCTTGCTCAGGGGGGACCCGGCAAACAAGCTATCGGAAGTGATAGGGGCCCCGACGCCCCCCGAGGAACATGGACGCGGACCCCCAGGCCCTTCTGCAGATGACCGACACGCTGGCGCGACAGGTCGCGGCGCTCGGCGAGACGATGGGCCTGCCATATCGAGACGATGGGCCTGCCATATGTCGCGGCCGCCGCCGATATCGGCTCGACCCGCCCGATGAGAGGGTCCGACGGCCGCCCGCTGGCGGAATCCGTCTTCCGGTGGATCGATCCGGACCTGCGCTACTGGGAAGACCGCGCCTTTGCCCTGCGCGCCGCCTTCATCCATGCCGCCCGCGGATGTTCCGAGCCCTTCTACTTCGCGGCCGGGCGCTTCGGGTCGTGGCGGCCCAATCGCGCGCTCGACGCGATCACCAATGAGGGGCCCATCGACACGTTCGGGGTGACCGCCGCGATCGTCGCGCCGGCCTACCTGCCCGGAGGCGTGATCGGGGCCGTCGTCTGGGCCACCGCCGAGCCTGGTTTCGAGATCGAGGCGGTCTTCGCCGCGCATGCGACGCAGGTCCATGCGCTCGCCCTGAAACTGGTCGCGACCTACGAAGAGGCGGTCACCACCGGCGAGGCCACACCGGCGCGGCTGACGCGCCGGGAGATTCAGTGCCTGAAATGGGCCGCCGCCGGAAAGACGGATGCGGAGATCGGCGACATCGTGGCCATCTCGCTGCCGACCGTCCGGTTCCACATCACCAACGCCGGGCGAAAGCTGGGCGCCGGCGGCCGCTCCCAGGCCATCAGCCGCGCGGCCACCCTTGGCTATATCGGCGCCGGTGAAGGGCACGCGACGTCCAGTCCCATGCGCAGCCGCCCCTGAAGCAGGTAAGCTGCGATCCTCGGAAGATTCGTGGGACCAACATGCCAGCCTGGCGGCGGCGCGCGGGCCTGATCAGCCTCGCCCTCATCATCGCCCTGCCGGGCGCCGCCTCCGCGGCGACCCAGCCCCGCGCCCTGACGGCAAAGGAAACCGAGGCCTGGAGCGCGCTGGTCGTCGAGGCCGAGGTCGCACGCACGGCGGGGCGCTGGTCCCGGGTGGAGGCCGCGACGCGCAAACGTCTCGCTATCGAGGAGCGCGCGTTCGGGCCCGGAGCTCCGGTCACCGCGGCGTCCTATTCCTGGATCGGCCAGTCGCTGGCGCGTCAGGGGCGTGACGCCGAGGCCGAGCCTTTTTTCCGGCGCGCGCTGTCCACCGATCGCAGGGTCCTCGGGGCGCAGGACAGCCAGACCCTGCTGGCCATCGCCAACCTCGCCGGCGTACTTGAGCGCCAGCGCCGGTTCGCCGAGGCCGAGCCCTTGCGCCGGGACCTGCTGGCGCTCAGCCAGAGCCGGTTCGGAGCCCGCAGCGCCGAGGCCGCGGCGACCGGCGTCGCCCTCGCCGACCTGCTGCGCGCCAGATCCCGGGCCGCAGAGGCCGAGCCCTTCTATCGCGCCGCTGTGGAGGCGGACCTCCGCCTCTATGGCGAGGCCGATCCCCGCCACGCGGCCGACCTCGGCGCCCTGGCCGCCACGCTCGACGACATGGGCCGGCACCTTGAGGCCGAACCGCTGCATCGCCGCGCGCTGGCCCTGCGACGCCAGGTCTTCGGCGAACGGGACGCCGCTACCGCCCAGGCCTACGCCCGGATGGCGCTGAACCTGGATGCCCAGGGCCGTCACGCCGAGGCCGAGCCGTTGCACCGGACTGCGCTCAAGACCGACCGGGAGCTGCGCGGCCCCCGCCATCTGGCAACCGCCGCGGACGCCGCCGCGCTGGGTCGCAATCTCGACGCACAGGGCCGCCGGGACGAAGCCGAGGTCATGCTGCGCCAGGCCCTGGAGGTCCGACGCCGCCTGCTCGGTGACCGGGCCGCCGAGACCGGGATCAGCTTTGGCGATCTGGCCGACAATCTCGCCCGGCGCGGCAAGGCCGCAGGGGCCGAGCGGATGCACCGGCGCGCGTTGCGGATCCTCGCCGCCGCGAGGGGACCGGACGATCCCGCCACCGCGTCCGCCTACGCCGCCCTGGCCGCCGACCTGACCGCGGGCCGCCGCGCGGCCGAGGCCGAACCCCTGCTTGCGCATGCGCTGGACGCCCGTCGCCGGGTGCTGGGCGAGGGTCACCCCGCCACCGCGGCCGCATACGATGCGATGGCGGAAAACCAGCGCCTCCTGTCTGCGAACGTCCGGGCCGAGGCCCTGTCAGCTCGCGCCGTCGCCATAGGAAGAGCCCACCGCGCCGAGGGGCTGGCCGTTGCAGGCCATGACGCCGAAGCGACGCTGCGGCGTATCCGGACCGATCGCGAGGGACCGGGCGCCGCCCAGGCGCCGGTTCTGCGCCGCTACCTGCGCCTGGCCTGGCTCGCCGCGGTCGACCGGCCCGCCGATCTGCCGCGCCTGCGTGACGCCGCCTTTGTCGCCGCCCAGGACCTTGAGGTCTCGCCGGCCGCCCGCGCCCTCGCCCAGACCGCCGGCCGCGCCGCCCTGGGTCGCAAGGCCGGCGCCGGAACCGCCCGGCTGCAGCAGGACCTCGCCGGCCAGGTCCGTCAGCTTGAGGCTCAGCTTGTCCAGGCTCTTCCGGACCGCGACCCCGGAGAGGCCGCCCGCATCGGCGACGCCCTCGATGCGGTGGGGAGCGAGCTGGCGTTGCTCGAGACCCGTCTGCAGCGCGACAACCCCCGCTACGCCGAGATCGTCACCCCCGCCGCGCTGACCCTGGCCCAGACGCAGCGTCGACTGCGCACGGGCGAAGGTCTGCTGCTGATACTCCCGGTGGACGATGACGTGCAGGTGTTCGCCGTCTCCAGGACCCGCGTCGCCTGGCATCGGATCGCCGGCGGGCGGGTCGACCTTGAACTCCGGCTCCGCTCGCTCCGCTGCGGAATCGACGAAGATACCTGCGCGAAGGGCGCCGGCCGGGAGGCCGTTGAAGGTCGGCTGACGCCCTTCGATCTCGCGGCGGCCCACAGCCTGTACCGCGACCTGGTCGCCCCGGTGGAATCGGCGCTGGCCGGAACCGACCGGCTGTTCGTCACCGCCTCCGGCGCGTTCGGCGCGCTGCCCCTGGGGCTCTTGCTCACCGCCCCGCCCCGCCCCGGCACGGGCGCAACCACCCCGCTCGCAGGCGCACCCTGGCTGGAAGAGCGCTACGCCCTGACCACCCTGCCCTCGGTCGCAAGCCTTCGGGCGTCCCCGGTGCGACCGCCCGCGCCGCCGCATCGCCGTACGTTCCTGGGTTTCGGCGCGCCGGTCCTGTCTCCGGCCGATACGACGCGGGCGTCGTTCACCGCCCTCCCCGGCGCCGCCGCCGAACTGAGGAACATGGCCCGCGCCCTGGGCGCCTCACCCGATCGGGTTCGGCTGGGCGCGCGTGCGACCGAAGCCGCCGTGAAGGGCTCGCCCGATCTTTCCCGGGCCACGGTCATCGCCTTCGCCACCCACGGCCTGATGTCGGGCGAAATCCCCGGCCAGGACGAACCCGGCCTGCTGCTCACAGCTCCGGTCCGCGACCGGGGCGGCGACGACGGGATCCTCACCGCCTCTGAGGCTGCGGCCCTCGATCTCAGCGCCGACTGGGTGATCCTGTCGGCCTGCAACACCGCGGGGGGCAGCGGGCGGCCGGGCTCTGACACCCTTTCGGGTCTGGCGCGCGCTTTCCTCTATGCCGGCGCCCGCGCCCTCCTGGTGACCCACTGGCGTGTGTTCGACGCCTCGACCGCCGCCCTCACCGTCCAGACCCTTGCGATCCAGGGCGCCAACCCCGGCATCACCAAGGGCCAGGCCCTGCAACGGGCGATGCGGGTGGTCCGCACCGGCCGCCAGCCCGACGGCTCCCCCCTGCTCGGCTGGACGCCAGACTGGGCCCACCCCGCCCATTGGGCGCCCTTCGTGCTGATCAGCGCCGGAGATTGATGCAACCCAAAATGTGTGCGGCGAACTTGTAGATCGCAACGCAGGGGTGCGATCATTTGCCTCATGGATGGTGTCCCCGAATCGACGGGCAGAACGGGCGGCGATTTGTCCCGGTCATGGCGCCTCAGCCGGGCAGCGCTCAGCTTCACCATCGACCAGGCCGCTCACGGCCTCACGGGCCTTAACGCCATCGACGCACTGCTCGTGATGGCCATCAACCAGGCCAACATCGTGCTGCTGACCCATGACCCCGGGGCGCGACGGGCCTACCGGGGGCTGGAAACGCCTGCGCCGGACGAGAGCCGACGTCCCGTCAGTGTCAATGCCATCGCCACCTCGCTGGCCCTGCCCTTCGAGACGGTTCGACGGCACATCGGCCGACTGGAGGCGGTGGACGTCTGCCGGCACGCCGGTCGCGGCGTGATCGTTCCCGCCGCCTACCTGAACTCCGAGGCCTACAGGCAGGATGTGATGGGCGCGCACGCACGGCTGGCACGCCTCTACCAGGACCTCAGCGCCGCCGACCTGCTCGAACCGCTGCCACCTTCGGCCTTCGCTCTGTCGGTCGATCCACCGATCCGGGCCGCCGCCCGCCTCCTGTCGGACTTCCTGCTGCGTACGGCTGACATCCTGACGCGCCAGACCCAGGACATCGCCTCGGGACTGGCGCTGGCCGCGGTGATGATCGCCAGTCCGCCGCTCGCCACGCCGCCACAGACGCGGGCTGGCGCGCCGGGCCTGACCATCGCGGCGATCGCCCGGACGCTGGGAATGCCCCCGGAGACCGCGCGCCGCCGCCTGGCCCGTCTGGTCGCGGATGGCATCTGTGCGCGCGGCGCACGCGGCCGGCATTTCGTACTTGCCCGTCCCGACGATCCGGCGTGGGACTCCATGGCCGTGGACTTGGCCGCCGCACTCCAGCGACTGATGGCAGGCCTGGCGGAACGCGGCGTAATCGACAGCTGGCGCGGCGTAGCCCAGGCTCCCACGGAAACGCGCCTCGGGGCCTCGCGCCGGTTGGCGTCAGCGACGGAGTAGAAATCCTGTCCGGCATTTCCAGGCGCGCCGCCCTGGCCACCCTCGGCGCCTTCGCGGCCAGACCCGCCGTCGCCGGCGACGGGTCCCGTCCCAACATCCTCTGGCTGGTGAGCGAGGACAACAACCCCTTCATCGGAGCCTACGGCGACCCCCTGGCCCACACACCGGCCATCGATCGCCTGGCGGCCGACGGCCTGCTGTTCGAGAACGCTTTCTCGACAGCGCCGGTCTGCGCACCGTCCCGCTTCTCGATCCTGACCGGCATGGCGGCGCAGAGCTGCGGCCCGGCGCACAACATGCGCGCGCGGGCGCGGCTCCCGAAGTCGATCGGCGGGTTTCCGGAACACCTGCGCAGGGCCGGCTACTACTGCATCAACAATGCCAAGACCGACTACAACTGCGACGTCGACCCCGCCCGGATCTGGGACGAATCCAGCAGCTCCGCCCACTGGAAGAACCGCCCGGCGGGGGCGCCGTTCTTCGCCGTGTTCAATCATGAGATCACACACGAATCCCAGGTGTTCCGGACAACCCCCGGCCGGGTGACCCCGGACCGGGTACGCGTACCGGCATACCTTCCCGACACGCCCGAGGTGCGGGGCGACATCGCCAGCTACTACAATCTCATGGAGGCCATGGACGGCCGGATCGCAGCGCGGCTGGCAGAGCTGGACGCGGCCGGGCTGAGCCAGGACACCATCGTCTTCTACTATTCCGACAACGGCGGCGTGCTGCCCCGCAGCAAGCGCTATTGCTATGACGAGGGCCTGCGCTGCGCCCTGATCGTCCGGATCCCGTCGAAGTGGGCCCATCTCGCCCCCGCGCCATCGGGCTCCCGGATTTCCGAGTCGGTCACCTTCCTGGATCTGGCGCCCACGGTCCTGGCGCTGGCGGGACTTCCGCGGCCAGATCACTTCCAGGGCCGCCCACTTCTCGCCTCGGCGCCGGCGGTGAAGCCGCGCTACGCCTTCGGCGGACGCGACCGGATGGACGAGCGCTATGACATGGTCCGCACCGTGACCGACGGCCGGTTCCGCTACATCCGCAACTATGCCCCGCACCGCCCCTGGGCGCAGCACGAAGCCTATGAATGGCAGGCCGCCGGTTACCAGGCCTGGGAGCGGGCGCGTCTGGCCGGAACCCTGAACGCCGCGCAGTCCAGGTTCTGGGGCGAGAAGCCTGCCGAGGAATTCTACGATCTCGCCGCCGACCGCGACCAGATCGACAATCTGATCGGCGCGGCGAACCATCAGGGGCGCATCCGGGCCATGCGCCGGGCGCTGGACGCGCATCTGGTCGCAACGCACGACGCGGGCTTCATCCCCGAGGGGTCCCCGCTGGAAGGCTATGCCGAATCGCGGGCGCCAGGGGCCTACCCCCTGCGCCGGGTGATGGCGCTGGCGGAACTGGCCATCCGGCGCGACCCGGCCCACCTTGCCGTGTTCCAGACGGGGCTCGATGACGCCAACGAAGCGATGCGGTTCTGGGCGGCCCAGGGGCTCCTGATGCTGGGCGCCCGATCAGCACCGGCGCGTGCGAGGCTGAAGCGCACTCTGACGCTCGATCCATCCGCGCAGGTCCGCATCGTCGCAGCCGAGGCGCTGGCGTGGGTGGACGTTCCCGATGAACCGGTGGCGGCTCTCGCCGGCCTCTGCGCCGGTCATTCAGACCCCCGTGTGCGGCTCCAGGCCCTCAACGCCCTGACCTTCATCGGCGAAGCCGCGCGACCGGCGCTGCCCGCCATCCAGGCCTGCGCGGCCTCGACTGACGAATATCTGCGGAACGCGGGCCGCTACCTGACACTGACGCTCGCGGGCCGGTACCGACCGGAAGCAAAGGTCTACGGCTCCGCGCCCCTTTGAACGAGGCTGGTGCGGGCGGTCGGGCTCGAACCGACACTCCGTGACCGGAAGCGGATTTTAAGTCCGCTGCGTCTACCAGTTTCGCCACGCCCGCACGCCACCAGCGATAGGCCGCGCCGTCGTCGATCACAAGAATGGCGCCTGTGGAAGCTTGGCCGTTGCGGGCGGGACGGGTCATGATGGCGCGAACGCTTCGGAGGCTCCACATGACCCGCAACGCCCTTCTCGTCCTTGCCTGCGC
>CAUJHW010000146.1 GCA_963205005.1 Pseudomonadota bacterium
CGGCAGTTTGCGGGTGACGATGACTTTCGGCTTGCGGGTGGCCATGTGCCTACGGAAAAAGGGACGTTTCCCGCGCCACTCCTGGGCGCTGAATTGCGGAACCCTTAGCAAAGGGCGCCGGGACGGCCAAGGCGAGGCGCAGGGCGTGAGCGTTCGGAAGGCGAAACCGCCGGGTTTTCTGGCGCTGGGGATGGCGATTTCCCTCGTCGCGGCCGGCTGGGCGCACGCCGCGGAGCGCCAGACGCCCTCGGGATACCCCGTTCCGCGCTATGTCACGCTCAAGTTCGCCAAGGTGAACGCCCGCAAGGGGCCGGGCGACGATCACAAGCTGTTGTTCGTGTACCGCGCCCGGGGCCTGCCGGTGCAGGTGATCGCCGAGACCAGCGAGTGGCGGCGGGTGTGCGATCCGGAGGGCCAGGTCGCCTGGGTTCACAAGCGGGTGACCGATGGCCGCCGGGCGGTGATCAACACCGGCGCGCGCCCCGCGCCCCTTCTGCACAGTCCGAAGCCGGGCGCCTCGGTGGCCGCCCTTCTGAATGTCCGCGCCATGGCCGAACTCGACCGCTGCGAGAAGGGCTGGTGCAAGGTCAAGGCCGGCGGCGCCAAGGGCTGGGTGCGCGAAGGCTCTGTCTGGGGCACCGCCGAAACGCCGCAATGTCGTTGAGGCGGCCCACAGGCGCGTGCTAGGGCCTCTCGCCTCTCGTATCCTCAAGGCATCTCGATGACCGACCTGGTGACACGGCCCTCCAGCTACAACTACGACGAACTGATAGCTTGCGGCCGCGGTGAGATGTTCGGGCCGGGCAACGCCCAGCTGCCCGCGCCGCCGATGCTGATGTTCGACCGGATCGTGGAGATCAACGCGACCGGCGGCGAGCAGGGCAAGGGGTACATCGAGGCCGAACTCGACATCAATCCGGACCTCTGGTTCTTCGCCTGCCACTTCGTGGGCGACCCCGTCATGCCCGGCTGCCTGGGCCTGGACGCCATGTGGCAGCTGGTCGGCTTCTTCCTTGGCTGGAGCGGCGCGCCGGGGCGCGGCCGGGCGCTGGGATGTGGCGAGGTGCGGTTCACTGGCGAGGTGACGCCGGACATCAAGAAGGTCACCTACAGGATCGAGATGAAGCGGGTGATCCTGCGCCGGCTGGTCATGGGTATCGCCGACGGGGTTCTGCTCGCCGACGGCAAACCCATCTATGAGGCCAAGGACCTGCGGGTCGGCCTGTTCAAGGCGGAAGACAAGGCCTGAAGGCCTGGCGCGAGTTTGGAGGAAGCGGACCTATGCGTCGCGTGGTCATCACCGGAATGGGCGTCGTCTCGTCCATCGGCAACAACACCAACGAGGTCACGGCCTCGTTGCGCGAGGCCCGGTCGGGCATCGTGGCCGCACCGGAGTACGCCGACCTCGGCTTCCGCTGCCAGGTTCACGCCCCGCCGCAGATCGACTGGGAATCCCTGGTCGACCGCCGCGCCGCGCGCTTCCTCGCCCAGGGCACCGGCTTCAGCCACATCGCCATGGAACAGGCGATCGCGGACTCCGGGCTTGAGGAGTCCGAGGTCTCCAACGAGCGCACCGGCCTGATCGTCGGCTCGGGCGGTCCGTCCACCAAGGTGATCGTCGAGGCCGCCGCCACCGCCCGCGAGCGCGGCCCCAAGCGGGTCGGCCCCTTCGCGGTGCCCAAGGCGATGAGCTCCGGCCCGTCGGCCACCCTGTCGACCTGGTTCAAGATCCGGGGCCTGAACTTCTCGATCAGCTCGGCCTGCGCCACCTCCACCCACTGCATCGGCGTCGGCTACGAGCAGATCCTGATGGGCAAGCAGGACGTGGTGTTCGCCGGCGGCACCGAGGAACTGGACTGGACCCTCAGCGTCATGTTCGACGCCATGGGCGCCATGAGCTCGAACTTCAACGACCGGCCCGCCGTGGCCAGCCGCGCCTATGACGCCAACCGCGACGGCTTCGTGATCGCCGGCGGCGCCGGGATCCTGGTCCTGGAAGAATACGAGCACGCAAAGGCCCGCGGCGCGAAGATCTATGCCGAGATCGTCGGCTACGCCGCCAACTCCGACGGCTACGACATGGTCGCCCCCTCGGGCGAGGGCGCGACCCGCTGCATGAAGCTGGCCAACGCCGATGGTCGCACCATCGACTACCTGAACCCGCACGGCACCTCGACGCCCGTGGGCGACCTCAAGGAGATGGAAGCGGTCCGCGCCGTGTTCGGCGACAAGGCCCCGCTGATCTCGTCGACCAAGTCGCTGACCGGGCACAGCCTGGGCGCCGCCGGCGCGCAGGAGGCGATCTACTCGCTGCTGATGCTGAACAACGGCTTCGTGGCCGAGAGCGCCCACATCGAAAACCTCGATCCGGCGTTCGCCGACATGCCGATCGTGCGCCAGCGCATCGACCGGTCGATCGACACGGTGATGAGCAACTCGTTCGGCTTCGGCGGGACCAACGGCTGCCTGGTGATGTCGCGGGTCTGAGGCCCGGCAGGCCCATGACCGCCGAGCCCCAGTATCCCCGTCCGCCGGACCGGCCGGACGATGAGTCCTGCTGCCAGCGGGGCTGCTGCCCGTGCATCTTCGACTACTACTACGACGCCCTCGAGCGCTGGGAGACCCGCGTGCTGGCGATGGGCGGCGATCCCAAGGCGCTGCTGCAGGCCCGCGCGGCGGGGTAGGGCGCTCGCGACCGCTTGCCCTCGGCCCCGGCCCCGTTCAAAACCGGGGCAACCTAGGGAGAAATCGACGTGGCCGACGAATACCAGATGCCGACCGGGACCCTGATGAAGGGCAAGCGCGGCGTCGTCACCGGGGTCGCCAATCACCAGTCCATCGCCTGGGGGATCGCCAGCCAGCTGGCGGCGCAGGGTGCGGAGATGGCCTTCCTGCATCTGCCGGGCATGGAGCGCCGCGTTCAGCCGCTGGCCGACAGCATCGGCGTGAAGGTGGTGGCGCCGGTGGATGTCACCGATGATGCGGCCATGGATGAGGCCTTCGCGGTCGTGAAGAAGGCGTTCGGCGAGATCGACTTCTTCGTCCATGCCATCGCCTTCGCCAACAAGGACGAGCTGAAGGGCTCGTTCGTCGACAACACAACCCGCGAGGGCTTCCTGCGGGCGATGAACATCTCGGCGTTCAGCTTCGTCGACTGCGCCCGGCGCGCGGCTGAGCTGATGCCCGAGACCGGCGGCTCGATCCTGACGCTCACCTACATGGGCTCGGAGCGGGCGATCCCGAACTACAACACCATGGGCGTCGCCAAGGCGGCGCTCGAGGCGGCCACCCGCTACGCCGCCCGCGACCTGGGACCCAAGGGCATCCGGGTGAACGCCCTGTCGCCCGGGGCGATGAAGACCCTGTCGCTGGCCGGCATCTCCGGCGGCCGCGGCATGCTGGCCAAGGGCCGCTCGCTGTCGGCGATGAAGGAAGACACCGCCATGGAGGGCGTGGCCGGCGCGGCGCTCTGGCTGCTGTCGGATCTCGGTCTGTCAACGACGGGCGAGGTCGTCCATGTGGACGCCGGCTTCCACATCATGGGCTTCTCGGACGACGAGGCCGAGGGCTAGGGGTCAATCGACATCCCGCCCGGACACGGGCTGGCGCGATCGGCCCTAGACGGCGTAGGCCCTGAGGAACCGCGCGGCGGCCTCGCGGGCGATCCGGTCGATCCGGGCCTCGTCCAGCGCCAGTTCGATGCGCAGCAGCATGGCGGTCTGGTAAGTGCCCGAGACCATGCCGCCGAAGAACTCTGCGGCCTCCTGCGGGTCCGGGCAGCTTAGCCGGCCGGCCGACGTCTCCCGGGCAAGGTACTGCGCCAGCTGGGCGCGGCTGGCCTTTGGCCCGGCCTCCCACATCGCCCGCGCCACGTCGGGCATGTCGGCGGCGTGCAGGATCGCGGCGCGGAACAGGTTCGAGCCCTTGGTCTGGTAGACCACCGCCAGCAGGGCTCTGGCGAAGCCGGCCAGGGCCTCGGCCGGGTTCTCGGCCGCGCCCGGCGACAGGAGCGCGGCGGTGATCTCGTGGACCCGCCGTTCCGACATCGCCCGCACCAGCTCGGCCTTGGATCCGAACTGGTTGTAGATCGTCTGCTTCGACACCCCCGCCCGGCGGGCCACGGCCTCCAGCGAGGCCGACAGACCCCGCTCGCCCATGACCTCAAGGGCCGCATCGAGGATCGCCTCCTGCTTGCACAGGTCGATCTGGCCGACGACGCGCGGCATCAGTGCGCCCCCGCGGGCGGCGCGGCGCCGGGGCCGGCGGGGCGGACGAACAGGGCCAGGCCCGCGGCGAACCAGCAGCCCATGGCCAGGGCGCCGAAGGCGTCGCCGAAGGCCAGGACCGCGGCCTGGCGATGCATCATCCCGCCCATCGCCTTGCGGGCCACGCTCTCCGGATCGGCGAGGCCGCCGGCGGTCATCATCTGGGTCAGGCCGTCCATCATCCCGGCGGTCGCGGCGTTGGCGGTGCTCGCCGCGGTGGCGATGTCGAGGTAGTGGGCGGCGGTCTGGTGGCTGAGAATGGTGGTCAGCACCGCCAGGCCGATGGCCCCGGCGACGTTCCGGATCAGGTTAATCAGCCCCGAGGCGTCCTTCATCATCGTCACCGGCAGCGAGGCCACGCTCATCTGCTGGGCTGCGATCATCGCCAGCATGGTCCCGAGCCCGCGGGCCACCTGCAGGACAAAGAACTCGCGGAAGCCCCACTCGTCCGTCACCCGGACTCCGAGCTGGATCGCCCAGGCGGCCAGGGTGAAGCCGGCGATCATGGCGATCCGGGCGTCCATCACGCGGATGAGCCGCCCGACAATGGGGGCGGAAATGAACATGGACAGGCCGGAGACCAGCATGGTCGTCCCCACTTCCGCCGAGGAGAATCCGCGGATCTGGCCCAGGAAGATCGGCATCAGGAAGGTGCCGCCGAACAGGCTGACGCCGGTCACGAAGGTCATGACGATGCCGAGGGAGAAGTTCCGGTCGCCGAACGGCCGCAGCGAGACGATCGGCTGCCAGTAGGACAGCTGCCTCCAGATGAAGGCCGCGCCGGTGAGCACGGCGAACACCGACAGCCACAGGATCAGGGCGTCGTCGAACCAGCCCTCCCCGGACCCTTCCTCAAGCACGTACTGCATCGAAAGCAGGAACACGGTCATCAGGCCGAGGCCCCACCAGTCGATACCCCTGGCGAGGTTGGGGTCGCCACGGTCGAACTTCGCGTAGCGGCCGACCAGGAAGATCACCAGCACCCCCACGGGGATGTTGATGAAGAACAGCCAGCGCCAGCTGAGCAGCTCGGTGATGTGGCCGCCCAGCGTCGGGCCGATGGTCGACGACAGGGTGACGATCAGGCCGACGATGACGTTGGCGGTCATCCGCCGCTCGGGCGGGAAGACGGTCATGGCGGTGGCGAAGACCGGCGGGATCATCGCGCCGGCGAACAGGCCCTGAAGGGCGCGGAAGACGATCATCATCGTCACCGACGACGACAGCCCCACCGCCACCGAGGTGACGATGAACCCGCAGACGGCGACCACGTAGAACGACCGCGTGCCCCACATCTTGGTCAGGTAGGCTGTGAGCGGCATGATCACGACCTCCGCCAGCAGGTAGATGGTCTGCACCCAGCTGATCTCGTCGGCCGTGGCCCCGATGCCGGACTGGATCTGCACCAGCGAACTGGCGACGATCTGGATGTCGAGCATGGCCATGAACTGGCCGATGACCATGCCGCCGAAGCCCAGGAAGACCTTGAACCAGTCCACCTCGGCGCCGTCGGCGCCCAGCATCACCGGCGCGGCCTGAACGGGGCGCCCGGCGCGGGGGTTGAGGGCGGCGTCGCTCACCGGCTCAGCGCGCGGCGCCGGTGCGGGCCACCTGAGCGGGGGCGAGGCCGGACTCGGCGAACGAGACGCCCGTGTCGCGGGTGACGTCCACCTTCACCTTCAGCGACAGGCCGGGGCGCAGGCCCCCCGCCAGCTTCTGGTTGCGGTCGATGGCGATGCGGACCGGCAGGCGCTGGGCGATCTTGGTGAAGTTGCCGACGGCGTTCTCCACCGGGATCATCGCGAACTCGGCGCCGGTGGCCGGGGCGAACGAGGCGACCCTGCCGGTAATGACCTGCTTGCCGAACGCGTCGGCATGGATCTCGACCGGCTGGCCGACCCGGAGGCGCGAGACCTGGGTCTCCTTGAAGTTGGCGACCACGTAGGCATCCGCCAGCGGCACGATGCTGAGCAGGGCCCCGCCCGGCCGCACGTACTGGCCTGTCCGGACCGCGCGGGCGCCGACCACGCCGGCCACCGGTGCGCGGACCTCGGTGCGCGAGAGGTCCAGCCGGGTCTGCTCGGCCGCCGCGCGGGCGGCCTCGGCCTGGGCCACGCTCTGCGCGCGGGCCGAACCCAGCGACTGGGCCGCCCGGCGTTCGGTTTCCAGCGCCGCCCGGGCCTCGTCGACGCCGGCGGTGGCCTGTTGCTGGGCGGTGCGGGCGGCCTGCGCCCGTTGCGGTGAGACCCAGCCGGACTGGGCGAGCGAGCCGTATCGGGTCAGCTCGGAGGCGGCCAGGCTGGCCTGGGCGTCGGCGCTGGCCACCGCGGCGGCCCGCTGGGCGATCATCGACTGCTCCAGTCGGGCCTTGTCGTCCACCTGGGCGACGGCCGCCGTCAGGGCGGCCGCATTGGCCTCGGCCTGGGCGAGGCGGGCCTTGAGGGTTGCGGGATCGATCCGGACAAGCACTTGACCCGGGAGGACCGACTGGTTGTCCTCGACCAGCACCTCGGCGACATAGCCGTCGACCAGCGGGGCGACCGTCACCTTGTCGGCGGCGACAAAGGCGTTGTCGGTGGTCTCGAACTTCTGTCGGTCGCTCCACCAGAAGAACCCGCCGGTGGCGACCGCCACCAGGGCGGCGCCGGCGGCGATGAGGGGCGCGAGACGACGTTTCGGCAGGCCGGCCATGGCGGTTCAGGTCCCTCAGGAACGCAGTGGGGCGTGAAATCTGGACTCTTCAGTCCACTTGATCCGGCAGATAATCACAGGCCGGGCGGGGCACAAGTCAAAAGTGGACGCCGGCGTCCAGACTATCCCCTGGACGCTGGACGCCGACCCCGGTTTCGTGGCCTATCGCTCGGCATGAGCGGACCCGATTTCGACGCGGACGTGATCATCGCCGGGGCCGGCATGGCCGGGGCGACCCTGGCCCTGTCGCTGCACCGGGCGGGCCTGAAGCCGCTGCTGATCGATCCGGTGGTGTTCGACGCGCAGCTGGCGCCTTCATTCGATGGCCGCTCCTCGGCGATCGCCTACGCGGCCTTCCGGCAGTGGCGGGCCCTGGGGCTGGGAGAGGCCCTGGAGCCGCACGCCCAGCGCATCGAGCAGATCCTGGTCACCGACGGCCGCACACCCGGCGCGGCGGGCGGCGGACCGACGCCGTTCTTCCTGCGCTTCGATTCCGCCGAGATCGCCGACCGGTCCGAGGGCGAGCCGCTGGGCTACCTGCTGGAGAACCGCCACACGCGCACCGCGCTTGCCGGCGCCGTGCTGGAAGCCGGCATCGAGGTGCTGGCCCCCGCGCGGGTGGTGAGCGCCGCCTTCGAAGCCCGGGGCGCGAGCGTCACCCTGGCCGACGGGCGCACCCTGACCGCCCCGCTGGTCGTCGGCGCCGAAGGCCGGTCCTCGCCGATCCGCGCTGCCGCCGGCATCGGAACCCTGGGCTGGGATTACCGGCAGACCGGCGTCGTGGCCACGGTCCGGATGGAACGCCCGCACGGCGGTGTCGCCCACGAGTACTTCCTGCCCGGCGGCCCCTTCGCGATCCTGCCGCTGACCGGCAACCGCGCCAGCCTGGTCTGGACCGAAAGCACCGCCCGGGCCGCCGCCCTGATCGCCGCCCGTCCGGAGATCTTCCAGGCTCATCTGGAACGCCGGTTCGGCGACTTCCTGGGCGATGTGGCGCTCGAGGGGCCGGTGTTCAGCTATCCGCTCAGCCTGCAGCTCGCCGAGCGCTTCACCGCGCCGCGGGTGGCCCTGCTGGGCGACGCCGCCCATGGGGTCCATCCGATCGCCGGCCAGGGCCTGAACCTGGGCCTGAAGGGCGCCGCCGCCCTGGCCGAGGTGCTGGTGGAAGCGCTGCGCCTGGGCGAGGACATCGGCTCGGAGGTGGTGCTGGAGCGCTATGCCGCCTGGCGCCGCTTCGACACGGTGACCCTGTCAGCCGGGATGGACCTGTTCGTGCGGCTGTTCTCGAACGACAATCCGCTGCTGCGCCTGGCCCGCGGCGTCGGCATGTCCGCGGTCAACCGCATCGCCCCGGCCCGCACCTTCTTCATGCAGGAAGCCGGGGGCGCGGTGGGGCAGCTGCCACGCCTGCTGCGTGGCGAAGCGCTCTGACTACTCGCCTTCGCCGAGGTCGCGGGCTTCCTCGGGCAGCATGATCGGCACGCCGTCGCGGATCGGATAGGCCAGGCGCGCGCCGCGGCTGACCAGCTCGGCCCTGGCCCGGTCGTATTCGAGCAGGCCGCGGGTGACCGGGCAGACCAGGATTTCCAGCAGGCGCGGATCGACGTCGGTGGTGTGGGCGGTGTCGCTCATGCCTGTGGTCTACTGCAGCTGGGGGCGCTCGTCATCCGGGTCGCTGGCGTCGATCTCCAGCAGGGTCGTCAGCACGTCGAAGCGCCCGGCCAGGTCAGGCGCCTCCAGGAACGCCTGCTTCTCGGCCGGCTCGAAGGGCAGGCCCATGCACAGGCTGTTGACCAGGGATTCCAGCGGCGCCTGGTGGGCGGTCTCCCAGTCAATGTCCAGTTCGCGCCGGTTCAGATAGCGCTTGAGAGCCCTGGCGAAGCGGTCGCGGGCGGCCTGGGTCGCCTCCTCGCGCTCGTCGCGGCTGAGGTCGGCGCGGAACCGGTCATAGTCGGCCCGCACCTGGCGGTAAGGCAGCCGCAGGTCCAGTTCCTCGCCGGCGGTGAACCGGCAGATCCCCGTCAGGGTGATCAGGTAGCGGCCGTCCGAAGTCTCGTTGTAGCTGGTGATCCGCCCGACGCAGCCCACGTCGGCCAGGTGCGGCCGCTCGCGGTCGCCGCCATGGCGGGTCTGGATCATGCCGATCACCCGCTCGCCGGCCATGGCGTCGTCGATCATGTTGAGATAGCGCGGCTCGAAGATCTGCAGGGGCAACTCGCCGCCCGGCAGCAGCAGCGCCCCGTCCAGCGGGAACACCGGGATCAACTGCGGCAGGTCGCTGGCCTGGCGGTAGGGAGCCATGATCACCTTCAACTGAACAACAGGGCGGAAAGTTTCCGGCGACCCTGCCTGGCCACGTCGGACATCTGGCCGGCGGCCTCGAACACGTTCAGCAGCTGCTTGCGCGCCGCCTCGTCGTTCCACGCCCGGTCCCGGCGGATGATCTCGATGAGCTGGTCCACGGCCTCGCCCAGCCGACCCGCCGCGGCCAGCGCGGTGGCCAGTTCGAGCCGCGCCTCATGGTCGTCGGCGTCAGCAGCCAGCCGCGCCTCGAAGGCCGCGGTTTCCGACGGCGCCTCGGCGGCCAGGGCGATCGCCGCGCGCACGCTCTGGATGTCCGGATCCTTGGCGTCGGCCGGCGCCATCTCCAGCACCTCGGCGGCCCGTTCCAGGTCGCCGGCCCGCTGGTACAGCTTCGCCATGCCGCCGATGGCCTTCACATTGGCCGGGTCCATCTGCAGCGCCTGGGCATAGGCCTGGGCCGCGCCGCCCATGTCGCCCAGGGCGAGCGACTCCCGGGCCATGTCCAGCAGTTCGTCCACGGGCGAGGCGCCGCCGCCGCCAAGCTTGCCGATGCGGTCGACGAAGTCCCGGACCTGGCTGTCAGGGAGGGCGCCCATGAAACCGTCCACCGGACGGCCGTCCACGAAGGCGAACACCGCCGGGATCGACTGCACGCGCAGCTGACCGGCGTAGGCGGGGTTCTTGTCGATATCCACCTTGACCAGCTTCACCGCGCCCTTCGCGGCCGTCACCGCCTTCTCGAGCGCCGGGCCCAGCTGGCGGCAGGGGCCGCACCACGTCGCCCAGAAGTCGACGATCACCGGCGTTGTGCGCGAGGCCTCGACGACGTCGGCCATGAAGCTCGCGTCGGTGGCGTCCTTGATGAGATCCGGGGCCGGCTGGCCTTGGGTTTCCCCGATCAGGGTCATGGCCCGATAGTTCCTCTTTCCGTACGTCCGAACGTCCTGCGCCAAAGATGGTCGCAACCGCGCTCCGCCGCTAGGCCATCACGGCCATCGTGACAAAATCCACCACCAGCGGGGTGACGCCCACCGCCGCCAGGAAGCGCCGGAAGCCGTCGCCGCTGACGGTCGTGGTGGCCGTGTTGGTCAGCGGGTGGAAGTTCACCTGCTCCGCCTCGGCCAGCGTCCGGTCAAGCACGAACCGCACCCGGTGGCCGGTATCGTTGATCAGGCCGAAGGCGGTGACCGATCCGGGCGTCACACCCAGGGTCTCCAGCATCAGCTCCGCCCTGCCGAACGACAGCCGAGCCGAGCCGATCACGGTGTGCAGACGCTTGAGGTCGATGGTCGCATGCCCCTCGGCGGAGACCAGCCAGAGCTGGTCGCGGGCGTCCTTGAGGAACAGGTTCTTGCTGTGGGCGCCGGGAATGGCCGCCTTGAGGTCCTCGCCCTCGCCGACGGTGAACACGGCAGGATGCTCGTGGGTGACGGCCTCGACGCCGAGTCCGGCCAGGAATTCCAGAAGGTCGTCGCGGGATTTCACCGCGTCCGCATAGCGAACACGATCGGTCTTCGCCACACCGCAGGCGGCAAATTCCCCTGAGAGGCGAACTGAGTCGCGCCCGGAAAATGGTTAATGTAGGTTTCTCGCAGAACGCGGTTTCCGTTGTGGGACGGACGCGGACGGGACGAAAGAAACAGTCATGACCATGAAGCGTATTGCCGGGGCCTTCGCGGCGCTTGGCCTGTTAACCATGTCGAGCGCCGCCAGCGCGGCCATCACGGTCTCCGCGACCGAGATTGACAACCTCTACGGCACCGATGCGTCGCCGCCGAGCTCCGACCTGCTGTTCGGGCAGACCATGCTGCTCGACTTCGACACGATCCTGAACCCCCTGGTGTCGTACACCGGCAACGTCGTCCTCGGCCCGCAGCAGGGCTGCTGCACGGCCTCGCCGCCCTATAATGGCAGCCTCAGCGGCGACAACACGAACTACGCCTCGGTGCAGGCCAATCCCGCGCCGAGCGGCCTGTTCTCCGTCGCCTCGGGCTACGCGCTGAAGTCGTTCAGCTTCTACCTGGGCTCGCCGGACACCTACAACACGATCCGGTTCTTCAACGGCGCCACCCAGCTCGCGGCCTTCTCGGGCAACGACATCTGGGATGACCCGAACATCGGCAACGCCAACGGCGCCCGTACGTGGGGCTACCGGATCTATTACGATTTCGGCGGCGCCAACGTCACGTCGATCGCCTTCGAGTCGACCCAGAACGCCTTCGAGTTCGATGGTCTGGGCGGCACGGTCGGCGTCGTCCCCGAACCCGCCACCTGGGCCATGATGATCATGGGCTTCGGGGCTGCGGGCGCCATGCTCCGCCGCCGGCGCACCGCGATCGCCTGATCCGGTCAACCGATCGTCAGAAACACGCCCCGGCCGCTCGCGCGGCCGGGGTTTTTCTTTGTGCACACGGCTGAGGGGAAGGCGGACTCGCGTCATACGTGAATCGACTCGCCAATAGCGACAGTGACGGTTACGGCGTCACCCATGATCCGCATCCACGGTGGAGCGGGCAGGGAAAGCGTGATGACCAATACTCGTATCGCCGGGGGGCTAGCCGCCCTCGGCCTGATGTTCGTTTCGACCGCCGCAAGTGCGTCAATAACCGTCGACCACACCGTCGCGAACCAGCTCTTCGGCCTGGACACAGGCGTGATGCTGGAAGATTTCGACGCGGTGGACAGTCCGTTCACCACCTTCAGCGGCAATCTGCGCGGACCGCTGGTCAGCATCTACAACGTCACGGACAGCGCGCCGCCGGCGTACATCGGCGCCGGGGCGATCCTGGCGCGTGGGCAGGGCGGCAACACCTACAGCGCCGATCCGACCCGGTATGCCTCGGTCCAGCGCGATACCGTCTCGACCCTCTCGGTGCGGGACGGCGCCTACCTGACCGACTTCAGCTTCTACATGGGCTCGCCCGACGCCTATAACCGGGTGACCTTCAACTATATCGGCGGGAGCCAGGTCCTCGACGGAGCGAATATCTGGAGCGGCCCGGCCTTTGGCGGCGACCGCGCCAAGGGCTTCCGCGTCTATTATGACTTCGGCGGCGCCAAGGTGACCTCGATCGTCTTCTCGACCGGCGCCAGCAATGCTTTCGAGTTCGATGGCCTGGCCGGGACTGTCGCCGTGCCCGAACCCGCGACCTGGACCATGATGATCATGGGCTTCGGAGTCGCGGGTGCGAAGCTTCGCCGCCGGCGCACCGCGATCGCCTGATCCGGTCCACGGATCGTCAGAAACACGCCCCGGCCGCTCGCGCGGCCGGGGTTTTTCGTTGTGCGCGGCGCGGGCTCAGCCGGCGGCCAGCGCCCGGCGGCGGCGCAGCAGAGCGCCTGCGGCCCCGAAGCCCATGATCATCATGGCCCAGGTCGCCGGCTCCGGCACCGCCGTCAGCCGGATGTTGTCCACGTAGCCGCCCAGGGAATCCGAGCGCCCGACGCCCGAGAACGACAGCTGCCAGTTCGAGGTCGGGGCGACGAATTCGATGGTCTTCAGCGACCAGACCGAGTTCTGCCCCCCCTGCGCCGTGAACGCCGGCGCCAGCGCCTGGCCGTTCATCGAGACCAGTACGCCATTGCTGGTGGACGCGATGCCCGGGCGCGGGGAGTAGAGGAACTCCAGGATGTAGCGACCGGACCCGGAGATGGTGCGCGACATGGTCGAGTTGGCGTGGGAGTCCAGTTCGACGAAGACGCCGGACGCGCCCCCGGAGCCGGGCGATCCCGCCACATTGTTCTGCAGTTCGATCCCGGGCCCGCCCGTGGTGGTCCAGCCGTCGGCCGAGGCCACGACGCTCCAGCTGCCGTAAGGCTGAAGACCGTCGAAGGTCGAGTTGAAGATCACCGTGGCTTGTGCGCCAGGCGCCACAGACATCGCGACGAGCGCGCAAATCGAGCTGAGAAGTGCTTTCACCGAAAACCCATGTCCGTTGGTACGTTCCGCGCGGGAACAGGAATTTCTACTGTCAGCGCACCATCTGGATCGAACATCGTTCAGGAAGCATTGGCATCTACGGTGAACGGAAGGTGAAATCGCCAGGGCCGCGCGGTTGAGCGTGCAACTGGACGAGAGGCGGGCCGGCGCTCTATGGAGCGGGGTGAACCAGGAGGCTCCCCGCCCATGACCCAGCCCCGCATGGAACTGGAGTGTTTCCCCACCACCGAGCGGCCGCCGGAGATCGTGCCCGGTCGCCAGGACCGCGCCTGGATGGACACCTTCACGGCGCGCCATCCCTACCGCTGCCTGCCGCTCAACATGGCCAACTGCTCGGGCTGGGAGATCCTCTGTCCGATGTCCTTCACCGCCGAATGGAACGGCGGCCTGATGCAGCAGGACATCACCCTGAAGCCGGACTTCCCCAACCCGGATTTCCACCGGCTGGCCACCAGCCACTTCAGCCACGGGGTCCTGACCATGCACCCGGGCTACCTGTTCCGCACGCCGCCCGGCTGGTCGATCATGGTGCAGGGCCCGCCCAATCATCCCAAGGACGGGATCCAGGCCCTGGCCGGGGTGGTCGAGACCGACTGGCTGCCGTTCCCCTTCACCATGAACTGGCTGTTCACCCGGCCCGGCAAGGTGCGCTTCGAGAAGGGCGAGCCCTTCTGTTTCATCACCCTGGTGCAGGACAAGATGCTGCACGACATCCAGCCCGTGATCCGACGCATGGACGCCGACCCGGAGCTGCGTCACCAGTACGACGTCTGGGAGAAGCACCGCAGCGAGTTCAACCAGAAGATCTTCCGCGGCGATCCGGAGGCCACCAAGGCGGCCTGGCAGCGCTTCTACTTCAAGGGTGAATTCCCCGAGGAGGTCGGCGCGCCGAACCCGCAGGGCCACGTCAACAAGCGGCGGCTGAAGGCCCCGAAACGCGGTTGAACCTTTGGCGCGAAGGCCCGCTTGCCAAGGCCGAGGTCGTCTGCCATATAGCCGCCTCTCGCATTTGGGGGCGGTTTTCTACCCCTACGGAGCGCGGGCGTAGCTCAGTGGTAGAGCACAACCTTGCCAAGGTTGGGGTCGAGAGTTCGAATCTCTTCGCCCGCTCCAATTTTTCCATCCCGATGAAGATCTTCCGCCATCTGGCGGCCGCGGTCGTGGGCCTGATGGTCCTTGGCGGCGCGGCGCAGGCCGCGTGGCGCCCGGTGGTGTTTCCGGCTGCGGAGGCGACGCTGCGCGCGGTCGCGACGGACGGGGCGGGCCGGATCCTGGTCGGCGGGTCAAAGGGAACTCTGGCGGAAAGCCGGGACGGCGGCGCGACATGGCGCCTCTCTGCGGCGCCGGACGGCGCGGCGCTGGATTTTCGCGGCGTCGCCCTGACCGGGTCGCGATCGGCGGTGGCGATGAGCGCGGGCGAGGCCGAGGCCGGGCGGGCGCGGCTCTACGTGACCGGGGACGGCGCCGTCTGGCGGCTGGCGCATGAGACGCGCCGCGCCGGCGCCTTCCTCGACGCCGTCGTCTTCTGGGACCGTCGCAACGGGCTGGTCCTCAGCGATCCGGTGGACGGGCGCTGGCTGCTGCTGCGCACCTCCGACGGCGGCCGGTCCTGGCGTGAGCTGCCCGCGAGCTTCCCGCCCCTTCGCCCCGGCGAGGCCGCATTCGCCGCCAGCAATTCGGCCCTGTTCCCGGGCCCGGGGGGCCGGGCGTGGATCGTCTCGGGCGGGGAGGGAGGCGGTCGGGTCTTCCGGTCCCGCAATCGTGGCGCGACCTGGCAGGTCTCCGGCACGCCGATCGCCGGCGGCCCGAACGGCGGCGTGTTCGGCGGCCTCGCGCTTGATGCGCGACGCGCCGTCATTGTCGGCGGCGACCACAAGGACGAGATGCGGCCGGGGCAGGGCCTTGCCGTCACGGTCGATGGCGGCGCCGAGTGGACGGCCGTGACCGGGGGCGCGCAACCCGGCCTGCTGGAGTCGGTGGGCCGGCTGGACCGGCGCACCCTGCTGGCGGTCGGACCCCGCGGCACGAGCCTCAGCCGCGATGGCGGCCGGACCTGGTCCCGTGTCGACGCCGAGGCCTATCACGCCGTCGCCTGCGCGCGCGGCCGCTGCGTGGCGGTCGGCGCGGCCGGGCGGGTCGGCGTCTGGACGCCCTGAGCTAGCCCAGCCCCACCCGCTCCAGCCAGGCATAGAACACGCTCTCGCGGCGCTGGCTGGTCTGGATGTCGGTCATCAGGCTGGAGAGCCGGCCCTTGCCGGTGTCGCGGGCGGCGATGACCTGCTGGTTGTAGGCGCGGATGTTGCTGGGGCCGGCGGGCGCCGCGGGTGGGGCGGCCTTGGGCGGCGGCGCGGCGGCCTTGCCCTTGCCCTTCACGGCGGTCTGCACAGGCGCGGGCGCCGATCCGGGCGGGCCGAGGTCGGCGGCGCGCACATAGCCGGACTGGCCCGCCACATCGACCTCCCACCAGCCACCGTCGGCCTGGGCGGTCTTCGGCTTCACTTCACGACCCACGGGCAGGTTCATCAGCGTCGCCGCCGAAGCGACCGGGGCCGCGCGGACCACCGTGGCGCGGATGGCGACCATGGCCGAGGCGGGGGCGGCCGGGGCCGCGGCCTGGGCCTGTCCGCCGCCGGCGGCCGGCGCCGCGCCGGCCTTGGGCATGGAGAGCCGGGTGACCGAGGCGGCGGTGGCGTAGGCCGGCGCCTGCCCACCCAGCACGTCGGCCTCGGAGGCGCCGTCGGTCATCGCCCGGCCCTGGGTGAAGGTCTTGGCCATGCCGGTGTGCTGCTCGACCACCTCGCCGGTGAGGTCCACGTCCTTCTTCAGCGCGCCGAAAAGCTCGGTGCGCTCGCGGCGGATGGCCTTGCGGTCCTTGTCGTTCGCGGCGCTGGCCAGCCGGGACTCGACGTCGGCGACCTGCCGGGTGCGGCACTCCACCAGCGCGCCGCCGTCATTGGCGATCTGGCGCGCGACGGTGAGCTGGCGGGCCGCGTCCTGGTCGATGTTGTACGAGGCCTTGCGCAGGTCGCCGCCGGCCTCCTGTTCCTTGAGCTGGGCATAGGCCTCGGCGGTGGCGACGATGGCGACCAGCACGGCCAGCGCCGCATAGCCCTTCATGCTGTCGCCGCCGCTGAAGCCGACGTTGCTGATGCCGGGAACATTCAGGCCCATGGCGCCGGACAGCATGTCCTGGCCGAACACCGCCGCGGTGGCGCTGGCGGGGGCCGGGCCGCTCGGGGCCGCCGCCTGCTGGGCCGCCATGCCGCCGACGGCGTTCATCAGGCCACCGACACCACCAAAGCCGCCTCCAAAGCCCCCGCCGCCTCCGAAGCCGCCGCCGCCCCGGCCGAAGCCCGCCAGTCCGCCGTTCATCACGCCCTTGGCCAGGACGGTGGCGCCCTGCTTGAAGCCCTCGCCGATGGCCGCGCTCATCTTGGATCGCTTCAGGTCGTCGTATTCCTTATCGAGCCGGATCAGGCCCTCGCGCTCTGTGGCGCAGGCGTTCAGCACGGCGTCGCGGCCCTTGCCCTGGGCCAGGACAGGCTGGACGTTCAGGCTCATCAGAGCGGCGACGCTGACGGCCGTACGCAGCCGGCGATCCTTCAGAAACCCGTTCATGCCCGTCACCCCTTGCTTCAGCGCGCACCCAGCCGCTGCAGTTCGCCCCGCGACGTCTCGTCGCCGGCGGCCGCGGCCTTGCGGTAGTAGTCGATAGCCCGGGTCCGGTCGGCGCGCACGCCCTGCCCGGTCTCGTACATGATCGCGAGGTTGCGCAGGCCCAGCGCGCTGCCGCGGTCCGCCGCCAGCTGGAACAGCCGCACGGCCTCGGCGGGGTTCGCGCGGACGCCCGCCCCGCGCGCGGTCAGGCTGCCCAGCCCGAGGTAGCCGCGCGCGTCGCCGCGGTCGGCGGCGGCCCGGTAGTATTCGGCGGCGCGGGCATAGTCCTGCGGCAGACCGGCGCCGGCCTCGAACATCACCGCCAGGCTGGACATGCCCTCGCTGTTCCCGGCCTCGGCGGCGCGCTGGTACCAGGTGGCGGCCTGGATATCGTCCTTCGCCACCACCTCGCCGTCCTCGTAGGCATAGCCCAGGTGGACCATGGCTTCGGTGTCGCCGGCGACCGCGGCGCGCTGGTAGAGCGTGAAGGCGCGCTTCGGATCGCGCGCCACCCCGTCGCCCCGGTCATAGGCGTCGGCCAGCTGGGCGATGGAGGGCCCGTCCCCGGCGTCGACGGCCTTCTGCAGCCAGCCCGCGCCCTGGCGGGAATCGGCGGGCACGCCACGGCCGCGATAGAAGGTCTCGGCCAGCATGCCCATGGCGTTGGCGCTGCCGCGGCTGGCGGCCTGCTGCAGCCAGCGCACGCCATCCGTCTCGTCCTTGCCCGTCCCGAACCCGTTCAGCCGGCAGAGCGCCCAGTTGACCATGCCGCCGGAATGGCCGGCGTCGGCCGAGGCCTTGAACCATTTCGCCGCGACCGCGATGTCCTTCGGGGCGCCCTTGCCGGACAGCGACATGACGCCGAGGTTGTACATGGCCGCCCCGTTGCCGGCGCCGGCCGCCGTCGACCAGTCCCGGAAGGCCGCGCGATAGTCGGCGCGGGCGAAGGCGTCACGGGCGCTGACCACCAGGTCCTGGCCGGGCGCGGCGGACCGCGAGGCGACCTGGAACGAGCCCGCCGGCAGCTTCTCCAGCGCGCGGACCCGATTGGACGCCAGCTTGCGGAACGAACCGGTGATCTCGCCGCGGTCCTGAGCCTCCATGTAGGCCTTGAAGTCCGCCGGATCGTCGGAGTCCTTGATGGAGTTCCAGAAGACCTGGTCCTTCTCCCACTTGATCTTCACCGGATCCGCGCCTGCGGCGGCCACCTGGGTCTTCGCGGGACCGTTGGGGTCGAAGCTCCAGTGCACGTTGGGCCAGATGCCCTGCAGATCAGGCGTCTGCTCGCCCTCGGTCATCCGCTCGACCTCGGCCTGCACATAGCTGGGCAGCTCGCCGACGGTGATCCCCGGCCGGGTCAGGCCCTGGGTCAGGGCGAGGGCGAAGGGGCTGTTGGCGGCGCCGGCCGCGCCGTCCTGGGCCACTTGCCCTGGACCGGCGGCCATCAGGGTGACCACAGCGACGCTGGTGGGACCTGTCTCGCGGGTGAGGCCGCGGGTGTTGCCGCCGAGGCTGCGGGTGGCGGTCGGGTTGTTGCGGCAGGCGTCGAGGATGATCAGCCGGACGGACTTGGCGCCCATCATCGACTGGCCCAGCCGCGCCGACTCCACCGCCGAGCCGGTCAGCGAGGACTTGTTGGTGATCACCGCGTCCCGGGGCAGCAGATAGTTCACGCCATCGATCATCGCCCCGTGGCCGGCGTAGTAGATCACCGCGGCCTCTGAATCCTTCGCCGCCTCCTCGAAGGCGCCCAGCCCCTCGATCAGGTCGGCGCGGGAGGGGTCGGTCAGCACCTTCACCTGGAAGCCCAGCTTCTGGAGGGTGGCCTGCACCAGCCGGGCGTCCTTGGCCGGATTGTTCAGGCTGGGGACCTTGTCGTACTTCGAGACGCCCACGATCAGCGCCACGCGCTGGGCGGCCCAGGCGCCCGAGGCCCAGCCGGCATTCAGAACGATGGCGACCGCGACAACCGCCCAGCGGCGTCCACGCCCCGGAAGCCTGTCCAGGCGCGGATGCTGCGCCCTGCCCATCGCCAAGTCCCTCCACCCCATGAACGGATACTAGCGCAACTTCAGCCAAACACGACGACGGCTGCGCGATCAAGCCGCGCCGCCCTTCGTCGCGGCCCGATTCCTATTCGTCCGCCGGCTCCGCCCGGACGCGCCAGAGGCCCCGTGAACGGACGGAAGGCGGCCTTTCCAGCTCACGTCTGCGCGACCGGATGGCGCCTGGGGCGCATGTCGGGACCCCCCACGGCGCATTAACGGCCCGTTCGGTCCGCTGCGTTACCGTTGGGACAAGAGGATGTCTGGGGAGTGGGCGCCGGTGTTCGGACAGCTGTTCGACGAGCGATTCCGCAGCGCGGCCGTGGGCGTCAACGCCTATGCGCCGTTCCGCGTGATGCTCGGCTCGGCCGTCGGAGCGTTCGTCGGCCTCGGGGCCGGCTGGACGGTCGCCGCCATTTGGGTCCTGGCCGCGGTGCTGGGCGAAGTCGCCATGTTCATCGCGACCCGGGCGGTGATCCGCGCGGAGAAACCCTCGAACCGCTGGCTCTGGCTGTGCGCCGGGGTCTACGCCCTGACCTTCCTGCCCTGGAGCGCGGCGGGGATCATCCTGTGGAGCGCCGACAGCCAGGCCTGTCATCTGGCGGCCACGGCCTTCTTCGCCGGGCACCTGCTCTATCTCCAGTCCCTGCACGCCCATTCGCCGGGGGCCGCGCTGCCGGCGGTGCCGCCGATCCTGCTGCCCGCCGCCGTGCCGCTGATCTTTCCGCATTTCCAGGGGGCCGATCAGGTCATCGTCTGCCTCGCCATGGGCGCTGTGGTGCTGAACGGGTTGATCTGCATGGCGGTCAGCCTGAGAAAGTCCCGCGACCTGCAGGAAACCCAGGTGGCCCTGGTGGCGGCAAGCCAGGCCAAGAGCGAGTTCCTCGCCCGCATGAGCCACGAGATCCGCACGCCCCTCAACGGGGTGCTGGGGATGACCCAGGCGCTGGCCGCCGAACGCGACCTCAAGGACGGCCACCGGGAGAGCCTGACCGTCATCCGCCAGTCCGGCGAGAGCCTGCTGGCGATCCTCAACGACGTGCTGGACCTGGCCAAGGTGGAAGCCGGGCGCATGGACCTTGAGGAGATCGTCTTCGACCTGGAGGCCACGGTCCGCGGCGCCCAGGAGACCTTCGCGCCCGAGGCGGCCTCCAAGGGCCTGGACTTCCGGCTGCACATCGCCCCCGACGCCGCCGGCGCCTACCGTGGCGATCCCACCCGGCTGCGGCAGATTCTCTGCAACCTGCTGTCCAACGCGGTGAAGTTCACCGAGGCCGGCCATGTGAGCCTGAACATCGCCGCGGCTGACGGCAACCTGACCATCGTCGTGGCCGATACAGGCATCGGTATCGCCGCCCATCACCTGCCGCGCCTGTTCGGCCGCTTCCAGCAGGTGGATTCCTCCACCACCCGTCGCTACGGCGGCAGCGGCCTGGGCCTGTCGATCTGCCGCGAACTGGCGCAGCTCATGGGCGGGGTGATCGAGGTGGAGAGCCTGCCCGGCGCGGGAACCCACTTCACCGTCACCCTGCCGCTCGCGCGCGTGTCGGCCTTCCCGGGCGCGTTCGTCTCGGCGACCGAGGCGATCGATCTGGCCGCGGCCGACGAAGAGGCGCCGATCCGCATCCTCGCGGCCGAGGACAATCCGGTGAACCAGCTGGTGCTCAAGACCCTGCTCGCCCAGGTGGGGATCGAGCCCGATATGGTCCCGGACGGAGCCCAGGCGCTGGAGGCCTGGCGCGTCGGGGCCTACGACCTGGTGCTGATGGATGTGCAGATGCCGGTGCTGGACGGCATGGCCGCCACGCGCCTGATCCGCGACGCCGAGGCTGCGGAAGGCCGACCGCGCACGCCGATCCTGGCGCTGACCGCCAACGCCATGCAGCACCAGGTGGCCGACTACATCGCCGGTGGCTTCGACGGCCATGTGGCCAAGCCGATCGACGCCGGCCGGCTCTATCAGGCCATCGCCGAGGCGGTCCGCGCCGGGGCGCCGGACCGTCAGGCTGTCGCCTGAACCGCTACTTCGCCGGCGGGTACTGCACCCGTGACCGGAGGTTCTCGATCACCGCGCGGGCGTCGAAGGCGCGCACGTCGCCCTCGGGTTTCGGGCCCTTCTGCATGACGATCTCGGCCGAGGCCTCGAACTTCTCGACGGTGCGGACGTCGACCCGGTCACCCCAGAAGGGGTCGCCCCAGAACGGGTCCCAGCCGCGCCAGCCCATGCCGCGACCGTAGTAGCGCCACGCCGGGCGCCAGAGGCCATAGCTGCCGTACCAGGGCCGGTAGAAGGGATCCGGCTCCACATAGGTGCTGGTCTTCCGGTCGGTGTCGCGGTCGATGATGGCGAACCAGTCGTAGCCGCTCTGGACCGTCAGTTCGGCCGCGCGGAACAGCAGGTAACCCTCGACCGTCTCGCGGCTGGTCAGGGAGTTGCCCTGGAAGTTCACCCGGAACCGGTTGGTCTCCAGCCGGACATCGGAATAGCCGCCGGAAGTCGTCTGGCCACGCACGACGGGCTGGTAGGGCGTCGGCGTCGCGCAGGCCGCGAGGCTGAGGGCCGCGGCGGCGGTCAGGGCGAGAGCGATGGATTTTGCTGGCATCTGATGTCTCAAGCTCGAGGGCGCCCGTTCAAGGGCCACAACACTTGGCCGCAATTGTGGTTGCGCGTCAGGCGCCGGTGACCGCCACCACATAGACCAGTCGGCCCAGGGAGCCGAACAGCAGTACGGCCACCGCCAGCGCCTGGATCAGGAAGCCCAGCTCGCGCTTCTTCGGATCGGCCACGTAACCCAGCTGATAGACGATGCGGCCCAGGATCCAGACCAGGCCGACGCCGGCGGCGATCAGGTCGTTCCAGTAGATGGCGAACAGCCACATCGGGACCAGGAACAGCGGGAGCCATTCCAGGGTGTTGTAGTGGGCGCGGATGGTGCGCTCGAGAACCGGGTCGCCGGTCATCGCCGGCGCCTGGATTCCACTCTTGCCGCGTGCGCGGCCGACCTGCAGCCCCATCCAGAAATAGGTGAGCAGCGCCAGCAGGGTGACGATGGCGACATAGGCGTGTGACGGCATGGCTCGAAGGCTCCCCAAGTTGGCGGCGAACAAGCGTCGCCGTTGCGCGCAGACTGGACCTATCCGCGCGCCCTGGGAACCTTCAGCCTGCGGCCGGGCTAGCCGTTTCGCCGGTCCCGGGTCGCCTTCACCCGCAGGCGCAGCGCGTTGAGCTTGATGAAGCCGGCCGCGTCGCGGTGGTCGTAGGCGACAGCGCCTTCCTCGAAGGTCACCAGTTCCTGGTCATACAGCGAGTAGGGGCTGGTGCGGCCGACGATGGTGACGTTGCCCTTGTAGAGCTTCACCCGCACCTGTCCGGTGACCATCTGCTGGCTGTGGTCGATGGCGGCCTGCAGCATCTCCCGCTCGGGCGAGAACCAGAAGCCGTTGTAGATGAGCGAGGCGTACTTCGGCATCAGCTCGTCCTTCAGGTGCATGGACCCGCGGTCCAGCGTGATGGACTCGATGCCCCGGTGGGCGGCCAGCAGGATCGTGCCGCCCGGGGTCTCGTAGACACCGCGCGACTTCATGCCGACGAAGCGGTTCTCCACCAGGTCCAGCCGGCCGACGCCGTTATCGTGGCCCAGCCTGTTCAGGGTGGTCAGGATCGTCGCCGGCGACATGGCCACGCCGTCGATGGCGACCGGGTCGCCCTTTTCGAAGTCCATGGTGATGTAGGTCGGCTTGTCCGGCGCGTCCTCGGGCGCGATCGTGCGCATGTGGACGAACTCGGGGGCCTCGACCGCCGGATCCTCCAGCACCTTCCCCTCGGACGAGGAGTGCAGAAGGTTGGCGTCGACGCTGAAGGGCGCCTCGCCGCGCTTGTCCTTGGTGATCGGGATCTGGTGCTTCTCGGCGAAGTCCAGCAGGGCCTCGCGGCTCTTGAAGTCCCAGTCGCGCCAGGGGGCGATCACGTGGATGTCGGGCTCGAGCGCATAATAGGCCAGCTCGAAGCGGACCTGGTCGTTGCCCTTGCCGGTGGCGCCGTGGGCGACCGCGTCGGCGCCGGTCCTGCGGGCGATCTCGATCTGCTTCTTGGCGATCAGCGGCCGCGCGATCGAGGTGCCGAGCAGGTACTGGCCCTCATAGACCGTGTTGGCGCGGAACATCGGGAAGACGTAGTCGCGCACGAACTCCTCGCGCACGTCCTCGACGAAGGCGTTCTCCGGCTTCACGCCCAGGGTGATGGCCTTCTGGCGGGCCGGCTCGATCTCCTCGCCCTGGCCGAGGTCGGCGGTGAAGGTGACCACTTCGGCGCCCAGCTCGCTCTGCAGCCACTTGACGATGGTGGAGGAATCCAGGCCGCCGGAATAGGCGAGGACGACCTTCTTGACGGGCTTGGTGGCCATGGCGGGAACGTGCCTTCGGGAGGGAGAAACGGAGCTTCGCGGGCCTTTAAGAGCCTACGCGGGACGGGCGCAAGTCAGACGGTGACCTGGGTGCCCATCTCGACCACGCGACCCGGCGGAATCTTGTAGAAATCCGTGGGGTTGGCGGCGTTGCGCATTAGGAAGATGTAGATCTTGTCCTGCCACAGCGGCATGCCCGACTGGGCCGAAGGCACAACGGATCGTCGTCCCAGGAAGAACGACGTGGCCATGATGTCGAACTTCAGCCCCTGCTTGCGGCACAGGCCCAGCGCCTTGGGCACGTTGGGCGTCTCCATGAAGCCGTAGCTGATCACCAGCTTCTTGAAGTCGTCGTTCACCGGCTCGATGCGGATGCGGTTGTCGTCGCTGACCCGGGGCGTTTCCGCCGTGACGATGGTCAGGATGATGTTCTTCTCGTGCAGCACCTTGTTGTGCTTGAGGTTGTGCATCAGGGCGACCGGGGCGGTGTCCGGGTCGGAGGTCAGGAAGATCGCCGTGCCGGGCGCCCGGTGCGGGGCGCGGGCCTTGAGGATGTCGACCAGTTCCAGCAGGGGCACGCTGTCGCGCCGGGTCTTCTCGGTGAGGATCCGCGTGCCGCGGGTCCAGGTCCACATGACGATCACCAGCAGCGCGCCCAGCACCAGCGGAAGCCAGGCGCCGTTGAAGAACTTCAGCAGGTTGGAGGTGATGAACACCACGTCCAGGATGCCGAACGCCGTGGAGGCCACGGCCGCCACCCACATCGGCTTCTTCCACATGTAGCGGACGATGTAGAAGAACAGCAGGGTGTCGACGAACATCGAGCCGGTGACCGCGATGCCATAGGCCGAGGCCAGGTTCGACGAGGTGCGGAAGGTGAACAACAGCACCAGCACGCCGATCAGCAGCATGTTGTTCACATAGGGCACGAAGATCTGGCCGGCCTGGGTTTCCGATGTCCGGCGGATGTCGATCCGCGGGAACAGGCCCAGCTGCACCGCCTGCTGGGTCATCGAGAAGGCCCCGGTGATCACCGCCTGGCTGGCGATGACCGCCGCGGTCGTCGCCAGCAGCAGCACCGGCCAGTAGATCGCCTGAGGGATCATGTCGAAGAACGGGTTGGCGCGGGACTCGGGATGGCTGAGCACCAGCGCGCCCTGGCCCAGGTAGTTCAGCAGCAAGCAGGGCAGCACCATGAACAGCCAGGCGGCCTGGATGGGCTTCTTTCCGAAGTGGCCCATGTCGGCGTAGAGCGCCTCGGCGCCGGTGACGGCCAGGAACACGCTGCCCAGGATCACGAAGCCCAGGAAGCCGTTGTCGAACAGGAAAACCACCCCGTACCAGGGCGACAGCGCCCGGAACACCGACAGGTCGTCGGCCAGGTGGTAGAGGCCGAGACCGGCCAGCACGAGAAACCAGACGGCGGTGATCGGGCCGAAGAACCGGGCCACGCTGGCGGTGCCGCGCGACTGGATCAGGAAAAGGCCGATGAGGATGCCCGCCGAGATCGGCAGCACCAGGTCGGCCACGCCCTTGGGCGCGCCCGGCGCATCGCGCAGGCCCTCGACCGCGCCCAGCACCGAGACGGCGGGGGTGATGATCCCGTCGCCGTAGAACAGCGCCGCGCCCAGCATGCCGAGCACGAAGATCATGGTGGAGCGGCCGCCGGGACTGACCCGCTGCGCCAGCGCCATCAGCGCCAGGGTGCCGCCTTCGCCCTTGTTGTCCGCCCGCATCAGGAAGACGACGTATTTCACGGTGACCACGAGGATCAGCGCCCAGGTGATCAGCGAGACGACGCCGAGCACGGCCAGTTCGCCGCCGCCGCCGCCCTTGCTGTGGGCCAGGGCCTCGCGCATGGCGTAGAGCGGGCTGGTCCCGATGTCGCCGAACACCACCCCGATGGAGCCGAGCGCGAGCGCCCAGAACTTCTCCTTGTGGGGGGAGTGCGGCGGATCTTCGGACGCCTTGGAAGCGTCGACGGCCGTATCAGCCATCTAGTATCTCCGAAGGGTTCGGGAGAACCCCTCCAGGCGGCCCTATGCCGTTGCGGCGGGCGCGAATACACCCAATCCGGACGCCTTACAATCGCAGGCGTCCGAAGGGTGGGTGGCGACATCGCCGCACGCTTGACAGGATGAGCGCCCGGCCTGCTTTCACGGACGTTAACCTCGGGGGTCGGCATGGATCGAAAACTGGCGCTGGTGACGGGGGCCTCGGCGGGGATCGGGGCGGCGTTCGCCCGCATCCTGGCCAGCCACGGCTATGATCTGGCGCTCACGGCGCGCCGCCTCGACCGCCTCGATGTCCTGGCCGAGGAGATCCGCCACCGCTACGGGGTCGAAACCCTGACCGTCGCCGCCGACCTGGCCGACCCGGAGGCGCCCGGACAGATTCTCGACCATCTCACCGCCCACGGCCGCTCGGTCGACGCCCTGGTCAACAATGCCGGCTACGGCCTGCCGGGCGGCTACGCCGACACCCTGTGGTCGGAACAGGCGGCCTTCATCCAGGTGATGCTGACCGCGCCTTCGGAGCTGGCCCACCGCGTGCTGGGCGGCATGCGCGAGCGGCGGTTCGGGCGGATCGTCAATGTGGCGTCCCTGGCCGGGCTGTTGCCGGGCGCCGGCGGACACACCCTGTACGCCGCCACCAAGGCCTACATGGTCAGGTTCTCCCAGAGCCTGCACGTAGAACTGGCCGCTGACGGCGTGCACGTCACGGCCCTGTGCCCGGGGTTCACCTGGTCGGAGTTCCACGACGTCAACGGCACCCGCGCGCAGATCAGCGCCAGCACGCCGCCCTGGCTGTGGATGGGCGCCGACGAGGTGGCCGCCGCCGGCTTCGAAGCCGTGGAAGCCAACCGCGCGGTCAGTGTGCCGGGCGCGCCCAACAAGGCGATCGCGGCCCTTTCAAAGGCTGTTCCGGATGACTGGCTGCTGGCGCTGATGGCCTCGCAGGGGCCACGCTTCCGCAAGATCTAGTAGGGGTGCGCCACGCCGGGCCGGATCACCCCGGTGGTGGATTCCGCGAAGCCGGCCAGGATGAACTGCACCGCAAGCGCACAGAGGATCAGGCCCAGCACCCTCACCACGATGGTCAGGCCGATGCGGCCAAGCAGCTTCGTGATCACCGGCGTGGCCAGGAAGGCCGCCAGGGTCGCCAGCGCCACCGCTCCGATGATGCCGACGCCGATGAAGGCGCCCTTCATGCCGAAGGCGCGGGCCTGGCTGGCATAGATGATGACCGTGGAGATCGCCCCGGGCCCGATCAGCAGCGGCATGGCGAACGGCACGATCATCCGCTCGAACCGCTTGCGCACGAAGGCCCGGCCCGACCCCGTCGCCGTGTCGGCCGCTTCGGAGAAGTTGGCGGTGAAGTCGTCGCGGGCCATCTCGAGCCCCAGCAGGAACAGGATCACCCCGCCGGCGATCCGGAACGCCGGCAGCGAGATGCCGAAGAACTCCAGCAGCCCAAGGCCCGAGAAGTAGAAGAAGGTCAGGAAGGCCAGAACGAACAGTGAGATGTAGAGCGCGATCCACGCCCGGTCGCGCCACTTGGCGCCCGCTGTCGCGGCGGCGAACAGCGGCACGTTCCCGATCGGATCGATCAGGGCGAACAGGGCGACGAAGAAGTTGACCGCGAACTCGGCCTGGCTCATTCCACGCTCTTAGCCCAATTCGAACCCTGCGGACCACACCCCGCTTTTCACGGAGCCATGCATGGCCGCCGCCGACCCCCGCCTGATCGTGCCGCTGGACCTGCCGACCGTTGATGAGGCCCGGGCGATGGTGGAGGCGCTGGACGACAGCATCTCCTTCTACAAGGTCGGTCTCGAACTGTTCGCCGGCGGCGAGGGCATGACCCTGGCACGGGAGCTGAAGGCCGCGGGCAAGCAGGTGTTCCTGGACTGGAAGCTGCACGACATCGGCACCACCGTGCAGCGCTCGGCCGCGGTGCTGGCCGGGTCGGGTTGCGATTTCCTCACCGTGCACGGCGAGCCGCAGGTGATGGCCTCCGCGGTTCGCGGGCGCGGCGCGTCGGGCCTGAAGATCCTGGCGGTGACGGTGCTGACCAGCCTGTCAGACGCCGATCTCAAGGAGGTGGGCTACCACGAGACCGCGCGGTCGCTGGTCGAGCGCCGCATCCACCAGGCCATCGCCGCCGGTTGCGACGGCGTGATCGCCAGCCCTCACGAGGCCGAACTCGCCCGGACCCTCGGCGGCAAGGACTTCCTGGTGGTGACGCCGGGCGTACGGCCCGACTGGTCGGCGAAGAACGACCAGGCCCGCGCCGCCACGCCGCTGGACGCCCTGAAGGCCGGCGCCTCGCACATCGTCTGTGGCCGCCCGATCACCGCGGCCAACGATCCGCAGGCCGCGGCGCGGCGCGTGGCGGCGGAGATGGCGGGGGGCTGACGTCCTCGCCTAGAAATCCACCGCGATGCCCTTGCGCTCCCAGTCGCCGAAGCGGGTGGGTTCGGGGCCTTTCGGACCGCCTTCCTCGGGCGCGAGGGCGGCGGCTTCGGCGGCGGCGCGGCGGGCCTGCGCTTCTTCGAGCGCGCGGCGCGCGGCGGGGGTGAGGACCTTTTCGGGGACTTCGTCGGGGGGTGTGTCGTCCATGGGCCTGATCTAATCCCTTGCGCGCGGGCCTCCAAGCGGGCACGCCGCGCGCCGTGACTGACATCGAACCCACAGACGACGTTCGCGGCCTCCCCGCCCGGGCGGCCGCCCTTCAGCTCCTCACCACCGCGCTCTCGCGTCGCGCGGGCCTGGAAGAGGGTCTGAACCTGCCCGGCATGACCGCGCTCCCGCCCCGCGACCGGGCGTTCGCCCGCGCGCTGGTGATGGCGACCCTGCGCTGGCTTGGCCCCATCGACACCGCCCTGCAGGCGCGCCTGAAGAAGGCGCCGCCCGAGGCGATCGTGAACGTGCTGCGCCTGGGCGTCGCCCAGCTGCTGGTGCTGAAGACCCCGGCCCACGCCGCCGTCGGCGCCACGGTCGACCTGGCGGCGGCCCAGAGCGGCGGTCATGTGTTCAAGGGCCTGGTCAACGCCGTGCTGCGCGGGATCACCCGCGAGCCGCCCGAGCTCAACGACCCCTCGCTTATGGCCCCCACCTGGCTGCAGGCCCGCTGGCGCGCCGCCTATGGGCCGGACGCCGCCGGGGCGATCGCCGCCCTGATCGGCGAGGAGCCCGCCACCGACCTGACCGTGAAGGTCCCCACAGACGCCGCCGAACTGGCCGGCCCGCTGGAGGCCGAAGTGCTGTCCGGCGGCAGCCTGCGCGTGGGCCTGAAGGGCGAGGTGGCCGGCTGGCCCGGCTTCGCCGAGGGCCGTTGGTGGGTGCAGGACGCCTCCGCCGCCATCCCCGCCCGGCTGATGCGGATCGAGCCGGGCCAGACCGCGCTCGACCTCTGCGCCGCGCCGGGCGGCAAGACCCTGCAGCTCGCGGCCGCGGGCGCCAGGGTCACGGCGCTGGACAAGTCCGCCGGCCGCATCAAGCGGGTGACCGAGAACCTGACCCGCGCAGGCCTTGAGGCCGAGGTGGTGATCGCCGACGCCGCCGAATGGCCGCACTCACGCACCTTCGACGCGGTGCTGCTGGACGCGCCCTGCTCGGCCACCGGCACGCTCCGCCGCCATCCTGACGTCCTGTGGGTTGCGAGCCCCCAGGACATCCCCCGCCTCGCCAGCGTCCAGACCCGTCTGCTGGCCAGCGCCGCAAAGCGCGTGAAGCCGGGCGGCCTGCTGGTCTACTGCGTCTGCTCGCTGGAGATGGAGGAAGGCGAGGGCCAGGTCGCCACCTTCTTGTCGCGCACGCCCGACTTCGCGCTGGATCCGATCGGCCCCGGCGAGGGTGGCGCGCCCGAGGCCAGCCTGCGCCCTGACGGCACGCTCCGCATCCTGCCCCACCACCGCCCCGGCGGCACGGACGGCTTCTACGTGGCCAGGCTGCGCCGGGCGAAGTAGCCCCGCGCCGCGGCGCGGCCGGATTGGCGCCGGACCCCGCATCAGGTTAAGCGAAGCCATGGCCGCGACCCGCACGATCATCGCCCCGTCCATCCTCGCCTCGGACTTCGCCCGCCTGGGCGAGGAGGTGGCCGCCATCGAGGCCGCCGGGGCGGACTGGGTGCATGTGGACGTGATGGACGGCCACTTCGTACCCAACATCACGCTCGGACCGGACATCGTGAAGGCCCTGCGGCCGCACGCGAAGATCCCCTTCGACGTCCACCTGATGATCTCGCCGGCCGACCCCTATCTGGAAGCCTTCCGGGAGGCGGGCGCCGACTACATCAGCGTCCACCCCGAGGCGGGTCCGCACCTGAACCGCACGCTGAAACAGATCCGCAAGCTGGGCGCGAAGGCCGGTGTGGTGTTCAACCCGTCGACCGACCCCTCCGTGATCCAGTGGATGATGGACGAGGTCAACCTGATCCTGGTGATGTCGATCAATCCGGGTTTCGGCGGCCAGACCTTCATGCATTCCCAGCTGCGCAAGATCGAGGCGCTGCGGAAGATGATCGACGCCGAGGGCCGCGACATCCCGCTGGAAGTGGACGGGGGCGTCACGCCGGAGACCGCGAAGCTGTGCATCGCCGCCGGCGCCACCGCCCTGGTGGCCGGCACGGCGGTCTTCCGCGGCGGGCCCGAGCGCTACGCCGCCAACATCGCCGCCCTGCGAGGCTAGCCGCGGGATGGCCACGCCCGCCGCGTTCCGCCTGATCCCGGGCCGGCATCTGGCGCTGGCGCTTGCGGTGGCGACGGGTCGCTCGGTTTCCGAGGAATGGCGGGCCACCGGCGCGCACCGCTGGCTGAACGCCCGCCCGGCGCCGGACGGCTTCGCCCTTCAGCCCCGCGATTTCCGACCGGCCGATGCCGACGCCGGGCGCCGCATTCTGGCCGGCGCCTGGACGCTCGCCGGCGCGACCATGGCGGTGGGGGCGGGGGGCGATCCCTGGGACCGGCCGAGCCCGACGCGGGCGTTCGCCGAGGCTCTGCACCGCTTCGACTGGCTGCCCGACCTGATCGCCGCGGGTCCGGAGGGCGCCACCGAGGCCCTTCGGCTGGTGCTGGAGTGGCGACGCCTGTTCGGTCGCTGGAACGCGTTCTCCTGGGACCGCCCGATTCTCGCGCGCCGCGTCTTCCACCTGGCCTGCGCCGGACCGACCCTGACCGCGCGGGCGTCCGACGCCGAGACCGCCAGGATCGCCGCCGACCTGGCCCGCCAGGCGCGCGACCTGCTGGGCCCGGGAGACCCCTCCGGGGCGGCGACGCGGGCCGTCGCTGCGGCGGTGGCCGGTGTCGCCCTGAACGGACGGGCGGGCGAACGCCTGCTGGATCGCGCCCTCTCCCGGCTCTCCCGCGCCCTGCCGGCGACCCTCGGCGCCGATGGCGGCCACGCCAGCCGGCAGGGCTCGGCGGCCCTGGAGCTGCTGTTCGACCTGGAGACCCTCGACGAGGCCATGGTCCAGAGGGGCCTTGCCGCGCCGGATGCGGTGCAGCGCGCCATCGACCGGTTGGCGGCGGCTGTGCGGTTCTACACCCTGGCGGACGGGGCGCTGGCGACGGGTCATGGCGGCCTGCCGAGGACCGCGCGGTATGTGGGCGCGGTGCGGGCCCAGGACGAGACTGGCGACCGGCCCACAGGCAGCGGGCTGGGCGGTTATCAGCGGATGGAATCGCTGCGGCTGCAGGTGATCGCCGACGTGGCCCCGCCGCCCGCGGGCGCCTGGAGCGCGGGTGCGGCCGACGCTCCCCTGTCGATGCAGGTGCTGGTCGGTGGTCGCCGGCTTATCGACCCCGCCGCCGGGCGGAGCCTGGCTGCCGCCTCCACCATCCAGATCGGCGAGGCCAGCGTCGGGCGGTGGTTGGAGGGCTTCGCCGCCCGCGTGCTGGGCCCGCGGCTGATCGACGCCGGCGCGGACGTCGAGGTGACGCGGCACGAGGCGCCCGGCGCCGTCTGGCTGGATACGGCCCATCATGGCTGGCACGGCCGCTACGGCGTGATGCACCAGCGCAGGCTCTATCTGGACCTGGAGGCTGGCGACCTGCGCGGCGAGGACCGGCTGACCCCGACCGCCAGGGCCCAGGGTCCCGACGGCCGCCACTTCGTGCCCTTCACCCTGCGGTTCCAGCTGCATCCCGGGGTCTCGGCCCTGGTGTCGCAGGACCGGCGCAGCGTGCTTCTTCGTCTCGAGGGCGAGGCCGGAGGCTGGACGCTTCGCAACGACGCCCTCGACATCGAGATCGAGCCCGCGCCCCGTCCAGACCGGCCGGGCCAGCAGCTGGTCCTGCGCGGCCAGCGGCGGGCCGATTCCGGGGCCCGCGTGCGCTGGCGTCTCACCCCGGCGCGGCCGGCCTCCGTCCCGACCCCTTCGGCTCCGCCGCCGGGCGATTTGATCGCCTGAGACCGGCGCCCGCGTTGACGCGGCGCGGGCAGAGGCCTAATCCCGCGCCATCCCGCGTAACTGGCGACTTGAGGTGGGCGACCACCGGGGAGCGCGAGGACCATATCCGCCGCGCGCCTGGGCTTGTCTTCAACCTCGAAGCAGGAGTCCGCCGTGCCCGCAGCCCCCGATTTCCCCCCCGCCCCCGACAAGGTCGCCGTCCGCCGCGCCCTGATCTCGGTCTCCGACAAGACCGGCCTGGTCGAGGCCGCCCGCCAGCTGGCCGCGCTGGGCGTCGAGCTGGTCTCCACCGGCGGCACCCGCAAGGCGATCGCCGACGCCGGCCTGCCGGTGAAGGACATCTCCGACCTCACCCATTTCCCCGAGATGATGGACGGCCGGGTGAAGACCCTGCACCCCATCGTCCACGGCGGCCTGCTGGGCGTGCGCGACGCGCCCGAGCACAGGGCGGCCATGGAGGCCCACGGGATCGGCGCCATCGACCTCGTCTATGTGAATCTCTACCCCTTCGAGCAGACCGTCGCGGCGGGCGGCGACTACGAGACCTGCGTCGAGAACATCGACATCGGCGGCCCGGCGATGATCCGCTCGGCGGCCAAGAACCACGGCTACGTGGCGGTCTGCACCGAGCCGGCCGACATGGCCGAGGTGCTGGCCGAACTGGCCGACGGCGGCGCCACCACTCTTGCGCTCCGCAGGCGGCTGGCCGCCCGGGCCTATGGCCGCACGGCGACCTATGACGCTTCCATCTCCGCCTGGTTCGCCGCCGAACTGGACGAGTTCGCACCCCGTCGCTTCGCCATCGGCGGCGAGTTGGCCCAGACCATGCGCTACGGCGAGAACCCTCATCAGCAGGCGGCCTTCTACCGCTTTCCGAACCCGCCGCGCGGCGTGGCGACCGCCACCCAGCTGCAGGGCAAGGAGCTCAGCTACAACAACATCAACGACACCGACGCGGCGTTTGAACTGATCGCCGAGTTCGACCCGGCGGCGGGTCCGGCCTGCGCCATCATCAAGCACGCCAACCCATGCGGCGTCGCCACGGGCGCCACCCTGGCCGAAGCCTACGAGCGCGCCCTGGCCTGCGACCCGACCAGCGCCTTCGGGGGCATCGTGGCCCTCAACAGCCGCCTGGATGCCGCCACCGCCGCCCGCGCGCTGGAGATCTTCACCGAGGTCGTGATCGCCCCCGACGCCGACGAGGACGCGGTCGCCCTGTTCCGCAAGAAGAAGAACGTCCGACTGCTGGTCACCGGCGGCCTCCCCGATCCGCAGCGCGTCGACCGCACCTTCAAGTCGGTGTCCGGCGGCTTCCTGGTCCAGAGCCGCGACACCGCCCGCCTGGCTGCGGCCGACCTGAAGGTGGTGACGAAGCGCGCGCCCACCGAGACCGAGATTCGCGACATGCTGTTCGCCTTCACAATCGCCAAGCACGTGAAGTCGAACGCGATCGTCTATGCCCGCGAGGGCCAGACCCTGGGGGTTGGCGCCGGCCAGATGAACCGCAAGGACTCAGCGCGCATCGCCGCCCTGCGCGCCGCCGACTTCGGCCTCGACCTGAAGGGCTCGGCCTGCGCGTCCGAGGCCTTCTTCCCGTTCCCTGACGGCCTGATCCAGGCCGCCGACGCCGGCTGCACCGCGGTGATCCAGCCCGGCGGCTCCATCGGCGACCAGGCGGTGATCGACGCCGCCGACGAGCGCGGCCTGGCCATGGTGTTCACCGGCGTGCGGGTGTTCCGGCACTAGGCTCCAACGAAAAGGGCCTCCGGCGATCCGCCGGGGGCCCTCTCGAAGTCTTCGAAGGCTCGTCGCCTAGCGCGGCGCCATCCGGATCGCGCCGTCCAGACGGACGTCTTCACCGTTGAAGTAGCCGTTGGTGATCATGGTCAGCGCCAGCTGGGCGTATTCCGGCGCCTGGCCGAGGCGCTTGGGGAACGGCACCGAGGCGGAGAGGGCTTCCTTCACCGCCGGGGGCGCGCCGGCCATCAGCGGGGTCTCGAAGATGCCCGGCAGGATGGTGTTCACGCGGATGCCGTCGCCGGCCAGGTCGCGGGCGATCGGCAGGGTCATGCCGACGACGCCGCCCTTGGACGCCGAATAGGCCGCCTGGCCCATCTGGCCGTCCTCGGCCGCCACCGAGGCGGTGTTCACGATCGCACCGCGCTCGCCGTTGATGGGCTCCAGGTCCAGCATGCCCTTCGCCGACTTGGCGATGCAGCGGAAGGTGCCGACCAGATTGATCTGGATGATCCAGTTGAAGGCGTCGAGCGGGAAGTGCTTGGTCTCGCCGGTCTGCTTGTCGCGGCCGGCGGTCTTGATGGCGTTGCCGGTGCCGGCGCAGTTGACCAGGATGCGCTCCTGGCCGTGGGCCGCGCGGGCCTTGGCGAAGGCGGCGTCGACTTCGTCGTCCGAGGTGACGTTGCACTTGCAGAAGACGCCGCCCACATCCTTGGCAACGGCTTCACCCTTGGTTTCGTTCATGTCGAAGATGGCGACCTTCACGCCCTGGGCCGCCAGGGCCCGGACGGTGGCTTCGCCGAGACCGGAGGCGCCGCCCGTGACAACGGCCGCAACGGATGAATTGAGTTCCATGGACGCTAGGCTCCCATATGCTGTGCAGGAAATTTTCGGCGAAGGCTTAGCCCGATGAGCGCCCGCAAAAAAGCGTCACCCGACGTCACCTTCGATCCCGAGACGGTGATTTCGCGCGATCGTGCGCTGGTTCCGTCGGTGATCGCGGTCAACGAGCAGCGGGTCAACGCCGGATTCTGGCCGAAGATGCGGCGCGTGGCCGCGAAGATCCCGTTCGCCCGCGACGTGCTCTCGGTCTGGTACTGCGCCCGGGACGAAGAGACTCCGCTGGCCGCCAAGGGGATGATGCTGGCGGCGCTGGCCTACTTCGTCATGCCGGTGGACGCGATCCCCGACTTCATCGCCGGCCTCGGCTACACCGACGACGCTGCCGTCTTCGCCGCCCTCATGGCGATCCTGGGCCGGAACCTGAAGCCGAAGCACAAGGCCGCCGCGCAGAAGGACATCGAGAAGCTGCGGGGCGGGGACTAGGGTCCGCATTCAATCATGGCGCATGATTTCAACGCCTTCCGCTCGCCCTGGCGAATGCCGGGATGAGCGGTGCTGAATTTGGAGCCTAGCCGTCCACCTCGGCCACGGCGCTCAGCCGCGCCGAGCGGGCCAGCTGCTGTTCGCGCAGGGTGATCGCCAGGGTCGCCGTCACCACGATGCCGGCCCCGACCCAGGTCCACAGGCCGGGAACCTCGTGGAACAGGAAGAACCCCGCGGCGGCGGTGAACACCAGGCGGGTGTAGTCGATCGGCGCCATGGCGCCGGCGTCGCCCAGCGACATGCCCTTGATGTAGCAGGCTTGGTTCACCGTCGCGATCACGCCCATCAGGCACAGCAGCACGAAGTCCCGCGGTTCGGGCACGCGCCAGGTCAGGATCGCGCCGGGGATCGCCAGCGCCAGACCCAGCACCGCCGACCACACCAGGATCACCGTCGTCGAATGGTCGCGGGTCAGCACCTTCATGCCGGTCACCGTGAAGGCGAAAAGGAGGGCCGAGCCCAGCATGGCCATGGCCGGCAGCCCCACGGCGAACTCTCCGCCGGCGCCCGGCCGGATCATCACCAGCACGCCGATGAAGCCCAGGATCGCCGCGCCGATCCGCATGGGGCCGATCTTTTCCTTCACCACGAAGGCCGCCAGCGGCACGAGCCAGAGGGTGCGGGTGAACGACAGCGCGTTGGCGTCCGCCAGCGGCATCTTCTGGAAGGCGTAGAACGACAGGATCATCCCCACCGTCCCGGCCAGCGACCGGAAGATCAGGATCGAGGGCCGGCTGGTGGCGAAGGCGGCGCCGCGGTGACGTATGATGACGGGCAGCAGGATCATCAGCCCCGCCGCCTGCCGGTAGAAGGTCTGCAGGGCGGCCGGATAGTCGTCGCCGAGGAACTTGATCAGCGTGGTCATGGCCGAGAAGGTCACGGCCGAGGCCAGCATCCACAGCGCGCCGCGCAGGTTGCCGGAGAGACCGGGCCGGACGGCCGCCCCGCTCAACGCCCGGGCCTCATGACGCGTCTGCCGGCGCCCCGAAGGCGTCCCCGAACAGCTCGGCAAACGGTGAAACCCCGCTCTGGTCCCAGGCGTGGCGCGAACCCACCGTGATCCCGCCGTCCACCACGATGTGCGTGCCGGTCACGAAGGCCGAGGCGTCCGAGGCCAGGTACAGCGCCGCCTGGGCGATGTCGTCAGGAAGGCCGGCCTTGGGCACCGGCTGGACCTTCGCCGCGCCCTGGGCCACGCGGGCGGCCATCTGGTCGGCGACGGCGCGTGGCAACCCCAGCGAAGCGCCGAAGATCGAGGTGGCGATCAGGCCAGGGCAGATGGCGTTGACCCGGATGTTGCGCGGCGACAGCTGGGCTGCGGCCACCTTGCTCATGTGGATCACCGCGGCCTTGGCCGAGGAATAGGCGATCGGGCCCCAGCCCGCCTGCAGGCCGGCGATCGAGGCGGTGTTGACGATCGAGCCGCCGCCGCGCGCCAGCATCAGCGGAACCGCGTGCTTCATGCCCAGCGCCGGGCCGCGAACCAGCACGTCGTAGATCCACGTCCAGGTCTCGGCCTCGATCTCCTCGATGGCGCGCATGCCGTCGGAGATCCCGGCGTTGTTGAACAGGATGTCCAGACCGCCGAATTCCGAGGCGGCCAGGTTCACGGCCGCCTTGATGTCTTCCTCGCGGGTGACGTCGCAGTGGGCGTAGCGGACGCGGCCGGGGAACCGCTGCTCGAGCATGGCCCCCTTCTCGTCCTGGATGTCGGCGGCGACCACCTGGGCGCCTTCGGCCAGGAACAGCTCCACGGTTCCCAGCCCGATCCCGGACACGCCGCCGGTGATCACCGCAATCCTGCCGTCCAGACGTCCCGCCATACCGCTACTCCCTGTCCCGGTTATCGCCGATCAGTAAAAGCCGGCTGCGGGTCAGTCCACCGTCACGAAGCGCGTGGCGGAATCCTAGCGGTCCCGTCCCCCGGCCAGCTCGGGCTGGTAGTGGGCCTTCATGTCCTGCACCTCGGTCTCGCGCGACGCCCAGGAGACATTGAGTCGGGTGAACAGGTGCGTTGCGCCCTGCTCGACGGCGGCGGCCTCGTGCTGCGTTCGGGTGACCGACAGATCCTCTACCGAGGCCACGGACACCACATCGAACCCGGCCGGCTTCTCGCGCACGAAGGCATAGTGGCCCCCGGCTGTCGGGTGAGACCCGCCCTGGGGCCAGAGGCGGAAGCGATAGGTCGCGCCCGACGCACCCCGCAGCTCAATGATCTCCCGCATCGCTCCCCCCGATCCGCGGCAACCCGCCGAATGGTCCCCAATATCCAATCTGGACCATGAGTGCACGTCAGAGAACCAATCTGCGGTTCAGGAATCGACCTGGCGGTGGATTATCTGGCCCGCCTCAGCTCGGCCAGGGTCCTTCCGGCGCGCCACCGGCGGATATCCTCAACAGTCGCGAGACCCGGATCAGCAGCTGTTCCTCCCGGAACGGCTTGCGCAGGTAATCCCGGGCGCCGAGCCGGAAGCTGCGGACCACGTCGCGGGTGGTGTGGCGCGCGGTCAGCACCATGGTTGGCGTCCGCTCGTGGGCGTCGTTCTCTTGCATGTGCTGCAGGACCTCGAACCCGTCACGCCCCGGCATGTTCAGGTCCAGCACCATCGCCTCCGGCTGGAACGTCGCCAGCCGGTCCAGCGCCTCGACGCCGTCGCGGGCCTCTTCGATGTCGGCGCCGCTCGGCTCCAGCCAGCGGACGATCAGTTCGCGGATCGCGGGGTCGTCGTCGACCACGAGAATCCGTCGGGGTGTGGCCTGGCTAGCCGAAGGCGTGGGCATGGGACTTGGGCTCCGGCTGGACCTGAAGGACGGTGGAGATGGATGTGAGCATGGCGGCTGGCTCGATCGGCTTTCTGACCAGGCCGTCGAACAGGGTGATGTCGGCGTTCGCTCCGACGTCGGCTTCGGCGGTGAACGCCAGAACCGGGATGCGGGCGTTGGGTCCGCCGCCTGCGCGCAGGGCCGAAAGGGCTGCGTGGCCGTCCATGCCGGGCATCCGCAGGTCCATGAGCACCACGTCGATCGGCTGAACGCTCAGTTCAGCCAGGGCCTCGCGGCCGTCGCTGGCCTGGGTCACCTCCGCGCCGAGGGCGGCCAGCAGGCGCGTGGCGAGTTCCCGGTTCGTGGCGTTGTCGTCCACCACCAGGATGCGTGCGCCATCGATGGACAGGGTCGATTCGCCCGCCCGCATGGGTCGTGGCGCATCGCACACCGGGGCGGGCAGGGCGATGCGGAAGGTCGCGCCCTGGCCGGGTGTGCTGGACAGGGTGACGTCGCCGCCCATCGCCTCGGCGATGCCCCGGGTGATCGCCAGGCCGAGGCCGCTGCCGCCATGGCGCCGGGTCATGGAGCTGTCGGCCTGCTGGAACCGCTCGAAGACGGTCGCCTGCGCCGCGAGGTCGAGACCCGGCCCGGTGTCGCTGACGTCAAGGGTAAGCCCGTCCAGCGCGGACCAACGCGCGGACAGACGCACCGAGCCGGTCTCGGTGAATTTCAGGGCGTTGCCGATCAGGTTGACCAGCATCTGGCGCACGCGGTCGCCGTCGACCAGCACCCGCTCGGGGATATCACCCTGCGGCTCGAACGCCAGGGTCAGCCCCTTTTCTTCCGCCTGCTCGGTGAACAGCGAGAGGGTCTCCTCGCAGGCGGCGCGAATGGCCGTCGCGGCGGGGCGGAGTTCGTACTTCCCCGCTTCGATCCGCGAGAAGTCGAGGATGTCATTGACCAGCGCCAGCAGGCCACGGCCTGCGCCGGTGATGCGGCTGGCGTATTGGGTCGCGACCGGCGAAAGGTCCGGCAACTGTTCCAGCAGCCGGGAGAAGCCCAGGACCGCGGTCAGGGGCGTGCGGATCTCGTGGCTCATGTTGGCGAGGAACTGCGTCTTGGCCTCGGCCGCCGCCTCGGCCGCGGCGTGGGCTGCCCGGAGCGCCGCGGTCTGGGCGACCTCCAGGGTCACGTCGCGGACGATGTCCATGAACCCGACCGGCTCGGCCGTCCGGGGATCCCGCATCAGGCTGGCCCGCGACTCCATCCACAGCACCTGACCTGTCGCGCCGTGCCGGGTCCGCCAGCGGATCGTCTGGCTGGGTCTTCCGCGGAGCAGGGATTCAAAGTTGCGCAGGGCCTTCTGCGCGTCGTCCTTGTGCATGGCGTGTGAGAACGCCTGACCGACGATCCTGGACGGGTCCCAGCCCGCGCCCTGCACCGAGGGGCTGATGTAGCGGACCACGCCGTCCAAGTCGGCCACGACGATGATATCGGAGGTGTGTTCGGCGATCAGCCGATAGCGTTCCTCGCTGGCCCGTTCAGCTGCCTGGGCTTCGACCCGCGAACTGAGGTCCTGGATCTGGGCGATACTGTGCAGCGGCGTCCCGTCAGGGCCGCGGAGCAGGGACACGCTCAGCGCCACCCAGACATGGGAGCCATCCGGTCGGATGTAGCGTTTGTCTTCCTCGAAGGACTCGACGTCGCCGGCCGCCAGACGACGGACGTTTTCCAGACCCTCCGACAGGTCATCCGGATGGGTGATGTCCTGGAAGGACAGGCCCAGAAGCTCGGCTTCCGTTCGGCCAGTGATCTGGGCGAAGGCGAGATTGACCCGCTCGAAGCGGCCCCCGGGCGCAACGATGGCCATGCCGATCGCCGCGTGGCGGAAGGCCGACTCGAACAGGTCGTCCCGCGGGCAGGTCGCCAGCCGCGAGCAGTCCGGGCTGAAGGCCAGGAACGGGTCGTTGGTCACGGTCAACTCGGCGAACCTCGACGTCTGGCGGTCCCTCGGGCCGCATTCCGGCCGACCCACGGGACCGGGGCATTTCGCGTCAAGTTTCAGGGAACCCGCGGCGCGGGTCATCGGTACCTCTACCTAGGTGCGAAACCGGACGACGGCCTTGTGGCAGGCGGGCAGAAGCGCCTTGCACACCGGTCTGTCGGCGTCGCCAGCGTTACGTTACGCCAAGGGTGTGGACCTGGGTCGGGAATCATGTTGCGTAACGCTGTTGGGCGAACTGAGAGCTTGTATGGCCCTGTATCAACTGTATTTCCTGACTCCGGCGGGCAAGATGCTCCGGCGCGAGTCCATCGAGGCGTCGACGCACGATGAGGCCCTGGCCCGGGTGAAGCCTGACCCCCGTTCCATTGTCGAACTCTGGCTGGGCGGCGAACTCGTCCACCGCGCAACACCGACCGCAGAGAGCTAGGGCGCGATCCGGCAAAGGATGATCCTGTGCCTGCGGGCCATCGACGGCCTGCGGGGCGTGCCGGAAGCGGACTGACGCAGCCGGCGGGCCGGAACTAGGCCGGCGCGGTTCCGCTGTCGCGCAGCAGAACGCCGGACCCGTACAGCGCCGCAATGTCGTCCGAGCCCCGGCCCAGCCAATCGGCCAGCACCGCCTCATTGTGCTCGCCGCGATGCGGAGCGGGGCCCCTGACCTCGCTGGTTGCGTCGGAGTAGCGGTAGGGCGACTGCGGGATCGGCCGGGTTCCGCCGGCGCGGTCGTCCACCTGGGCGATGGAGCCGCGGGCTTTCACCGTGGGCTGGTCCTGCATCCGAGCGCCGGGGCGCACCTGGCCCCAGGCGATGTTCATCTTCGCCATGGCGGCTTCGACCGCGTCCCAGTCGGCAAGGGCGGCCAGAATGGTGCGCACCGTCTCGCGGCGCACCCGGATCTTCTCGTCCAGGGGGGTGTCGGCGCCCGTCGGGTCGGCGACGGCAAGATCGGCGGTCAGCCGCTTCCACAGGTGACGGAAGTCGGCGGAGATCAGGATCGCCCCGGCGCCGGTTTCCCAGACATCGTTGGGCAGGCCCATGGTCGCCTCGGAATCTTCCAGCTCGTAGTGGATCTGGTCGTCGGTCACGAGCGTGGCGTCGATCATGGCGATGTCGATGTGCTGGCCGAGGCCGGTCCGCTCGCGCAGGATCACCGCCGCCAGCGTCGCCACCAGCCCGTGCAGGGAGGCGTTGGTGTCGGCCACCGACAGGGGAATCTCGCGGTGGCCACCCTCCTCGGCGCGGCGCGCGCCCCGGTGCAGCAGGCCCGCCTCGGCATGGATGATCGGCGCATAGGCCGGACGGCGCGATTCCGGCCCGCCCTGGCCGAAGCCCGAGATCGACAGCATGATCAGCCGGGGATTGGCCGCCTTGAGGACGTCGTACCCAAGCCCCAGACGGGGCATCACGTCGGGCCGGAAGTTCTCGATCAGGATGTCGGCGTGGCGCACCAGGTCCAGCACCAGCTCGCGGGCGCCGGGGGCCCGCAGGTCGAGGCAGATGTTCTGCTTGCCGGCGTTCTGCTGATGGTAGTAGCCGGGCACCCCGCCGACCACCTTGCCCCATAGGCGGGTGACGTCGCCTTCCGGCGGCTCCACCTTGACCACCTCGGCGCCCAGGTCGCAAAGCATCCGGCCGGCGAACGGTCCGGCCAGCACCCGCGAGAAGTCGAGCACCTTAAGCCCGGCCAGCGGACTTGGCGGCGGTGTCATGCTCGCGGGCTCCAGCGGACCGGCCTCAGTCGACCGTGATCACCACCTTGCCCAGCGCCTTGCGGCTGGCCAGGTGGGTGATGGCGTCGGCGCCGCGTTCCAGCGGGAAGCGTTCGGAGACGAAGGGCTTGATCTTGCCCTGCGCATACATCTCCAGCAGGTCGGCGACGTTCTTCTGGTGCTTTTCCGGGTTCTTGGCGACCCAGCCGCCCCAGAACACGCCGACGATCTGGCAGCCCTTGAGGAGCGCCAGGTTGAGCGGCACCTTCGGGATCTCGCCGGCCGCGAAGCCGACCACCAGATAGGTCCCCTCCCAGGCGATCGAGCGCAGCGCCGGTTCGGCATAGGCGTCGCCGATCGGGTCGTAGATCACGTCGGCGCCGTTCGGGCCGCAGGCGTCCTTGAACAGGGTCGCCAGCGCCTTCTGGCCGTCCCGGTCGAACGGACCCTTCGGATAGACCACGCCGGCGTCGGCGCCGTGCTTGAGGCAGAGGTCGACCTTCTCCTGGCTGGAGCAGGCGGCGATCACCCGGGCGCCCATGGCCTTGCCCAGCTCCACCGCCGCCAGACCGACCCCGCCGGCCGCGCCCAGCACCAGCAGGGTCTGGCCGGGCTTGAGGTCGGCGCGCGCGTCCAGGGCGTGCCAGCTGGTGCCGTAGGTCATGATGAAGGCGGCCGCCTCATCGAAGGGCATGGCGTCGGGGATCTTCACCAGCCGGTGGGCTTCCAGCGCCAGCTCCTGGGCCATGCCGCCCCAGCCGGTGTTGCCCAGCACCCGGTCGCCCGGCTTCACATTGGTGACGCCCTCGCCGACCGACTTGACGATGCCGGAGATCTCGCCGCCCGGCGCGAAGGGGCGGGAAGGCTTGAACTGGTACTTGTCCTCGATGATCAGCACGTCGGGGAAATTGACCCCAACGGCCTTGACCGACACCACCGCGAAGCCCGGCTTGGCCTCGGGCGAAGGCAGTTCGTCGAGGACCAGGGTTTCGGGGCCGCCGACGGCCTTGCTCAACAGCGCTTTCATCGACGTCTCTCTCCCGGCAGGTGGTTCTTTAAAGGTTGGGCGCGGACCCTAGCCCGGCCGAACGGATGTTTGAAGCCTGCCTTCGCGGCAGGGATTTGGCGGCAGGGTCTCCTTCCCCTATATTGTCCACCTTCCAGACAGGGATATCCGACTTGGGCGTGACCCTCGACCTCAGCCGCGCGCCGGCCAAGCCTGTTGCGCCGCCCAACCTCACCGGCCTCAGCCGGCCCGAGCTGGCGGCCGCGCTGGTCGACGCCGGCGTCGTGCCCGAGGGCAAGGCGAAGATGCGCGCCAGCCAGCTCTGGCGCTGGATCCATCACTACGGCGTCACCGACTTCGCCCAGATGACCGACGTGGCCAAGGAGACCCGCGCGGCGCTCTCCGCCACCTTCAGCCTAGCCCGCCCGCACATCGTCGAGCGCCAGGTGTCGAAGGACGGCACGCGCAAGTACCTGATCCGCATGGGTCCCGGCATCGAGGTCGAGACCGTCTACATTCCCGACGTGGGCCGGGCCGGCGCGCTTTGCGTGAGCTCGCAGGTCGGCTGCACGCTCAACTGCACGTTCTGCCACACCGGCACCCAGGCCCTGGTGCGCAACCTGACCGCCGCCGAGATCGTGGCCCAGGTCCAGGTCGCCCGCGACGACCTCGAGGAATGGCCTTCGCCCAAGGAAGACCGCAAGCTCACCAACATCGTCTTCATGGGCATGGGCGAGCCGCTCTACAATCTCGACAACGTCGCCACCGCCATCGACATCATCTCCGACAACGAAGGCATCGCCATTTCGCGGCGGCGGATAACGGTGTCCACCTCGGGTGTCGTGCCTCAGCTGCAGGCCCTGGGCGAGAAGACCCGCGCCGGCCTGGCCATCTCGCTGCACGCCACCAATGACGAGCTGCGGGAAAAGCTGGTCCCGCTGAACCGGAAGTATCCGCTGGCCGAGCTGATGGACGGCATCCGCGCCTATCCGGGCCTGTCCAACGCCAACCGGGTGACCTTCGAGTATGTGATGCTCAAGGGCGTCAACGACAGTCCGGCCGAGGCCAAGGCCCTGGTCCAGCTGCTCAAGGGCATTCCGGCCAAGATCAACCTGATCCCGTTCAATCCCTGGCCGGGCTCGGGCTACGAGTGCTCGTCGTGGTCGACCATCGAGGCGTTCGCGGCGATCCTGAACCGCGGCGGCTACGCCTCGCCGATCCGCACGCCGCGGGGCCGCGATATCCTGGCGGCCTGCGGCCAGCTCAAGAGCGAGAGCGAGAAGGTCCGCGCCAGCGCCCGCCGCAAGATCGCCGACACGCCGGACGCCTGACCTCCCCGGCGCGCCCCCGTTTGTGCTAACGCTTCGCCCTCAAGACCGGGGACTGAACGAATGCCGACACCCTCGCCTGAGATCCAGGCCTTCGCCGCCGGGTTCCCGGTGTTCCTCGCCCACGCCGGCGTCACCGTCGTCATCCTGATCCTGGCCGCGGCGCTCTATGTGCTGCTGACGCCGCACAAGGAGATCACCCTCATCCGCGAGGGCAACACCGCCGCAGCCCTGTCGCTGGGTGGGGTGCTGGTCGGCCTGGCCATTCCGCTGGCGGCCTCGCTGAAGGCCTCCACCAATGTGATCGAGATCGGCCTCTGGGGCGCGGTGACCGTGGTGGTCCAGCTGCTGGTGTTCCGGCTGGTGGACCTGCTGCTGCGCGGCCTGCCCCGGCGGATCCAGGAGGGCGAGATCTCGGCCGCCGCCCTGCTCGTGGGGGCCAAGCTCGCCACCGCCCTCGTGATCGCGGCCGCGCGCAGCTGACATGACGGCGCCCTGAGATGCGTTTCCCGCGGCTGCCGGACTGGGTGGTCTATGCGGCGATCGTGGTCGTGCTGCTGTTCGCGGCGCTGGGCCGCGACGAGCGCACCGACGCGCCCCCGCCGCCGCCACGCAGCAGCGACCCGCTGGGCGAGGCCCTGGGCCCGGCGTCGCCGTTCGATCCGGCCGTGGTGGTCGATGTGCCGTCCAAGGCCGGTCCCGCCGCCGGCACCGCCTTCTCCATCGCCCGGTCCGGCGTCTGGCTCACCGCCCGCCATGTCGTCGAAGGCTGCAAGCGGGTGGCCATCGTCGTCGGGCCGGGGACTGGCGTGGCGGTGAACGTCCGCATCGATCCGAACGGGGAGGCGGCCCTGCTCTACACGGAGGGTGGGGCGACGCCGCTGCCGATGGCGCTGGCCGAGCCGCTGCGGCGCGGCCAGCGGGCCTTCCACCCGGGCTTCCCGCAGGGCGAGCCGGGCGAGGCCAGCTCCCGCCTGCTCGGGCGCGAGAACCTGGTGGTGCGCGGCCACGGCGCGCGCACCGAGCCGGTGCTGGTCTGGGCCGAGACCGGACGGACAGAGGGGCTGGAGGGCACGCTGGGCGGACTGTCGGGTGCGCCGGCGCTGGACGCCCAGGGCCGGGTGCTGGGCGTTACCATCGCCGAGAGCCCCCGCCGCGGCCGGATCTACACCACCGCGCCGGAGGTGGTCCGCGCGACGATCGCCGCCAGCGGCCGCCGCGCCGACGTGGGCGTGACCGGCGAGTCGATCACTCCGCAGAACTACTTCTACGTCGCCGACGACCTGCGCCGCGAACTGCAGGTGGCCCAGGTCGTCTGTCTGGACAACTAGGCCGGGGCCGCCGTGCGCGCAGGCCGGCTCAGTCGGGCCAGCAGCAGGACCAGCAGGATCGGCGGGATGGCGGTGAGGCCGGTGCCGACCCACGCCACGGTGTAGGCGCCCATCAGGCCATGGGTCTGGGCCAGACCTTCCACCACGGCGCCCGAGAAGCCCTTCAGGAACTTGCCCAGGAACGCGTAGGTCGACGACAGAAGGGCGTACTGGGTCGCGGTGTAGCCGAGCCCGGTCAGGCTCGACATGTAGGCCACCAGCGCCACGCCGGCGAAGGCCTGGGCGAAGTTGTCGAGCGCCATGACGGCGGTGAACAGGCTGATGTCCGGTGAAATCGTCAGCAGCGCGAAGGCCGCGGTGCCCAGACCCTGCAGGACCGACCCCACGATCAGGGTCGGAAACAGGCCGAAGCGCAGGGCGAAGATCCCAGATATGGCGATGCCGGCGAAGGCGCCCGGCAGCCCCGTCGCCGCCCGCACCACGGCCACCGTGTCCTTGGTCAGCCCCAGGTCGTGATAGAAGGGGTTGTACATGGGCCCCATCAGGAAGTCGGGCAGGCGGTAGGCGGCGATGGTGGCCAGCATCAGCAGGCCCAGCGCCTTGTGGGTCCTGAAGAAGTCCACGAACGGGCCGACCACCGCATCGAAGAATCCGCGTGGCGTCCACAGGGGCGCCTTGCCCTGCATGACCTCGTCGGCGCGGGTGGGCTCGAAGGCGAACAGGCTCGCCGCCACCCCGATCCCCATCAGCACCGCCATGGCGACATAGGAGGCCGGCCAGCCGAAATGCGACGCGCCGGCGATGATCGCGGCGTCGGCGACCAGGATCGCCACCCGGTAGCCCAGCTGGGCGGCGGACGACAGGAGCCCCATCTCGTCGGCGCCGTCGGCGGCCTCGATGCGCCAGGCGTCGATCACGATGTCCTGGGTCGCCGAGGCGAAGGCCACCATCACCGCGAACGCGCCGATCGCAGTGAGCCCGCCCCCCGGCCCAACCAGCGCCATGCCGAGGAGCCCGGCGGCGACCACGACCTGCGACAGCAGCATCCAGCCCCGGCGCCGGCCCAGCCGGCCCAGCAGCGGCACATCCACCCGGTCGACGATCGGCGCCCAGAAAGGCTTGAGCACATAGGCCATGCCCACCCAGGAGATGAAGCCGATGACCTTGAGGCTCGTGCCCTCGTCGCGCAGCCAGTAGCCGAGCGTGTTCTGGGTCAGCAGGAAGGGCAGGCCCGAGGCGAATCCGAGCGCCAGCATCAGCGCCACCTTCGGCTGGCGCAGCGATCGCACCACGTCCATGGCGGAGCGCTTCTTCCGCGGCTCGGCGGGCTTGTCGGTCATTGGCGGCGTCTCCGGGGCAGCCTGCCCCGCGGCCGCCCGATCAGCCGAACTTGGCGCGCGCCGCGGTCTTCGTCCAGTTGGCGCGGGGTTTCGCCCAGCGGGTCAGCATGCCGCGCAGCGCGTCCGGCGACAGGGGCTTGACCATGAAGTCATCCATGCCGGCGGCGAGGCAGGCATGACGATCGTCCTCGAAGGCATTTGCCGTGAGGGCGACGATCGGTGTCCGGATGCCGGCGCTGCGCAGGCGGCGCGCGGTTTCCTCGCCCGTCAGGCCCGGCATGCGCATGTCCATGAGGATCAGGTCGAAGACCCGGACCTGGGCGGCCGCGATGGCCTCGGCGCCGCTGACCGCATGCTCGACCTCGCAGCCCTCGCGGGTCAGCAGGGCGCGGGCCAGCAGGGCGTTGATGGGATTGTCCTCGACCAGCAGGATCTTCGCGCCCGGGGCCGCGGCGGTGGCGATCCGCTCGTCCTCACGCGGGGCGACCGTCGTGCAGGCCTGGCCCGCCGCGATCAGCACCCGCTCTGCCAGCGAAGCGCGGCGAAGCGGCTTGATCAGGTAGCCGGCGAATCCGGAGCGACGGTAGCGGGAGATTCGTTCGCGCTGTTCCGGGGCCAGCAGCACGATGGCCGGCCTCTGCAGCGGCGGCCGCAGCGCGCCGGTGGGACTGGCCAGGCTGGCGTCCACCAGGATGACGTCGCCGGGGCTGGTGCGGGCGATGGCTTCGGGAAGGGCCTCGGTGACCACGGCCTCACCCCCGCAGGTCTCGACCTGACGCCGGGCGCTCTCGCGGACGATCCGGCTGGGCGAGGCGATGCCGACGCGCCGGCCGGCCAGGGGTCGGGCCGGCTCGGCGCCGGGCAGAAGGGGGATCTCGGCCTCGAACCAGAAGGCGGCGCCGCCAAGGCCGGCGGCGTCCACGCCCACCTCGCCGCCCATCGCGCGGGCCAGCCGGCGGGCGATCGCCAGGCCCAGCCCCGCGCCGCCCAGGTCGGCATGGGCGGCCTCGGACTGGGCGAAGGCCTCGAAGATCCGTTCGCGGTCAGGCTCGGAAACCCCGGGGCCGCTGTCTTCCACGGTGAAGCGGATCGCGCCGCCTTCGACGATGTCGGCGGTGATCAGCACGCCGCCGGACTCGGTGAACTTCACGGCGTTGCCGGCGAAGTTCAGCAGGATCTGCCGCAGGCGGCCTTCGTCGGCGTGGAGCGTCGCCGTTCGCGCAGGCGCGGCCCAGGCGATCTCGAGTCCGCGCTCATGGGCCCGGGGCGACAGCAGTTCGGCCACGCTGCGCAGCAGGCCTTCCACGTCGGTGCGGTCGGGATGCAGCTCCACGCGCCCGGCGCCCAGCTTGGCGAAGTCGAGCACGTCATTGACCAGGGTCAGCAGATGCTGGCCGCTGTCGTGAAGGGCGGTGACGTAGGTCTTCTGCTCGGCGGTCAGTCGGGTGCCTTCCAGCAGGCGGGCCATGCCCAGAACGCCGTTCAGCGGCGTGCGGAATTCATGGCTCAGGGACGCAAGCTGTTCGGCGCTGATCTGGGCGCGCGTGGGGCGGCGCTCGGACAGGGGGCGGGACGACATTCTTCGCATGGGGCGTGAAGCTAGGCCGCAACGGCTTAACGGTCGGTCAAGCGCAGGCTCCATATGCCGCAAATCGACGCGCGGGGCCGAAATCCACTCGCTAAAGTAGACGCGCGCCCAAAGGCGCCGTTTACTGACGCTACCGACGCAGCGTGCGCCTCGAGGACCGGATGAACCCTGTCGAGCTTCTGACCCAGCGCGAACGGGATTGCCTGAATCTCGTCGACCGGCATTTCAGCTCCAAGCAGATCGCCCGCGAACTCGGGATGTCGAAGAATTCCGTCGACACCTATTGCGACCGCGCGCGGAAAAAGCTGGGCGTCACGGATCGCTACACGGCGGCGCGGCTGCTGCGCGATGCCGGTGTTAACCCTGTCCTGATCGCATCAGGACACGACACAGTCAGGACAGACACCCTCCCTGATTGCTGGCCCGATGAGCTGGCAACAACGGGGACCACCGATGGGCCAGCAACCCAAGTTCGAGAACAGGGCGGTGATCGGCAGGGCGCTTCGCCTTCGCCGGGAGATCGACGACTTCGAGGCCCGATGGCCGTCCCTGGCCAAGCGGGAGGAAGTTCTCCCGAACTTCTCCTGGACGCAGCTCGAGCGGCAGCTCGTCGATCTGGCGGCTACGGCGGCGCAGGCGGACATGGCGCGGCACCTGGTGTCGGCGACGCGGAAGCTGGCTCCATTCAAGCCGCCGGAAATGGTGCTGCGGGAAATCCTCTGCCTGACCTGGGTTCTCCTGGACGAGAACTTCAAGGGCGAACCCGAACCGGGCTCCGCCGAAATGACCTGACGCCGGTCGCCCGACTCGGCGCGATCGTGGGGATCGCCGTCGTCACCGCCCTCGCGTTTGGAGGGATGCTGGCGGGTCTCCACGCCCTCGGCGATCTGGCGCGGAATTTACTAAAGGCCTGAACGGCCGAGCAACCCTGATCTGCGAACCTTGGAGCGCGGCATGATCCATGCCGCGCATGGAGATAACTCATGCTTAAAGAACGCCGTTTGGCCGCCGAACAGGTCGCCGCCGCGCTTTTCGAAGCTGAAGCCGCAATCGATGCAGCGGTCAGCAAGACTGCCCTCCTGACGGGCGTTATGCCGTCCCTGCGCCGCCAGGCGGGGGCCTCGGCCCTCATCGGCCAGGACGCCCTTGAGCGCGCCAGCCAGGCGATCGCCGCGCTGGCGGAGGCCCGCCGGGCCATCGTCGAAACCCACAAGGAACTCAGCGTCGTTCAGGGCCAGATCGGCCTGGGCGCCGTGATGATCGGCGATGGCGGCGAGAAGCCGCCGCCCATGGCGGCCGTCACAGAACGCCAGCGGATGCGCGCCCTTCGCGTCGCCTGAGGCGGCTGACAGTTCCAACAGACGACCGCCTCTGGCAGATTGCGGCCCTCGGAAACTCCGGGGGCCGTTTTCGTGCCTGCCTATCAACTGCCTGTCTATGTCTGGCCGACGGTGATGATCGGCGTCGGAGTCGTGGCCGTGTTGCGCGGCCGTGACAGCGAGCGGCTGGCCGCCACCGGCGTTCTGACCGGCTGGGCCATGTCGATGGTTCTGGCGCGGGCTCGGAGCAACGATACCCAGTGGGGCATCTTCGCGGTCGACGCCCTTCTGCTCATGCTCTTCCTGTGGCTGGCGATGCGCAGCCGCCGGTTCTGGCCGCTCTTCGTGGCAGCCTTCCAGCTGCTGATGGTGTTCACCCACATCGCCAGTATCCTCGACGCCGGCGTCTCGGGCTGGGCCTACCTCACGGCCAACCTGATCTGGAGCTATCTGGTCCTGCTGACGATCGGCTACGCGGCGTGGACGGCGCCGGCTCATGATCCGCCCGCCCCCGAAGGCCGCACCGCGCCATACTAGGGCCGCTCCAGAGTGGATTCCCGGTTCCCGCGCGTCCCCGGCCGGCTCCAGCGTCGTCAGACGCCTCGAAACCCGATAGGTCTGGCGCCATGGAGCGGGACAGTCGGCGAAAAGGCGTTGGAGGTCTGGGGGTCGCGCTGATGGCGCTGGCCTGGGCCGCGACGGCCGGCGCCCACAACATCGCCGGGACCGACGCGGCCTTCGTGGCCGCGACCCGCGGGCCGGACCCGATCCCGTTCCTGTACCTGGGCGCCAAGCATATGGTGACCGGGTACGATCACCTGCTGTTCCTGGTGGGCGTGATCTTCTTCCTGTTCAGGCTGCGGCAGATCGCGCTGTACGTGAGCCTGTTCTCGCTCGGCCACTCGATCACCCTGCTGGCGGGGGTGTTCTTCAACATCCGGGCTGACGCCCACCTGGTCGATGCGGTCATCGGCCTGTCGGTCGCCTACAAGGCCTTCGAGAACCTGGGCGGCTTCCGCACGATGTTCGGCGTCCAGCCCGACGCCCGGGCCGCCGTCTTCGGGTTCGGCCTGATCCACGGGTTCGGCCTGGCCACAAAGCTGCAGGCCCTGCGCCTGAATCCGGACGGGCTGCTGGCGAACCTGGTGTCGTTCAATGTCGGCGTCGAGGTCGGACAGGTTCTGGCGCTGGCCGCGATCCTGGCCGCCATGTCCCTTTGGCGGCGCACGCGCGCGTTCGCCCCCATGGCGCAGGGCGCCAATGTCCTGCTCATGCTGGCGGGTTTCGTCCTCGCGGGTCAGCAGGTGGCCGGATTTCTGCTTGGTGGAGCCGTCTCATGAGCCCTGAACCCTCCCGGCCCATGCCGCGCGGCCGGCTTGTCCTGGCCGTCGCCGCGACCGCGGCCCTGGCGGCGCTGATCGTGCTGGGCGCGATCCTGCCGGCGGAATTCAACCGCGACCCCCTGGGTCTAGGACGGCTCTCGGGTCTCAGCCGCCTCTGGGCCCCGGCCGACCAGACCGTGGATGCCCGCCGTGACGGCGCGGCGCGGGCGCGGGAGTACGACATCCCCTTCCGCACCGATGTGATCGAGATTCCGCTGGGCGACTTCCTGGCCGGGGCCGACCGTTCCGAGCTGGAATACAAGGTGCGTATGAAGAAGGACGCGACGCTGATCTACGCCTGGGAGGTGACCGGGACCACCGAGCCCCGCGACTTCCACTACGACCAGCATGGGCACACGACCCCCGCGCCCGGCCAGGCGATGACGGTTGCCACCTACCGGCAGGCGTTCGGGCTGAAACAGCAGGGCGCCCTGACCGCGCCGTTCGACGGGATCCAGGGCTGGCAGTTCTCCAATTCCAGCGAGCGCCCCGTTGTGGTTCGCCTGCGGCTGGCCGGATTCTACGAGCTGATCCCGTCGGGGCAGCCGGGCAACGAGGCCGGAATCGTGGCCAATGAGCCCGCCGCCAGGGCCCGACCGTCGATCCCTGCAACACCTTCGCCGCAATTGGCGCGCTGAGTGCCGGGCCAGGAGACCCGGTATGCGTAGATTCCTCATTCTGCTGGCGGCGCTGACGTCGACGCCCGCCCTTGCCGCCGAGCCGGTGTCGCCCGAGGCGGCGGTGTCGACCGCCGCATCGACCACCAGCGTCGCCGACCAGATCGACGCCTATCTGCGGACCTCGCCCGCCCTGGACGTCGCGGACGACACCCCGCCGGGCGTGGTCCGGTCCGATGACCGCAGGCCGCACGGCGAGATATCGGTCGGCGTCGGAACCGGCGGCTACCGCAGTGTCTATGCGCGCACGGACCTTCCGGTGGGCGAGACCGGGCGGGTGAGCATCGCCATCGAGGACACGCGCTTCAGCGGCCGCCGCGGCCATCGGGGCGGCGCCGGCCGAAGCCTGGATGCCCGCATGGCCCTTGGCGGGTCGTCACCGACTGACCGCCAGCGTTGCGACCTCGAGGGCATGACGCCGCCGCGGCCGCTGGACGCCATCGGCGGCCCCCACGACCGCTGCCGCGGCGGCGCCTTCGGTCGCTAGTTCTTCGCGCCCGGCACGCTCGGCAGCGGGTCGCCCTTGGCGGGTCCGTTGGCCTTCAGTTCCGGCTGTATGATGAACTGTTCGTGGCAGGCGACGCAGACCTCGTAGACCTTGCCGCCCTCGTCAAAGACCCCCTTCTTGTCGTGCTTCTCTGCGGCGGCGCGGGCGGCCGCGGCGCGTTCGGTGAGCAGCTGCGAGTACCTGATCCAGTCGGCTTCCGGCGCGCGCACCCGGCCGGGCAGCTGCAGGGCGTTGCCGGCCTCCATCAGCATGGTCGCGCCGGTCACCGGCACGTCCCAGCCCTCGTCGGTGGTGGGCGACAGGTCCTTCTCGCCGGCCTCGGTGATCTCCGTGCCGGACGCCTTCCAGTACATGAAGGCCGCCGGATCGACGAAGTGCCCCATGAACTCGGCCATGGACAGGTCGGTGTTGAACTTCGCCGCGGCCGAGACCTTCGGGCCGGCGGGCGCGCCGGGCTTTCCCGGAGAGCAGGCGGTCAGGGCGACGGCGCAGGCCGCCAGGGTGAGCAGGTGTTTCAAAGGCGCAGACTCCCTCGTCGCATCTGGATGCGCGTCGGCGACACCATAGCCGCCATGGCTCCGGCGCGCCCAGTACTGAACGGTATCAGCCGCGTTACAGTCACGCCCGGCCGGCGCGGTCACCACCGAATTTCCGGTATGCACGATTGACCGTTCCACCTGCTTGAGGCTTCCTGAGCGTAAGGCGCCCATTGAGAGCGCGAATGGGAGGAAGCTTCAGATGACGGTGACTCCAAAGGCGGCGACAGGTGTCGCGACCGCGGCCAGCGATCGGCTTCCCCTGAAGACAAAGCTCGCCTTCGGGATCGGCAGCGCCGCAGAGACCATCGCGCTGTTCTCCGTCTCCAGCTTCGCGATCCTGTTCTACAATCAGGTTCTTGGCGTTCCGGCCCATCTGGCGGGCCTTGCCGTGTCCGCCAGCCTGGTGTTCGACGCCCTGTCGGACCCGATCGTCGGATCGTGGTCGGACCGCACCCGCTCGCGCCTGGGGCGCCGGCACCTCTACATGTACTTCGCCCCCATCCCGATCGCGCTCTGCCTGTTCGCGATCTTCAATCCCCCCAGCAGCCTGGACCAGACCGGCCTGCTGATCTGGTTCGGGGTGGCGGTGGTGCTGATGCGCCAGGCCATGACCTTCTTCCACACGCCGCACCTCGCGCTCGGGGCCGAGCTTTCGAACGACTACACCGAGCGGTCCAAGGTGATGGCCTACAACAGCTTCTTCGTCTGGGTGGGGGGCGCCTTCACCACCACGATCGCCCTGCGGATCTTCTTCCCCTCCACGCCGGAATACCCGCGCGGCGTCCTGAACCCCGAACCCTGGCCGACCTTTGCGCTTGCGATGTCGGTGGCGGTGGTCGTGGTCCTGTTCGCCTCGGCCTGGTTCACCCGCGACCGCATTCCGTTGCTGCCCCAGCGGGCCGCCGAGACGCCCGGCTTCAGCTTCGCCGAGTTCGGCCGCGACATCGTCAAGGCGCTGGGCAACATCAACTACGTCTGGCTGCTGGTCGCCTATTTCTTCCTGGCGATGATGATCGGCCTCCGCGAAGGCCTGCGGATGTACACGAACACCTTCTACTGGGGGTTCAACAGCGAGCAGCTCAGCCTGTTCATCATCGGCAGTTTCGCCGGGTATCTGTCCGCCTTCATCCTGGCCCCGCGGCTGCACGCCCGGCTGGACAAGAAGCGCACGATCATCGTGTCGGGGATCATCTACTCCTTCGTCCCGGCGATCCCGCTGGCGCTCGGCATGGCGGGCGTGCTGAAGCCCAGCGATCCCATGATCCTGCCGATCGTCATGGCCTTCGCCACCGTGGCCTATGCGGCCGTCGCCATCCTGCAGATCAGCGTGATGTCCGCCCTGGCGGACGTGGCCGACCAGAACGAGCTCAAGCACGGCATCCGGCAGGAAGGCATCCTCTATTCCACCCGCGCCTTCGCCGCGAAGATGGATCAGGCGGTCGGCGCCGCGCTGGCCGGGTTCGTCATCACCTTCATCAACTTCCCCGCCAAGGCCAAGCCCGGCGAGATCCCGGCCGACGTGATGTACAACCTGGCGCTCTGGGACGGGGTGCTGGCCGCCATCCCGGGCCTCATCGCGGTGTATTTCTACGGCAAGTACAACATCGACCGCGCCAGCTATGAGGCGACGAAGCTGGCCCTTACCGACCAGAGGGCCCGGGCCCGGGCCGCCGTGGTCGCCGAACAGGGTCTGCCCCGCGGCGCACAGCCGGCGCCCGCCGAATAGGTCAGACCCCGGCCTGGAGCGCCTGCATCAGGCTGCCGGTATAGGCGGCGTGGCCCACATGGGTGAGCCGCGCCTCGAAGTCGGCCCAGATCTCGCCGCCCAGATCGCGCCAGCGGCGGCAGAAGGCGTAGTCCTCCGAAAGGTACTGGCCGGTCTCGGGCTCGACCATGGTGTCGAAGACCATCACGGCCTCGTTGGCCATGGTGTCGGCCATGTCGCGCATCTTGGCCCGCAGTTCCGGGTGGGCGTCGCAGATCCGCTGCATGGCGTCGCGCTTGATCATCAGGAAGCCGGTGCCGCCATAGGCCACCTGGGCGAAGCCGTCCTCGACGTGGACGCTGTTCTCCGCGTTGGGCAGGAAACGGACCACATAGCCGATCGACACCGCCTGCAGGTCGGCCACATCGGCCTTGGCGGCGCGGCGGGCCTTGTCCCAGTCGATCCGCTTCAGCGGGCAGACCGCGGCGATCACGTCCTTGTCGGCGTCCAGCAGCCGGAAGACGTTCTGCGGGGAAAAGCCGATGTCGGCGTCGATGAACAGGATGTGGGTCGCCTCGGGGTGGGCGAGAAACTGCGCCGCCAGCCGCGAGCGGGCCCGGGTAATCAGGGCGTCGCCGCCCATCAGGTCGATGTGCAGTCCGATGCCGCGCTCGCGGCAGGCGTCCTGCAGGGCCAGCATGGAATTCACGAAATAGAGGTTCAGCACCCCGCCGTAGCAGGGCACGGCCAGATAGATGAACGGCTTGGGGGCGGGGGTCTCGGACATGGGACCGACCATACTGGCGGTCTCAGGCCGCGTCGATCACGCGGGCGACGAGGTCGTCATACAGTTCGAGCTTCTTGTAGGCGCGGAAGTCCGGGTGCGCGGTCCGCCAGGCTGCCGCGAACCGGGCCAGCCGGTCGGCGTCGGCGGCGATCGCCGACAGCGGGTCGACCCAGACGCGGATGGTGAAAACCACCCCGCCGGTCGCGGGCAGGCGTCGCAGGGTCTGGCGCTCCACCCGGGCGAACAGGCTGTCAGCGGCGCGCGCCGGGTCGATGTCGGTGATGACCGCGCGCATGGGCGCCGGGTCGGGCATGAACAGGTCGGGCGCGCTGACCACGCTCCAGTTCCGCCGTTCCAGCACGAGGTCGTCGCGCAGGCCGTCGAAGATGCGGGTGACCCGGGCCAGCAGCCGCTCCCGGAAGCCGGTGACCGGACCGTGCAGCTCGGCCAGGCTGCGGCCGATTACCTCCGAGGCGGTGAAGAAGCTTCCGGCGCAGAGCGACAGCGCGGTCAGCCGCCAGCCGCCATCGCGCCGTTCCATCAGGCAGAGGTCGTCGGCCACGGCCCTCGCGGCGGCCAGCAGCGGCGGGCGCCCCTCGGCGGGGATCGGCCGTCCGCAGGCCTGCGACACGAGGTCCAGCAGTTCCGCCTGCGCGGGACGCGAGCCTTCGGTCTCGGCCCAGACGGCGGCGGGATGGGCGGTCAGCAGGGGGTCCTTCCGGGCGGCCGGATCGGCCTCGCCGCCCTCCAGCCAGGCTTCGGCGGGGATCTGCCGCAGGCCGATGCGGAACTCGCCGGATTCCTCCCACGGGGCGTGGCGCGGAATCATCGCGGCGCGAACCTCCGGACCAGCAGGAAGACCGCGACGGCCAGGGCCACCCCCAGGCTGTCAGCGACAAAATCGGCCGTGTCGCTGTGCCGGCCGGTTCCGGCGGCGCCCTGCAGCACCTCGATCAGCGCGCCATAGGCCAGGGCGAAGGCCGGGATCGCCAGCCGGCGGTTCGGCGCCAGCACATAGCCGGTGAGGGTCAGCACGAACCAGGCGGCGGTGTGCTCGAAGCGGTCACCGGTTCCCGGATCCGGCAGATCCCGCGACGGCATGACGCACAGCACCAGCAGGATCGCGGCGGCCAGGGCATAGAGGCCGAGGCGGACCGGCCGGGGAAACCTTGAGGGTAACATCGCCCCTTACTTGCACGTCTCCCGCTCCCTCTCTAGCGTCCGCGCCGCAGAGAAAATGTGCAGGAGCGGCGCCTTGGCGATTGAAGCGGTGATCTGGGATTTCGGCGGGGTCTTCACCACCTCGCCCTTCGAGGCCTTCAATCGCTTCGAGGCCGAGAAGGGACTGCCGAAGGACCTGATCCGGCGGGTCAATTCCACCAATCCGGACACCAACGCCTGGGCGCTGTTCGAACGCAACGAAGTGGACACCGCCCGGTTCGACGCCCTGTTCCTCGAGGAATCGACCGCGCTGGGTCATCCCGTGCGGGGCGCTGATGTGCTGCCCCTGCTGAACGGCATGCTGCGTCCGCGGATGGTCGAGGCGCTGAAGGCCTGCAAGGCCCGGTTCAAGGTCGGCTGCATCACCAACAACGTGGTCTCGATGCACAGCCCCGGACAGGACGCGAGCCAGCGCTCAGCGGGCGCCATGTCGCAGGTGATGCCGCTGTTCGACGCCATCATCGAGAGTTCCCGGGCCGGCGTCCGCAAGCCCGACCCGAAGATCTACCTGATGATGTGCGAGCAGCTGTCGGTGAAGCCGGAGGCCTGTGTCTACCTCGACGACCTCGGGATCAACTGCAAGCCGGCCGCCGGCCTCGGCATGAAGGCGATCAAGGTGATCGACGTCGACCAGACCCTGGGCGAACTGGCGGCGCACACCGGTCTGGCCTTCGCGTGACGGCCCGCCCGGCGCGGATCGGCGCGGCGGCGGCGGTGGCCCGGCTCTCCGGCTGGGAGATCCTGCCGGGTGACCGAGATGCAATCCGCAAGACCTTCCGGTTTGGGGACTTCAACAGGGCCTTCGGCTTCATGACGCGGGTGGCGATCATGGCCGACAAGCTGGATCACCATCCGGAGTGGTTCAACGTCTACGACCGCGTGGAGGTGACCCTGGCCACCCACGACGCGGACGGCGTCACCGAACTGGACGTCACCCTGGCGGCGTTCATGGACCGGGTGGCGGCCGGATGATCTAGTTGGCGATGATCGCGCCCAGCAGCACCCGGGCGCCGGGCCGGCCCAGGACAGTGTCGGTCTGGCGCTGAAGGGCCTGGGCGATGTAGTCGGCGCTGGGCAGGGCCCCGGGGTTCAGTCCGGCGGCGTAGCTCTGGACGACCTGGAAATAGGCCGCGCGCAGCCGCGGGATCGACTGTTCCACCCGGGTCCGCAGGGCGGGATCCGGCACGTCCAGGCCGCAGTCCACCGACAGGACGCCGCGCCGTCCCGTGCCGCGCATCGTGGCGCCGAGCAGGGTCTGGATCGGCACATAGGTGCCGCCACCCGACTTCTTCTTCTCGCCGCCCTCCGAGGCGCGTCCGGTCGCCGGTAGGGCGAGGGCCAGGAGGGGTAGCAGCAGCGCAAGGCGACGGTTCATGGCCGCACCCTCGTCGATCATGGTTAGCGGTCTCTTTACGCGCGCCTGCCAAGACTGCGGCGACTCACCGAGACTGGAGCGCCCCTTGGGCCGATTCGCACCGACCGATCTCGACCTCGACGGCAAGGTCATCCTGGTCACCGGAGGCACCGGCTCGTTCGGGCGCCGGTTCATCGAGACCGTCCTGGAGCGCGCAAGGCCGCGCAAACTGATCGTCTATTCCCGCGATGAGCTGAAGCAGAGCGAGATGCAGCTCGACCTGTCCGAGCGGTTCACCGTCGAGCAGCTGGCGCCGATGCGCTTCTTCCTCGGCGACGTGCGCGACCGCGAGCGGCTGACACTGGCGTTCCGTGGTGTGGACATCGTGATCCACGCCGCGGCCCTGAAGCAGGTGCCGGCAGCGGAGTACAATCCGTCGGAGTGCATCCACACCAACATCATGGGCGCCGAGAACGTGGTCCGCGCCTGTCTCGCCAACCGGGTCCAGCAGGTGGTCGCCCTGTCGACCGACAAGGCCTGCAATCCGATCAACCTCTACGGGGCCACCAAGCTCGCCTCGGACAAGACCTTCGTGGCCGCCAACAACCTGTCCGGCGACATCGGCACCCGGTTTTCCGTGGTGCGCTACGGCAATGTGGTCGGCAGCCGCGGTTCGGTGATCCCGTTCTTCCAGCGGCTGATCCAGCGGGGCGCGACCGACCTGCCGATCACCGATCCGCGCATGACCCGCTTCCTGATCACCCTGGAGGAGGGCGTCGACTTCGTGCTGTCGTCCCTGGAGCGCATGCACGGGGGCGAGATCTTCGTGCCCAAGATCCCGTCGATGAAGATCACCGACATCGCCGCCGCCATGGCCCCGCAGATGGCCACGAAGGTCGTCGGCATTCGTCCGGGCGAGAAGCTGCACGAGATGATGATCTCGGCCGACGACGCGCGGAACACCGTCGAACTGGGCGACCGTTACGCCATCGAGCCGGCCTTCGTGGAGTATACCCGCGCGCCGCTCGTCGGCGGGCGACTGGCCGAAGAGTTCAGCTACGCCAGCGACACCAACGACGAGTGGCTCGATGGTGCGGGCCTGATGAACATGCTGGGCGAAGGCGCCCGCCGCGAGCGCCGCCGCCGGGCTACCGACTGACCATGCTCCCTTACGGCCGTCAGACCATCGAGGACGACGACATCGCCGCGGTGGCCGCGGCGCTTCGGGCGGACTTCCTCACCACCGGCCCGACGGTGGACGCCTTCGAGGCCGCCTTCGCCGGGACTGTCGGCGCGCGTCACGCGGTCGCCTGCGCCAATGGCACCGCAGCCCTGCACCTGGCCATGCTCGCCCTCGACGTCCGGCCGGGCGAGGTGGTCATCGCACCCTCGGTCACCTTCCTGGCGACAGCCAACTGCGCCCGCTATGTGGGCGCCGACGTGGTCTTCGCCGACGTGGACCCGGGCAGCGGGCTGATGACCCCCGCCACCCTGGCCGAGGCTCTGGAACGGGTGGGCGACCGGCGGCTGCGGGCCGTGCTGCCGGTGCACCTGCGCGGAGACGCGGTCGACCTTCCCGGGCTGGCGGCAATGGCCGGCGCGGCGGGCGCTGTGCTGGTGGAGGACGCGCCCCATGCCCTCGGAACGACGATGAAGTATGGCAATGTGACGGAAACGGTCGGCGATGTGCGACACTCGGCCATGGCGACCTTCTCGTTTCATCCCGTGAAGACCATCGCCACTGGCGAGGGCGGCATGGTCACCACCAATGACGACCGGCTCGCCGAACGCCTGCGTCGCCTGCGGAGCCACGGCATGGTCCGGCCGGAGGGGGCAGACCCCTGGTGGTACGAAATGCCCGAGCCCGGCTTCAACTACCGGATGCCCGACATCCTCTGCGCGCTCGGCCTGTCGCAGCTGAAGAAGCTGCCGAGGTTCGCCGCGCGGCGCCGCGCGCTCGCATCCGCCTATGCCGAGGCGCTGGCGCCGTTCGCCCCGACGGTCCGCATCGCCGCCCGTCCGGCCTGGAGCGATCCCGCCCTCCACCTGATGACCGTGCTGATCGACTTCGAGGCGGCCGGCCGCTCGCGGCGCGAGGTGGTCGAGGCCCTCCGGGCACGCGGGGTCGGCAGCCAGGTTCACTACATCCCGGTCCACCGCCAGCCCTACTATCGGGCCCTGTACGGAGACCTCGACCTGCCCGGTTCGGACGCCTGGTATGCCCGCTGCCTGTCCCTGCCCCTCTACCCGGCCATGGCCGATGCCGACGTGACCACCGTGGCCGACGCCCTGCGTGGCGCGCTGGCGATCTAGGGTCGAACGGCGGACCCCGGATCAGGCCGCAAGGCCCGCCTGCTGGATGAGGTCACGGAAGGCTTCGACCTGCTGTGGCGCGGCGGCCAGTTCGGCGCGGGTCTCGTCCATGCGCACCAGCTTCAGCGCCTCGGACTTTGCGCGGTTCGCCGCCGGTCCAAGCGGCGCGCTCTCGCCGGCGGCCAGCTTCAGGAGCAGGGTCAGTCGGTGCAGAACCGGCGCATTGGCGCGGGCGACGCTCTGGGCCAGCCGGGCGCGGCCTTCGATCTCGCCGCCCAGCTCGCCGATCTTCTCCTGGATCGGCTCGAAGTCGGCGGCCACCAGACCGCAGCGGGCCGCCGAGCGTTGCAGGCCGGCCAGGACCGAGAGCCGGACCGCCGGAGACTCGTCGCCGCCGGTCAGCTCCTTCTCGAAGCGCAGCGAGTTGACGACCGACTTCAGCCACCCCCCGGCCTGGCGCTTGTTGGCCGCGCCGATGATGTTCTCGGTCAGCCAGATCAGCGATTCCACCTCCTCGCGCGAGCTCATCGCGCGACCGAGGTAGGCTTCCACGAAGTCGCCGGTGACCAGCGTCTTCGAGCGCGCGGTGAACGCGGCCTGCACTTCCTCGATCGGCAGCAGCTTGCCCGCCGAGGCGGTGAGCGACATGCCCAGCGCCCGCAGGACGTCGATCTCGCCAGGGGCGTCGCCCGGCCGCAGTCGCCGCGGGCCTGTGAGTTCGCGAAGGATCCGGCGGCCGACTGCGGCGCGGGTGTCCTGGAAGGTGTCGCTGTCGAGCCAACCGGCCAGCCGGCGGGCCAGCGGAGAAAGCTCGGGCATCACCTTGGCGACGGAGCTCTCGACCTGGATCAGCCGGTCCACCGAGGCGTAGGCCGCCAGCCGGGTCATGGCCGCCAGGTTGGCCCCCAGGTCGCGGCCCTTGCCCATGATGTCGACCATGCCGGGCTTGGTCTCGAGAATCTCGGCCAGCGGCTGTTGCAGCAAGTTCAGAGCCAGGCTGCGGGCGGGCCCCGACTTCGGCGCGGCGTCGGCCAGGTCCATCAGGCGCGTGACCTTGTCCGACCAGGACGCTGCGGGCGCGATGGAGGCCGCGACACCCAGGCCCAGCAGGTAGCTGCGCTCCGGATCGGCGGCGACGCGCTCGGCGGCGGCGGCGAAGCCTTCCTTGTCCAGATTGGGGATGGAGCCCTTGCGCTGGTCCTTCATCAGCCGCTCCACGGCCCGCTCGATCAGGGTATGAAACACCCGGATCAGCTCGTGGACCGACATGTTGCGGGCGTGGGCCTCGGGGATGGCGATCTTCTGGATGGCGTGCTGCAAGTCGGTGCCGGAGGCTTCCAGTTTCTCGACCAGATCGGGCCGGTGCAACAGTTCGAAGGGGGTGGCGTTGTTGCGCTCCAGCCAGCCCTCCAGCAGCCGACCGATCCGCTCGCGGGCGTGCACGGTGTAGAGGTCTTGCGGGGTCACGCAGAGGGGCTGGGCTTCGCTCTGGGGCTTGCTCTTGGCGGCCGTGTCGGCGGCGCCGAGTTTCAGGATCACCACAGCGCGGTACTCGCGGGTCTCCTCGTCGAGAGTCTCCTTGGTCACCTGTACGGCGGCGACGCGACCCTCTTTCATCAACTCGTTGCCGAGGTCCACCGCACCTGCGCGGCTTTCCACTGCAGCGTGCAAGGTCCAGGGTGCGCCCGCGATCTTGCGTACGTACACCTCGAAATGCACGCTGTGCCCAGTCATGAACTTTCCCCCGGATCAAAGGGACAATTCGCCCAACAAGTTTAAGAGGGTATTGAATTCCCGCCGGGCCCGCGCCGCATTGAGGCCATGGTGAAGGCTCAAGAGCCTGTCGCATCCCGGCAAAGGAGAGATCGACTTCCGATGGCGAAAATCACTCTGGTGGACGACGACGAGAACATCGTGACCTCGGTCAGCCTGGCGCTGGAGAGTCACGGTCACACCGTCAAGGCGTACTACGATGGCGCCTCCGGTCTCGCCGCCCTGGAAAACGATCCGCCGGACGTCGCCATCCTGGATGTGAAGATGCCCCGGATGGACGGTATGGAGGTGCTGCGCCGCCTGCGCCGGACATCTGACATGCCGGTGATCATCCTGACGTCCAAGGACGAGGAGATCGACGAGATCCTCGGCTTCAACCTCGGCGCCGACGACTACATGCACAAGCCGTTCAGCCAGCGCCTGCTGATCGAGCGGGTGAAGGCCGTCCTGCGCCGGGCCGGCCGGGGCGAGACGGACGGGGCCGAAGGCCCCTCGACCGGCGCCGCCGACGTCGCCGCCCGGGCCCTGAAGCGGGGCAAGCTGACCCTCGACCCGGCGCGCCACGAGAGCCTGTGGGAAGGCAAGCCGGTGAAGCTCACCGTCACCGAGTTCCTGCTGCTCCAGTCGCTTGCCCAGCGGCCCGGCTTCGTGAAGAGCCGCGACAACCTGATGGACGCGGCCTACGACGATCAGGTCTATGTCGACGACCGCACGATCGACAGCCACATCAAGCGCATGCGGAAGAAGTTCCGCGAGGTGGACCCTGAGTTCGACGCGATCGAAACCCTCTATGGCGTCGGCTACCGATACCGCGAGTCCTGAGCGGCCGACCCGGCGCAAGGGGTTCACCGGCCTTCCGGGATCGCGCCTCGGCAGGCTGATCCTTGCGCTCAATCTTCTGGGCCTGGCGATCCTGATCTCCGGCGCGCTCGTGCTGAACGAGTTGCGCCGGGGCCTGGTCAACGCGCGCATCGACAGCCTGAACACACAGGGCGAGCTGATCGCCAGCATCCTGAACCAGGCGGCGACGGTGGGCGAACCCGAGCCGCAGATGGATTCGGCCCTGGCCACCGAGCTGCTGCAGACCCTGTCGAACCCCAAGGCCCAGCGCGCCCGGCTGTTCGACGCCCGCGGGCGACTGGTGGCCGACAGCGACTGGATGACCGACGTGGTGGTGTCCCGCGCCCTGCCGCCCGCAAAAGGCCGCGAGGAACGGCGCCTGGGTTTCGACCTGATGCCCCACGCCACGCCGCCCTCGGCGCGGGAGGTCCAGGTCGAGCTCGCCCGGGAAGTCCGCCAGGCGCTGAAGGGCGAGCGCTATGCCGGCATGCGGCGGGGCGAGGGCGGCGCCCGGGTCGTCTCGGTGTCGATCCCGATCCGGCACGTGCGGGCGGTCCTGGGCGTGGTGACCCTCGAGGCCAGCGACGTTGACGCCATCATCGCCCGTGAGCGCGCGGCCCTGGTCCCGTTCATCCTGATCGCCATCCTGGTCACCCTGGCCTCGTCGCTGCTGCTCAACAGCCTGGTGGCCCAGCCGGTGCTGCGGCTGGCCCGCGCCGCCGACCGCGTGCGGCAGAACCGCGCCCGGGCGATCTCCCTGCCGGACCTGGCCGGGCGCGACGACGAGGTGGGCGACCTGGCCCGGAGCCTGGAGGAGATGACCCTGGCGCTCAACGAGCGGATGGGGGCGATCGAGTCCTTCGCCGCCGACGTGGCGCACGAGATCCGCAACCCGCTCACCTCCCTGCGCTCGGCGGTGGAGACCCTCGACCTCGTCAGCGACGCGCCCGCCCGCGAGCGGCTGCTGGGCATCCTGAAGAACGACGTGCAGCGGCTGGACCGGCTGGTCACCGACATCTCCAACGCCTCGCGGCTGGACGCGGAACTGTCGCGCGACGAGCCGCGGCTGGTGGACCTCGGCCGGTTGATCGGCGACATCGTCGGCCTCTATCAGGCCACTGCCAAGCCGGGCGATGTCTCGGTGTCCTTCACGCCGCACGGCGGCATGGAGGCGGTGACGGTGATGGGGCGCGAGGGACCTCTGGGCCAGATCATCCGCAACCTGATCGACAACGCCCGCTCGTTCAGCCCGCCGGGCGAGGTGGTGACCGTGGGCCTGCAGCGGTCGCGGGGCGAGGCCACGGTCTTCGTGACCGACAACGGGCCCGGCATCCCGCCCGAGAACCTTGAGACGGTGTTCCAGCGCTTCTACACCTCGCGTCCGCGCGGGGCGGCGTTCGGCGGCAACTCGGGGCTGGGACTGTCGATCGCCCGGCAGATCGCCGAGGCCCACGGCGGCTCGCTGACCGCCACCAACCGCACCGACGCCGACGGCAGGATCGCCGGGGCGGTGTTCATCCTGATCCTGCCGGAAGCGCCCGGATGATCCGCCACGCGGGCCTGATCGCCCGGCGGATCGGCGGGACCTGGCGGGGCGTGCTGATCGAGGGCGCGTCCGGCGCGGGCAAGAGCGACCTGGCGCTGCGGGCGCTGGACCAGGGCTTCCGGCTGGTGGCCGACGACCGGGTGCTGGTCTGGGTCTCGGAAGGCCGGCTGTTCGGTCGCGCCCCGGACAGCCTGGCCGGACTTCTCGAGGTCCGCGGTCTCGGCATCGCCCGGGTCCCGGCGCTGCGGCTCTGCGAGGTGTCGCTGCTGGTCTGGCTGGGCGCGTCCGAGCGGATGCCCGAGCCCGCAACCGAGACGATCCTGGGCGTGCCGGTTCCACTCCTGAGGGCGGATCCGTTCCAGCCCTCGGCGCCTGCGAAACTCGGTCGCGCGCTCACAGCCTTTGACGCGGCGCACAAGAGGGGTATTTAGCTCGGCTCGCGCCCTGCTTTCCGGCGCCATCGGGTGGGGATACCCCTTGGAACATAAGGCATGATCGGCCTCGTGATCGTCACGCACGGCCGGCTGGCGCAAGAGTTCATCTACGCCATGGAACACGTCGTCGGCCCGCAGACCGCCGTCGAGGCCATCTGCATCGGACCCGACGACGACATGGAGCGTCGCCGCCAGGACATCCTGGCCGCCTGCGGCCGCGTCGAGCAGGGCCAGGGCGTGGTGCTGCTCACCGACATGTTCGGCGGAACCCCCTCCAACCTGGCCATCTCGGTCATGGACCAGACCCGCGCCGAGGTCATCGCCGGCCTCAACCTGCCCATGCTGATCAAGCTCGCCAGCCTCCGTTCGCGGGTCAGCCTCGAAGATGCTGTTGCCGCGGCGCAGGAAGCCGGGCGAAAGTACATCTCTGTCGCCTCCTACGTCCTGGCCGGAGAGAAGTGAGCGAAACCAGCCGAACCGTCGAGATCGTCAACAAGCGCGGGCTGCACGCCCGGGCCTCGGCGAAGTTCGTCAAGCTCGCCGCCACCTTCGACGCCGAGGTCCGCGTCTCCAAGGACGGCCAGACCGTCGACGCCCGCTCGATCATGGGCCTGATGATGCTGGCCGCCGCCCCCGGCTGCTGCATCGACATCGAAGCCGACGGCGACCAGGCCGCCGAAGCCATCGAAGCCCTGGCCGGGCTGGTCGCGGCAAGGTTCGACGAGGACGAGTAGCGCCAGTTTCTTCCCTCCCTCAATGGGGAGGGACAGACCGCGAAGCGGTCAGGGTGGGGAAGCCGCGTCCAGGCTCCGATCCCGCCGTAGAGCCCTTTCCTTCCCGACCGTCACCGGCGCCGCCTCCAGCGCCATGACGATCTGATCCATCACGCCGCCGAGATTTCCCCGGACCTCGCTCGCCCAGAACCGCATCACGCGGAAGCCCTGCCGGGCCAGGACGCGATCCCGCACAGCGTCGTGTTCCATCTGGACGTCTCCACCGTGCTGGCTTCCATCGACCTCGATCACCAGTCGGCGCGCGAGGCAGACAAAGTCGAGGTAGTAGCCGTGGAGTGGCGCCTGGCGCCGAATGTGGAAGCCGCGCTCGCGCAGGCGCTTCAGGCGGGACCAGAGCATGATTTCCGGTTCGCTCATGGTGTGGCGGAGGGCGCGGGCGCGCTGGGTGGCAGGACGCATGGCGCAGAGGATGTTCTGCGTTTGTTCTTTTGTCAAGGAGGCGGAGCCTGGTCGTGGCTGCCCCACCCTGCTCGCCTTTGGCGAGCTGTCCCTCCCCATTAAGGGAGGGAAGGCCCACCCTGACCGCTTTGCGGTCTGTCCCTCCCCGTTAAGGGAGGGAAGGGGAACTAGGTCTTCAGGCGCCAGCCGGTGCGGAAGATCCAGGTTACGGTGGCGAGGCAGACCAGCAGGAAGCCGAGGGTGGCGGCGAGGCTGACGCCGACGCCGACGTCCGACACGCCGTAGAAGCTCCAGCGGAAGCCGCTCACCAGGTAGACCACCGGGTTGAACAGGGCGATCGTCTTCCAGACGCCCGGCAGCATGTCGATGGAATAGAAGCTGCCGCCCAGGAAGGTCAGCGGGGTGATCACCAGGGTCGGGATGATCGACAGCTTTTCCCAGCCGTCGGCCCAGATGCCGGTCAAAAAGCCGAACAGGCTGAAGGTCACCGAGGTCAGCGCCAGGAAGGCCAGCATCACGAAGGGGTGGTTGATCTCGTAGGGCACGAAGATCCGCGCCGTGGCCAGGATCACCAGCCCCAGCACCATCGACTTGGACGCCGCCGCGCCCACATAGCCCAGCACCATCTCGCCCGCCGAGACCGGCGCCGACAGCACCTCGTAGATGGTGCCTGCGAACTTCGGCATGTAGATCCCGAACGAGCCGTTGGAGATGCTCTCGGTCAGGATCGACAGCATCAGAAGGCCCGGCACGATGAAGGCGCCGTAGCTGACCCCGTCCACCTCGGCCATCCGCCGGCCGATCACCGCGCCGAACACGACGAAGTAGAGCGAGGTCGAGATCACCGGGGCGGCGACGCTCTGGACGATGGTGCGCACCCAGCGGTGCATCTCGAACAGGTAGATGGCGCGGACGGCGTGGAGGTTCATGCGCGGCTCCGCACCAGGCTGACGAAGATGTCCTCCAGCGAGCTTTCGCGCGTCTGCAGGTCCTTGAAGTCGATGCCGTGTCCCGACAGGCGGCGGATCAGGTCGGCGATGCCGGTCTGGTCGGCCTGGGCGTCGAAGCTGTAGATCAGCTCGGCCCCGTCGGCGGCCAGTTCCAGCGGCTCATGG
>CAUJHW010000147.1 GCA_963205005.1 Pseudomonadota bacterium
GGTCCTTGTCCTCGTCCAGCGAGGCGATCGAGGCGCTGTCCAGCTTCGACTTGGCCGCCGCGCCCTCACCCTTGTCGAGGCCGAGCGCCGTCGCCTGCTCGGGCGACCGGGCGAGGTTTTCGGCGAAGATCCGGTCGAAGACCGTCCGCAGCTTCGCGTCTTCCGGCCCGGCGGCGAACGCCGGCGTGGCCAGGGCCGCGGCGGATGCGGCGAGAAAGGCGCGGCGGTCCATCAGGCCTTCGTCGCGGCGATGTAATTGTCGACCACGTTCTCCAGCGCGGTCAGCGGCATGGAGCCCGACAGCAGGACCGCGTCGTGGAACTTGCGCGGATCGAACTTCGCGCCGAGCGCGGCCTTGGCCTTCTCGCGCAGCTTCAGGATGGTGACCTTGCCGACCATGTAGCTGCAGGCCTGTCCCGGCCAGACCGAGTAGCGCTCGATCTCCTGGGCGGCCAGCGGCTCGGGGTCACCCTCGATGGCGCGCATCTCGGCGATCGCCTTCTCGCGGGTCCATTTCAGGTGATGCAGGCCACTGTCGGTGACCAGCCGGGCCGAGCGCAGCAGGGCGTCGTGGATGTAGCCCAGCTCGTTCAGCGGCTCGCCCTTGTAGAGTCCCATCTCCTGGACGACCTGTTCCGAATAGAGCGCCCAGCCCTCGGCGTAGGCGCCGAAGCCCATCACCCGGCGGATCATCGGCAGGTCGGCCTCGCGCTGCATCGAGATCTGCATGTGATGGCCCGGCAGGCCCTCGTGATAGGTCGTCGTCGGCAGGAACCAGTAGGGGCTCTCGGCAGTGTCGCGCAGGTTCAGCCAGTAGACGCCGGGCCGCGAGCCATCGAGGCTGGCGCTCTCGTAGTGGGTGGACGCACCGCCCTCGGTGGCGGCGGGAATCCGGCGGATCTCTAGCGGCGCCTTGGGCAGGGTCCCGAACTGTTCGGGCAGGCGGGCCGTGATGGTCTTCACCACCTTGTTCAGGTCGGTGATGATCTGGGCCTTGCCGGCGTCGGTGTTCGGATAGACGCCCTGCTTGCTGGCGTAGAGGGCGATGTAGCGTTCGCCCACCGTGCCCTTGGTGAAGCCCAGTTGCCGGAACAGGACATCCGCGCGGGCCGACAGCTCGGCGGTGACGTCCCGGCCCAGCTTGTGGACCTCGTCGGGCGAGATCCGGGTGGTGGTCTGGGCATAGAGCGAGGCGGCGTAGTAGGCCTCGCCGTCGGGCAGCTTCCAGCAGCCGGCGTCGTGGGTGGCCTTGGTCTTCAGGCTCTCCAGCAGCGCCATCTGGCGGTCCAGCGCCGGGACCACCTTGGCCGTGTAGGCCGCCGAGGCGGCCGCCATCCAGTCGCCGGCGATCCCCTTGGCCTTCGCCCGATTGCCCAGCGAAGTGACCAGGCCCGCCTTGTCGGGCGCTGCGCGCAGCAGGGTCATGCCGGCCAGGGCGCCCTTGATCGCGTAGTCCGGCGGAATCACGCCCAGGCCGACGTCGTGGCGGACCCGCTCGGCCTCATCGTCCATCATCCGGGCGAAGGCTTCCAGCCGCGCCACATAGGCCTCGCAGTCGGCGCGGGTTTCGATGGTGTGCTGGCTGTCGAGGAAGTCCGGCACCTCCTGCCAGGCGCCGGAGATCTGGGCCAGGACATAGGGCGATCCCGCGCCCGTCCCGCCGTAGTTGAAGGCGCGGTTGGCGTCGTCAGTGGACTGAAGCTCGAACAGCAGGGTGTCGTAGTTGACCGCCGCCATGCCGGTGAGCGCCGCGCGGTCGATGGCTTTCAGGCGGCGGAGCTGGTCGGCGTTGCGAGCCTTGCTTCGGGCGACACCCGCCAGCGAGGCGTCATGCAGCTTGGCCTTAGCGTCGGCGCGGTCGCCCTTGTCGAGCCCGAGGGAGGTGACCAGTTCCGGGCTCTCGGCCAGAGTCTCGGCGACCACCTCGTCGAGGAGGCGGCTGAGCTGCTGGGCGGCGCCCGTGGCCTGGGCGAAGGCCGGGCCGGCGAGCGCGGCGGCGCCGGCGGCGACGAGAAGTCCACGGCGGGTCTGCAAGGTCGCGCCTCCAGTTGCGAATGTGGCGCAAGGCTTAAGCGGCGGCGCCCGGGGCGGGAAGCCCGCCGGGGACAGTTTGGCGCATTAAATCCCGGTAATGCGAAACACCCTGCCCTTCGGCCTAGCGGAGGCGGGCCGGATCGGCTGAAATGGCGGCGCTTCGCAGCCAAGGATTCCATCACGATGTCGCTCGTTCCGCGGCTGGCGCTCGCCGCCGCCCTGTCTCTGTCCCTCGCCGCCAACGCGCTTGCCCAGCCCCCCGCAGCAAAGCCGAGCGCCGCCGACCGCACGGTGCAGGCGGTCCGCGCCAGCGCCGGGTTCAAGGCCGCGACCGCCAGCCTGGAGCGCGAGCACGACCGCATCGTCGCCGAGACCATCCAGCTCACCGAGATCCCGGCGCCGCCGTTCAAGGAAATGGCGCGGGCCCAGGCCTACATGGCCATGCTGAAAGCCGCCGGTCTGACCGACGTCGAGATGGACGCCGAGGGCAACGTCATGGGCCTGCGCCGCGGGACCGGTCCGGCCGGCGCGCCGCTGGTGGTGCTGGCCGCCCACCTCGACACCGTGTTCCCGGAAGGCACGAACGTGAAGGTGCGCCGCGAAGGGACCAAGCTGTTCGCGCCGGGCGTCGGCGACGACACCCATTCCCTGGCCGTGGTGCTGGGCTACATCCGCGCGCTGGACGCCGCGAAGGTCCGCACGAAGAAGGACATCCTGTTCGTCGGAAACGTCGGCGAGGAAGGCCCGGGCGACCTGCGCGGCGTCCGCTACCTGTTCGGCAAGGGCAAGTACAAGGACCGGATCTCGTCCTTCTTTTCCATGGACGGGACCTCGGCCGAGCGCGTGACCTTCGGCGCGGTGGGTTCGCTCCGCTACCGGGTGACCTTCAAGGGACCGGGCGGCCACAGCTACGGCGCCTATGGCCTGGTGAACCCGATGGCGGCCATGGGGACCACGGTGGTGGAGATGAACCGGATTCAGACGCCGGCCGTCCCGAAGACCACGTACGCAACAAGTGTTGTGGGGGGTGGCACGTCCGTGAACTCGATCCCGGACGCCATCTGGCTCGAGGTCGACATGCGCTCGGAGAGCGCCGAGGAGCTGGCCAAACTGGACGGTAAGTTCAAGCAGATCGTGGCTTCGGCCGTCGAGGCCGAGAACGCCGCCCGCTCGCAGCGGGCCGGCAGGATCTCCGCCGAGGTGAAGCTGATCGGCGACCGCCCGACAGGCGCCACGCGGGAGGACGCCCTGATCGTCGAGATCACCTCCGCCTCCGTCCGCGCCGCCGGCTACACGCCGATCCTGGGCGCCAGCTCGACGGACTCCAACGTGCCGATCAGCCTGGGCATCCCGGCGGTGACCATCGGCTCGGGCGGCGACGGCGGCCGCGCGCATGCGGTCGACGAGTGGATCGACGTGGCCAAGCCGGAAAGCCTCAAGGGCATGTCCGTGGGCCTGGCGGCCCTGCTGGCGATGGCCGGGAGCTGAGGCTACTCCGCGGCCTGCACGACCCGGGACTTCGCCGCGATCTGTGGCCACGGATCGACGGTGACCCGGCGCATGTGGCGGCGCTGGCCGGGGTAGTCGTTCAGCGCGAAGTGCCAGACCGAGCGGTTGTCCCAGAAGGCCACCGAACCCTTCTGCCAGGTGAACCGGCAGGTGAAGCCCTCGTAGCGGCAGTGATCGAACAGGTAGTCGAGCAGCGCCTTTGACTCGCGCGTCTTCCAGCCGTCGATCCGCAGGGTGAAGGCCGGATTGACGTACAGCGCCTTGCGGCCGGTCTCCGGGTGGGTGAGCACCATCGGATGGACGTACTCGCCCACATAGCCGTCGGCCTCGGCGATCTTCATCGAACCGCGCTTCTGCGCCGAGGGGCCCTGTGCAGAGTATTCGCGCGAAGCGGAATGGACGCCGTTGAGGGTTTCCAGCGTCGCCTGCAGGCCGGGGGACAGGGCCTCGAAGGCCGCCGCCTGACTGGCGAACAGGGTGTCCCCGCCGAACTCCGGCAGCTCGATCGCATAGAGGATCGAGCCGATGGCCGGGGTCTGCAGGAAGCTCATGTCGGAGTGCCAGCCACCGCCGAAGTTGATCCGGTCGGACGGCTCCTTGATGAGCTCCATCGCTTCCGGCTGCTCGGGCATGCCGGCGACGTAGGGGTGGATGTTCAGCGGGCCGAAGCGGGCGCCGAAGGCCACGTGCTGGGCCGGCGTCAGATCCTGGTCTCGGAAGAAGATGACCTGATGCTCGACCAGCGCCTGGCGGATCGCGGCGATCATGCTGTCGGACAGCGGCTGGGACAGGTCCACGCCGGATATCTCGGCGCCCAGGGCGCCGGCCACGCGGCGGATCTTCAGAGTCTCGATCATCGACAGTCCTCCCGAGACTGAGTTTATAATCCACGATCCCAGGGGGTGCGATATGGATTTGGCGACCGCCGCCTTCGACGCCGACGCCCATGCCGCGGAGATCCGCCGGCAGGGCTACACGATCATTCCCGACTTCATGGACGCCGGGACACTCGCCGCCGTGCGCGCCGGGCTCGCGCCGTTCCAGGGCTCACACCACGGCCGCAACGACTTTGAGGGGTTCCTGACCGAGCGGATCTACACCCTGGTCGCCCGCGCGCCGGTGTTCCAGGACCTGGCCGAGGAGCCGCGGGTCATGGCCCTGCTCGAACGGTTCCTGCAGCCGGGCTTCCTGCTTACCGCCAGCCAGTCGATCCAGATCAATCCCGGCGAGACCGCCCAGAACCTGCACACCGACGACGGCTTCTACCGTCTGCCCCGTCCGCGTCCGGCGATCAGCTTCACCCTCATCGCTGCGGTTGATGCCTTCACCCACGCCAACGGCTGCACCGAGGTAGTTCCGGGCAGCCATCTGTGGGGCGAGCCCGGCGCGCCGAACCGGCCCACCGATCTGGCCGAGATCGAGGCGATGCTGGTCCCGTTGGAGATGCCGGCCGGCGCCTGCTTCGTGATGGCCGGGACCGCGCTGCACCGCGGCGGCGCCAACCGCACCGACCGGCCGCGGCTGGCCTTCACCAACCAGTACTGCGAGCCGTGGGCCCGGCCGCAGGAGAATTTCTTCCTGGCCATGCCGCCTGAAGAAGCCCGCGCCATGTCGCCCCGGATGCAGAAGCTCCTGGGATACGACATATGGCCGTCCTTCATGGGCATGGTCACCGGCTCCCACCCGGCCAAGGCCCTGGAGCCCGGCTGGATCCCGCCGGTCGTGGCGCAGCGCCGAGAAGGGTGAATCGCCGAGGCCGCCCCTACCCCAGGTTCCGGGCGAACAGGGCGAACAGCCTCTCCCAGTGGCGTTCGGCGTCGGGCTTGCTGTAGGCGGCGCGCTGGGGGAAGGCGAAGCCGTGGTGGGCGTCCTTGTAGAGTTCGACCTCGGCGTTGACGCCGTCGGCCTTCAGTGAGGCGTCGAGGGCCTCCACCATCTCCAGCGGCGCCCAGTTGTCGTGTTCGGCGCAGGCGAAATAAAGCTCGGCTTTCGTCTTCTGGGCGGCCAGATGCGGGCTGTCGGGGGCGTCGGTGACCAGCTGCACGCCATAGAGCGAGGCGGCGCAGGCGATGCGCTCCGGGTAGCGGGCGGCGGCGTTGATCGCGTACTGGCCGCTCATGCAGTAGCCGATGGCCCCGGCCGGACCCGGGCTGGCGGCCGGATCACGGCCGGCGAAGTCCAGCAGGGCGTCGGTATCGTCCATGATCAGCGGGATATTGATCGAGCCCATGAAGTCGAACATCCGCGCTCGCGCCTCGGCCTCGGGCAGCGGTGGCAGGTCGCCCATCTCCATCACGCCGCGCCGGTAGTAGAGGTTGGGCAGCATCACATAGTAGCCGACGGTCGCGATCCGCCGGGCCATGTCGCGCAGTTCCTCGCGGATCGCCGGCGCGTCCATGTAGAACAGGATCACCGGGTGCGGGCCGTCGCGCTCGGGATGGACGATGAAGGTGGTGGTCGCCCCGTCCTTGGTGGGCAGTTCGACGGTGTGTTCGATCATGGTCCTGTTCCTGGAAATGCGGCGCTCACCGCGTAGCGGACTCCCTCCACCACGCGTCGCGCGGTCCCCTCCCTCGATTGAGGAGGAGAGCGGGCGGCCAGTTCGTCATCCCTTCCTCCCCCCTGGGGGGAGGGGGACCAGACGCAGTCTGGTGGAGGGGGCCGGGCGGGTCAAACCAGCTCAGACGGCTTAAGCCCCAGTTCCTTGAGCAGCGGTTCGGCGTAGTCGATGCGACCGGTCATGGTCTTCGGATCGCCGACGCAGAGCTGGTAGACCGCCTCGGCGATGTATTCGATCGGCTGGACGCGGTCCTTGGTCTGCTCGTTGATCAGGCCGTGCACCGCCACCCCGGGGGTGTCGACCAGACCGGGCGAGACAACGTTCACGGCGATGTTGCTGTCATAGACCTCGGACGCCAGGCCCGTGGTCAGGCGCTCCAGCGCGGCCTTGCACATGCCGTAGATCGTGCCGCCGCCCCGGCGGTTGTAGGGCTGTTTCGGGTGGATGCCCGCGCCCGAGGAGATGTTGACGATCCAGCCCGACTTCTTGTCACGCATGGCCGGCAGGACCAGCTGCGACAGGTGCATCGGCGCCCAGACCTGGACCTCCATCATCAGGTCGAAGCGCTTCTTCGGGAAGGTCTCGACCGGGATGAAGAAGGTGACGGCGGCGTCGTTCACCAGGATGTCGATGTCGCCATAGGCGTCCACGGCTTCCTTGATCAGCCGCTCACGGTCAGCCTCGCTGGAGAGGTCGGCCTTGATGGCCGTGGCCTCGCCGCCGGCGCGGCGGATGCGGTCGACCGTGGCATGGAGCGTACCGGGCAGCTTGGAGTCGCCATCCTCGGCAGTGCGGGCGGAGACGACGACCTTCGCGCCTTCCATCGCCAGGCGCACGGCGATGGCCTCGCCGATGCCCCGGCTCGCGCCCGTCACGAGCGCGGTCTTGCCGCGCAGGGTCCCGTTCGGATTGACTGCCACCATCGTCTTCACTCCCATACCGGTTCTTCTGGTTGGGACTAAGCTGACGCGTCGGCGGCGCAGGCGCAAGGACCGATCAGGCGGCGTTCTGGAGTTCCTGCTTCACCCGCTCGGCCAGGGTCTTGATGTCGATCGGCTTGGGCAGGAACGAGACGTTGCGCTCGCCTTCCAGCAGGTCGGAGAATTCGCTCTCGGCATAGCCGGAGATGAACATCACCGGCGCACCCCCCAGGTACTCGCGGGCCTGTTTGAGCAGTTCCGGGCCCTGCATGCCGGGCATGACCACGTCGGAGATCATCAGGTCGATCTGGCCGGCGTGGGTCTCGGCATACTCGAGGGCTTCCTCGCCGCTGGCCGCCTCGATCACCTCGTAGCCGCGGGCGCGCAGCAGCTTGGCCGCGACGCCGCGCACGGCGTCCTCGTCCTCGACGAACAGGATCCGGCCGGCGCCGGACAGGTCGCGGGCGGCAGGGCGTTTGGGGGCCACGGCCGCCTTGGCCGGCTCCAGCGACTCTTCCTGGACATGCACGGGCAGGAAGATGCGGAAGGCCGCGCCCTCGCCCGGCCTGGAGTCCACGGCGATCCAGCCGTCGGACTGCTTGACGATGCCGTAGACGGTCGCAAGCCCCAGCCCCGTCCCCTCGCCCACCGGCTTGGTGGTGAAGAAGGGCTCGAAGATCTTGTCCATCACCTTGGGCGGAATGCCCGGGCCGTCGTCGGACACCTCAATCAGCGCCTGGTCGCCCTGGGCGGTGGGATAGCCGAGGCCGCGAGCCTCCTCCTGGGTGACCCGGGCGGTGCGGATGCGGATCGTGCCGCCGCCCTGGGCGCGGATGGCGTCGCGGGCGTTGACCACCAGGTTCATCACCGCCGTGTCCAGCTGGCCCCGGTCGGCGCGGACATGCGGCAGGTTGCGGCCGTAGTCGGTGACCAGCTTGATGTCCTCGTACAGCAGCCGGCGCAGCAGCACCTCGGACTCCGAGACCATCTCGCCCACATCTAGGATCTCGCGCTGGACGGTCTGCTTGCGCGAGAAGGCCAGCAGCTTGCGGACCAGGTCGGCCGCCCGCATCGAGGTCTGCTTGATCTCGTTCAGGCCCTCATAGGAGGGGTCGCCGACGGGGTGGCGCGGGGCCAGCACGTCCAGCTGCATCAGGATGGCGGTGAGCAGGTTGTTGAAGTCGTGCGCCACGCCGCCGGCCAGCTGGCCGATGGCCTGCATCTTCTGGCTCTGGGAGAGCTGCAGCTCGATCTGCTTCTGCTCGGAGACATCGACCAGATAGACCACCCAGCGGCCCGAGGTCTGCGACAGGTAGAGGTGGGCGATGCGGCTGGGATCGTGGGCCAGGCGCACTTCCAGCGGGGCGTGGCCATGGCGGGCTTCCGCCACGCGCAGGGCGGCGTCGAGGCGGCTGGTCGGCTCGATCAGGTCGCCGAAGACCTGGCCGGGCTCGCCCCCATGAGCCACGGCGGCCAGCGCCGGGTTGGCCTCGATGATCCGGGCCTCGAAGGGATCCTCGCCGTCGAGCAGGGCCGCGCCGAACGGCGAGGCGGCGGCGAAGGCGTCCAGCACCTTGGGCGGCGGGGCCTTGGCGCCCGCGACGGCGTTGAGCACCTCAAGCGCCGAGGACGGCAGGGCCAGGGCGCCAGACGCGCGACCGGTAAGGCGCACCAGGAAGCGGCGCGCGCCGATGGGCGAGACCAGGGCCTCGCGCTCCTGACCGCCGGCCTTCAGGTTGGCGCGGCCCAGTTCGCCCCGGCGTGCGGCGGCCAGGGCGCCGAACAGGCTGGAGGCGGCCGCGCCGCTCTTGGGCAGGCGCGGCGCCGGCCCCATGGCCTCGCGCCAGGCCGGATTGACCGTGAGCAGGCGGCCGTCCGGCGCGGCGACAGCGGCGGGTTCATCCAGGGCCGACAGGAAGGCCTCCGCGCCGGCCTCGGACTCCGCCGGCGCCTCGACGGGGCCGCGCAGGACGAACAGGCCGATACAGCAGACGCCCGCGAGGCCGGTCAGCAGCATCATGCTGGCCAGGCTCTGCAGACCGAAGCTGAACGCCGGCGCGAGCGCGAAGCCGACAGCCAGCAGGAAGAACAGCACCGCGAAGGCGAGAACGGGATCGACCTTGCGGGACTTGGACGACGACTCGGCCATGGCCAGCGTCAACGCCTCCGGCGAATCATTGAATGTCATTGTGTCACAAAGGCCTAGCTGTCGCACGGCGGCGTCCGGAGGCCGCGTTCAGGATGAAGCCGATGATCTTGGCGACGGCCTCATAGTGCGCCGCCGGGATCATGTCGTCGATGTCCACCGCCGCATAGAGGGCGCGGGCCAGCGGCGGGTCCTCGATGACGGGAACGCCGGCCTCCTCGGCCACGGCGCGGATCTTCAGCGCCAGGGTGTCGAGCCCCTTGGCGACGCAGGTCGGCGCGGCGCTCTCGCCCTGTTCGTACTTCAGGGCCACGGCGTAGTGGGTCGGGTTCATGATCACCACGGTGGCGTCGGGCACCGCCTGCATCATCCGCCGCCGCGCGCGCTCGTTGCGGATCTGCTTCTGGCGCGCCTTCACATGGGGGTCGCCTTCGGTGTTCTTGTAGTCTTCCTTGACCTCTTCCTTGGTCATGCGCATCCGCGTCAGGAACCGCTGCCGCTGCCAGAGCCAGTCGCCGCCGGCGACCACCAGGGCCAGGGTCGCCACCGCGAAGATCAACCGCTTGATCACATCGAGGGAGAACGGAAGGATCGCCAGCGGCTCCAGCGCCGACAGCGACGACAGCTGCGGGATCACCGGCCCCAGCACCCACCAGCCGATCAGGCCGGTCATCACCACCTTCACCAGCGACTTGGCGAAGTGCATCAGGCCATCGGGGCCGAACAGCCGCTCCAGGCCCTTCATCGGGGAGACCTTGGAGAAGTCCATCTTCAGCTTGTCGGGCGTGAACCGGAGCCCGCCCTGCAGCAGACTGGCGCCCGTCCCGGATATGGCGGCGGCGAACATCACCATCAGGATCGCCGGGGCCGCGGCCATCAGGGCATGGCGGGCCACCTCGACGCCGTTGCCACCGTCCAGCGACATGGTCTCGGGCCGGGCGATGAAGGGGCGAAGCTCGGCGGCCATGTTGCGCGACAGCCAGCCGCCGGCCACCAGCACCACGGCCGAGGCGGCCGAGAGGGTGGCGGCCGAGCCCAGGTCCATGGTCTTGGGGCCATCGCCCTTCTTGCGGGCTTCCTCGAGTTTCCTCGGGGTTGCCTCTTCTGTCTTTGACTCGCGTTCCGGCGCTTCGCTCATACGGGCACGAAGCTCCCGATGAGCTCACGGTAGCGATCGATCCAGACGATGCCGATGACGCCCAGGCTCAGGGCGAAGATCGACAGGCCCAGCAGCACGATAAGCGGCGTGGCGACGAAGAAGACCTGGAACTGCGGCATCACCCGGCCGACCAGTCCGGTGGCGACATTGAAGATCAGCGAGAACACCACGACCGGCGCCGAAAGCTGCAGGCCGAGCGCGAACGACTTGCCCACGGTCTCGACTGCCAGCTGGCCCGCATCGGCCACCGGCACGCTGCGGGTGAAGGGGAACAGGTCGAACGAGTGCACGACGGCGGCGAGGAACAGGTGATGCAGGTTGGTGGCGAAGATCAGCACGATGCCGATCAGGCCGAGGAAGGTGCCCAGCGTGGTCGAAGGCTGGGCCTGCATCGGATTGGCGGTCTGGGCGAAGGACAGGGTGGTCTGCAGGGAGACGATCTCGCCGGCCGTCGCCAGGGAATTCATGAACAGCCGCAGGACGCCGCCGATCATCAGGCCGATCAGCAGCTCCTTGATCACCGCCCCGCCCAGGCCCGCGCCATCGCCCGGCAGGGGCGGCGCAGATCCGGCCAGCAGCGGGAACATCATCAGGCTGAGCGACAGGGCGAACGACAGCCGGATGCGCGGCGGAATGAAGGTCTCGCCCAGTCCGGGCAGCAGCATGACGATGACGCCCACCCGGGCGAAGACCAGGCCGGCGGCGAAGACCTGCTGGGCGGTTGCGTAGGATTCCATCGGGGGCGCCCGCCCCTCACATCCCCGCGATGCGGGCGGCGATGTTGCGCATGAAGCTGCTCATCAGGGCCCCCATCAGCGGCAGGAAGATGAGCAGGGAAACAAAGATCGCCACGATCTTGGGCGCATAGACCAGGGTCTGTTCCTGGATCTGCGTCAGGGCCTGCAGCAGGCCGATGCCGACACCCACCACGAGCCCCACCAGCAGGACCGGCGCGCACATCTGGATGGTCAGCCAGATGGCGTCCCGTCCGACGTCCAGAACCTCGGCGCCGCTCATCGAAAACCTCACTGGGAAACGGGGCGACGGACAACTCCGCCGACCCGGCACTTTTCGCCGGTCATGGTTAACGAAAGGCTAGTCCCGTTAAGGCTTGGAGAGGGTCCGGGCCGCTTCCGCCGGGGTCACCTTCGCCGTGTCACGGTCGACGCTGTAGTTGGCCGCACGCATGGCCTCCACGGAAATCGACCCGACCAGCGGCGTCAGGGCCTCGATCAGCCGGCTGTCGTCGCTGCGCTTCGGCGACACCAGGATCACCGCGTCGTAGGGCGGAATCGCGCCGCGCGGATCTGTCAGCACCACCAGCCGGTCGGCGGCGATGCGCCCGTCGGACGAGAAGGCGCTGATCACATCGGCGTCGCCGCCCGACAGCGCCCGGTACATGAAGGTGGGCTGGAACGAGCGCTTCTGGCGGAAGGCGAGGCTGTAGGCCCCATCCACGGCTTTCCACTCGGGCCGCGACAGGAATTCCAGGTCCGATCCCAGGGTCAGCTTCGGCGCCTCCCGGGCCAGGTCGTCCAGGGAGGCTATGTCCAGCGCCTTCGCCCGGTCGGCGCGCATGGCGAAGGCGTAGGCGTTCTCGAAGCCCAGCGAGCCCAGCACGCGAACGCCGTCGCGGCGCTTCAGCTCGGCGGTCAGACCGTCCAGCACGGCCTGGCGGCCGGGGTTGTCGGTGCGGCCCAGCACGCTGGTCCACAGGGTGCCGGTGTAGTCGACGTAGACGTCGATCTCGCCGGCGGCCAGCGCCCTGTAGGCCACCGCCGACCCCAGGTCTTCCTTGCGCGAGACGCTGGCGCCGGCTCGCTCCAGCCGGTCGGCCATCAGTTCCGCCAGGATGTACTGCTCGGAGAAGTTCTTGGCCCCGACCACATAGGCCGCCGGCTTGCCGAAATGGGCCAGGGGCGTAATGGCCACGCCCGCACCGATCAGCAGGCCGGCGAGACCGGCCACCACCAGCGCGCGCCGCCGCAGCCGGGCGCCGGTCTCCACAAGGCCGAGCAACTGGTCGGCCGCCATGGCCAGCCCGGCCGACGCTGCGCAGCCGAAGAGCACGAACACCCAGTTCTCGGTCTGCAGGCCGGCGAAGATGTAGTTGCCCAGGCTGGTCTGGCCGACCGGGGTGGAGAGCGTCGCCGCGCCGATGGTCCAGACCGCCGCGGTGCGCACGCCGGCCATGATCACGGGGGCGGCCAGGGGGAGCTGCACCTGCAGGAGCTTCTGGCGGCCGGTCATCCCGACGCCGTCGGCGGCCTCGGATATGGCCGGATCGACGCCGGTGATCCCGGTCACCGAGTTCCGAAGGATCGGAAGGATCGAGTAGAGCGTCAGCGCCAGCAGCGACGGCAGGAAGCCGAGCGCCGAGAAGCCGTGACCGAGCAGCGAAACGCTCAGCGACGAGAGCGCCAGCAACAGCGGGTAGAACAGGGCCAGCAGGGCCAGGCTGGGGATGGTCTGGATCAGGCTGGCCAGGGCCAGCACCGGCCAGCGCAGGCGCGGGCTGCGACTGGCCGCCACGGCCAGGGGCAGGCTGATGATCAGGCCCAGCGAAAGCGCGCTGACGCTCAGCAGGACGTGCCAGCCGAGATAGTCCGGCAACAGCTTGAAGGCGGCCTCCAGGCGCGGGCTCATGCGCCCAGCCTCTCACGCAGCCGCTCGGCCTGGCGCTTCGGCGCCTCCAGCAGCGCGCGCACGGTGGGGTCCCGGCTCTGCGCCAGAAGCTCGGCCGGCGCGCCGTCGGCCAGGATCCGCCCGCCCGCCAGCACCACGACACGGTCCGCCAGCAGCACCGCCTCGGCCATGTCGTGGGTCACCATGACGGTGGTCAGGCCCAGGCGCTCGTGAAGGGCGCGGTAGTCGGCGCCGAGGGCGTCACGGGTGATGGGATCCAGCGCGCCGAAGGGTTCGTCCATCAGCATCAACCGGGGCTCTGCGGCGAGCGCGCGGGCCACGCCGACCCGCTGGCGCTGGCCGCCGGAGAGCGCGGAGGGCGCGCGGGCGGCGACCTCCTGCGGCAGGGCGACAAGGTCCAGCAGCTCCGCCACCCGGGCGGCCCGCCGCGCGGCGTCCCAGCCCAGCAGCTTCGGGGTGATCGCGATGTTCTCGGCGACAGTCAGGTGCGGAAACAGGCCCACCTCCTGGAAGACGTAGCCGATCCGGCGGCGCAGGGCGTGCGGCTCGGCGGCGGACACGTCGTCCCCGGCCACGGCGATATGGCCGGAGTCCGGGCGGATCAGGCCGTTGATGGTCTTGAGCAGGGTGGTCTTGCCCGAGCCCGACCCTCCGACCAGGGCCACGAACGCGCCCGGGGCCACCGACAGGTCCACGCCGTCGAGCGCGGCCAGGGCGCCGTATCGCTTGGTGACGGACGACAGCTCGATCATCGGCGGGACCATTCTTCAGGCGTAGCACGATCCGCGGTGTTGGGCGCCAGGGTCGACAGGTCTATGTTCAGTCTCCCCCATCCGAGTTGGAGTTCATCCATGCGCGTCCTGCCGATCATCCTCGCCACCGCCCTAGCCGCCTCGACCGCCAACGCCCAGGCGCCGACCATCGCCCGGGCCGAGCTGAAGAACGCCACCGGCGCCGTTGTGGGTTCCGTCATGCTGACCGAAGCGCCGAAAGGCGTGCTGATGCGCGTAGAGACTAGGGGCCTTACGCCGGGCTGGCATGGCCTGCATTTCCACGAGAAGGCGGACTGCTCGAAGGCCGACTTCACCTCGGCCGGCGGCCACACCCATGGCGCGGGTGACCGCGTCCATGGCCTGCTGAACCCCAAGGCGAACGAGACTGGCGACCTGCCGAACCTCTACGTCGGCGCCGATGGCGTGGGCTCGACCGAGGTGTTCTCGGCCCTGACGACGCTCGCGGCGCTGAAAGATGCCGACGGCTCGGCGGTCGTGATCCACGCCGCAGCCGACGATCACCTGGCCCAGCCCATCGGCGGCGCCGGCGCCCGCGTGGCCTGCGCCGAGGTCAGGTAAAGGATCTTCCCTCCCCCTAGTGGGGAGGGTGGACGGCCGAAGGCCGGACGGGTGGGGAACTCATGATCAGGCGCAGAGCCTTTCGAGCGGCCTCCCCACCCTGATCGCTTCGCGGTCTGTCCCTCCTCCCTAAGGGGAGGGAACGCGCTCAGATCGGCATCCGCATGATTTCCTGATAGGCGCTGATCACCTGGTCGCGGACGGCCATGACGGTCTCGAGGCTGGTCTCGGCCGCGGAGATCGCGGTGACCACGTCGACCAGTTCGGCCTTGCCGGCCACCTGGGCGGCCATGGTGTGTTCCGCCGTCTTCGACGCCTTGACCGCGTCGGTCATCGCCGATTTCAGGATATCGCCGAAGCCGCCCTGGGTAGGGGCCTTGCTGTCGGACAGGGACATGCCGGCGTCGCCGATGCCCAGGCCCTTCTGGGTGGCGGCGTAGGCCTTGCTGGCGGCGAGCGACGTGATCATGGCTCAGGCCCTACTTCTTCAGGAGGTCGAGGGTGCGCATGTCCATGCTGCGCGCGGTCTCGATCACGTTGAGGTTGGCTTCGTAGGCCCGCTGGGCCTCGCGCATGTCGAGCGCTTCCACCAGCGAATTGACGTTGGGCAGTTTCACATAGCCCTTGGCGTCGGCGGACGGGTTGCCGGGCTCGTACTCCTGGCGGAACGGGCTCTGGTCGGGCTCGACCTTGGTCATGCGCACACCCTGCGCGCCGGCGACCTTCGAGGGTTTGAACACCGGGGCCTGCCGCCGGTAGGGATCGCCGCCGGCGGTCTTGGAGGTCGAGTCTGCGTTGGCCAGGTTCTCGGCGATGATCCGCATGCGCGCCTGCTGGGCGCGGAGCGCGGACACGGCGACCGCCTGGGTGACGCCCGTGGTGGACTTGATGTCGGCCATCTAGGTCTCCGGCGTCACACCCGGCCCGGCGGCTTGGCCGCCAGGCGCAGGATGTTGAGCGATTTCTGATAGAAGGTGATGGCGGCGTCATAGTTCATGCGCGCGTCGCTCATCTTGATCATCTCATCCTCGAGCACGACGGAATTGCCGTTGAGCGTGGTCTCGGAGTCGGGCGACTTCACCGTCTTGAAGCCCGAGCCCAGGCCCCGGCGTTCGTTCTTCGGCGTCATGTGACCGGCCTGGGTGGTGGCCATCACCGAGGCGCCCTGGGCCTGCCTGGCCAACTGCACCTTGGCGTCGAAGCTGTAGGGCTTCAGGTCCTGGGCGGCATAGCGGGCGGTGTCGGCGTTGGCTATGTTCTGGGCGACGACCTTCTGCCGCTCGTTCAGATAGCCGAGCCGGCCACGGAGCATCGAGAACAGCGGGATTTCGGCCAGGTTCATGGAGAGCGATCCTGAACAAACAGGGTTAATCGCCGCTTAAGGGATTCAGCGGCGAACTGCGGCTCTCCGACACACGCAGCAGAACCGCCGCCATGGACCTCGTCACCACCGCCCGCGCGATCTTCGCCCTCGCCCTCACCCTCGGACTGGTGGGTCTGGCGGCCGTGGCCCTGCGCAAGTACGGGCCGGACGCCATCGCCCGCTTCACCATCGACCGGAAGGACCGGCGGATGAAGGTGGTGGAGAGCCTGGTCCTCGACCCGGCCCGCCGGCTCATCATCGTCAACTGTGACGGCCGCGAGCGGCTGATCCTTCTGGGCGAGGGCCGGCTGATCAGCGACCTCGACGTCCGGGGCCAGGGCTGATGGGCGACCTCTGGAAGGCGATCCGCACACTGCCGGCCGAGGACTGGCGGCGCGCGGCCCTGATCGCGGCGATCACCACCTGCGCGGCGATGATTTTCCCGGCCGCCGCCATGGCCCAGGCGCTGAACGTCAACCTCGGCACCGGCGCGGGCCTGACCGAACGCGTCGTGCAGATGATCGGCCTGCTGACGGTGCTGTCGCTGGCGCCGTCGATCGTCATCATGACCACCTCGTTCGTGCGGATCGTGGTGGTGCTGTCGCTGCTGCGGACGGCGCTGGGCCTGCAGCAGAGCCCGCCGAACGCGGTGCTCATCTCGCTGTCGCTGTTTCTCAGCGCCATCGTCATGGGGCCGACTTTCGAGCGGTCCTACAATGAGGGCATCAAGCCCCTGATGGACCAGCAGATGGAGCTGCCGGCCGCCTTCGACGCCGCCGGCGGGCCGGTGAAGCAGTTCATGCTGGCCCAGGTGGACCGCGAGGACCTGGCCCTGTTCATCCGGCTGTCGAAGATTCCCCGCCCGGCTACGCTGCAGGACACGCCGATCCGGGTGGTGACGCCGGCCTTCATGATCTCGGAACTGAAGCGCGCCTTCGAGATCGGCTTCCTGCTGTTCGTGCCCTTCCTGGTCATCGACCTGGTGGTCGCCAGCGTGTTGATGAGCATGGGGATGATGATGCTGCCGCCGGTGGTGATCAGCCTGCCGTTCAAGCTGATCTTCTTCGTGCTGGTCGACGGCTGGCGCCTCGTCGCGGGCAGTCTGGTGGAAAGCTTCCAGCGCGGCGCCGGGGGCGGATAGGCGGCCCGTCTGATCGTGCTTTTGGCGCCCCGCAGCGTCCCGCTGCCTGCGGCTGCCACAGGGTTGACAGCCGCCCCCACACCACCGCTCCAGTCGGAGACATCCCTTCGAAAGGCCCCCATGCGCCGCCTGCTCGCCCTCCTCTGCGCCACCGTCGTCGCCACCGCCGCCCAGGCCGCCTCTCCGGAGCCCGTCGCGGGGTCCGGCGGCATGGTGGTCAGCGCCCAGCACCTTGCGTCAGACGTCGGCGCCGAGGTCCTGCGCAAGGGGGGCAATGCGGTCGATGCGGCGGTGGCGGTCGGCTACGCCCTGGCGGTGGTCTATCCGCAGGCGGGCAACATCGGCGGCGGCGGCTTCATGACGCTGAAGCTGGCTGACGGCCGCACGACCTTCCTGGATTTCCGCGAGACCGCGCCGATGGCCGCCACCGCGACCATGTTCCAGGACAAGGACGGAAAGCTGATCCCGGGCGCCTCGGCCGACAGCTGGAAGGCCGTCGCCGTACCCGGCACGGTCATGGGCCTGGAAACGGCGCGGGTGCGCTATGGCACCCTGCCCCGCGCCACGCTGATGGCGCCGGCGATCAAACTGGCGCGTGAAGGTTTCGTGCTCGGCCAGGGCGACGTGGGCGTGCTGGCGCTGGAGGCTCCGGGCCTGGCCCGCGATCCGGCGGCGAAGGCGGTGTTCCTGCCGAAGGGCCGGGTTCCTGCAAAGGGTGAAAGGCTGGTCCAGGCCAACCTCGCCGCCAGCCTTTCCGCGATCAGCGCCCAGGGCCCGGACGCCTTTTACAAGGGCTCAGTCGGCGCGGCGTTCGCCCAGGCGGTTCAGGCCGGCGGCGGCCTGATCACCCCGGCCGACCTCGCCCGCTACAAGGTCCGCGAACTCAAGCCGGTGGAGTGTGACTACCGTGGCTATCACGTCATCTCAGCGCCGCCGCCCAGCTCGGGCGGCGTGGCGATCTGCCAGGCGCTCAACATCCTGGCCGGGTACGACATCAAGGCCATGGGCTTCCATTCCGCCGCCGAGGTCGCGGTGATGACAGAGGCGTTGCGGCGAGTGTTCGTCGACCGGAACAACAAGCTGGGCGATCCGGACTTCGTACAGAACCCGGTAGCCCAGCTCATCGACCCCGCCTACGCGGCAAGCCTGCGGGCCGGGATCAGCCTGGAGCGGGCGACACCGTCGTCCAGCCTGGGCCCGCCGCAACCGAGCCAGGAAGGCCACAACACCACACAGTACGACGTGCTGGACGCCAGGGGGAACGCGGTCTCGGTGACCTACACCCTCAACGACTGGTTCGGGGCCCACCGGGTTGCGGGGCGGACCGGCATCCTGGTGAACAACGAGATGGACGACTTCACCTCGCTGGTGGGGGCGCCCAACATGTACGGGCTGATCCAGGGGGCCAACAACGCCATTGCACCCGGCAAGACGCCGCTGAGCTCGATGAGCCCGACAATCCTGACGAAGGACGGCAAGGTCGCCCTGATCATCGGCAGTCCGGGCGGCTCGCGGATCATCACCATCACCCTGCAGGCGATCCTCAACATGGTGGACCACGGGATGAACGTTCAGGAGGCCGTCAACGCCCCGCGCATCCACCACCAGTGGCTGCCGGACGTGATCTATGTCGAGCCCTACGCCCTGTCGGCCGACACGCGGAAGATCCTGGAGCAGCGCGGCTACACCCTGAAGGACGAGGACATGTGGGGGATCGCAGAAGGCATCGTCGCCGGCGCGCCGACCCTGCAGCCCCCGCCCGCCGATGGCCAGGGCCGGGCGCTGTCGCTGGGCCTGCCGATCCCTCCGGGCGCGACCATGTTCGGCGGGCACGACGCCCGCGGCGGGGCGGGCTCGGCCGCGCCGGTCAACTGAGGCGGATCACGACCTTCCCGACGTGGGCCCCACTGTCCAGGTGGGCAAAGGCGTCGCGGGCATCGGCGAAGTCGTAGGTGCGGTCGATGATCGGCTTCAGTCCGGTCGCCGCGACCGCGCGGGTCAGCTCGATCAGGGCGGCGCGGTCGCCCACGGTGATGTTGCGGAAGCTGGCCCCGCTCATCTTGAGCTGGAAAAAGTCGATGCCGGGGTTCTCGGTGCTGAGGAACCCGATCGAGGCGATCTCGCCGCCCAGCGCCACGGCGCGCAGCGACTGGCCGATGGTGCCGGGTCCGCCGACCTCGACAACGCGGTCCACGCCTCGGCCGCCTGTGAGCTTCCGGACGGACTTTCCCCACTCCGGATCCTCGACATAGTTCACCACCGCGGACGCGCCCAGCGCCCGCAGCTGCTCGGCCTTTGCGGGGCTGGAGGTCGTGGCGATGACCGTGGCGCCGACTGCGCGGGCCAGCTGCAGGGCGAAGGTCGAGACGCCGCCGCTGCCCTGGATCAGGACCGTATGGCCGGCGCGGATGGGCGTGGGACCGGTCAGCGCCGTCCAGGCAGTGAGCCCGGCGCAGGGCAGCGTCGCGGCTTCCTCGAAGGACAGGGCGTCCGGCAGGCGGACGATGGCCTCCTGGCTGACCGCCTTGCGTTCACAGAGCCAGCCGTCGCTCTCGGCGCCATAGCTGTCTCGGGCGATGGTGGAAGGCATCTCGCCGCCAAACCAGCGCGGATGGAACGCGCCCATGACGCGGTCGCCGACCGAGAACGACTCGACCCCCTCGCCGACCGCGACCACTTCACCTGCCGCGTCACTGACCGGAATCAGGCCCGGTACGGCCTTGCGGGGATAGCGCCCGCGGACGATGGCGATATCGCGGAAATTCAGCGAGACGGCGCGGACGCGAACCAGCACCTCACCGCGCTGCGGCGCGGGGTCAGGCTCGTCGTGGAGGCGCAACGCGTCGAGACTGCCGAAACTGTCCAGACGATAGGCCTTCATGCGCAAAGCTCCAGGGCCGGGCGTGAATGGCGACCGGCTTCCGGTGGTCATGCGCGAAGCACGGGCAGCTGTCCAACGCTGTCGGCGTCGGTCCCCTACCCCTTTGCCGGCGGCGCTCCGGCCTGGGCCTGCTTGGCGGGAGCGATGGGGGCCTTGGCGGAGCCGACGGGGGCGGGGCGGGTCTTGAAGCGACCCTTCATCTTGTCGACCCAGCCGGCGAAGGCTTCGTTGTCGGCCGAGACGCGACCGAAGTCGGCGACGCTCAGGCGCCCCGCCGGCACGCCGGACAGGGCGATGCGCAAGGCCTCGGGATTGTTGGCCTTTTCGTAGAAGCCCTCGAAGCGCTGCTGCAGGCGGGCCAGAGACGCCTCGTCGCCCGACAGGCTGTAGGCGACGCCGGCGCGCAGCAGCCGCCCTTCCTCTTCACTGGTCAGGGGCGTGGTGTTCTTCCAGCGATCACCCAGCGACTTCTCGAACAGCGGGCCGGCGGCGGCCCAGTTCTTCTGCTTCCAGGTGATCTCGCCACGCAGTTCGGCCGCATCGCGTGACGGATCCCGCTCGATGATCTCCAGCGCGCTGTCGAACCGCCCGACACCGGCCCAGGCGCGGGCCTCGATCAGACGGCGCTCGGTGTTGAGCGCGGTCGGCAGGATCGTGGTGCGCGAGCTGTTGATCGCCTGAAGCGCCTGCTCGGGCCGGCGGTCCATCAGGTAGATCACCGCCAGATCGGTGGAAACCTGCGCCCGCGGCACGCCATCGAGCCGGTTCTCGGCCTGGTATTTCAGAAGCTCCGCCGCCTGGGGCAGCAGATCCACGTCCACGAGCCGCCGCACGATCTTGCGGACCATCAGGTCGCCATCCGCGCCGATCGGGGCCAGTTCCTTGAAATCGTAGAAAAGGGCCAGCGCCTGGACCGGCTCGAGGCCATCGGCCAGGCCATCGAGGAACAGGCCGCGGAAGGCGGTGGCCAGGTCGGCCTGGAGCTGCTGGGCCTCGGCCAGGTCTGGCAGGCGCTTGCCGGCCGAACGCAGGGCCTCCAGCGCCTCACGGTAGCGACCCTGGCCCAGGTAGAGCTGACCCAGCGCCCGGATGGTCTCCAGTTCCGTCGCGTCGCCGCGCCAGCGGTAGCGCAGGCCATCGAACACGCCCGCGGCCTGTAGCGGCGTGATCTTGCCCTGCTCCAGCCGGATCTGGGTGGCGCGAAGCTGCGCGGGCGCCGAGATGGCGTCGATCGGCGCCTTGGCCACGGCGGTGTAGATCCTGAGCGCCCGGTCCTTCTCGCCCTGGAGCTCGATCACCCGCGCCTGGACGAGCCGGCCGAGCAACTGTTCCTCCGACGAGACCTGCTCGCGCAGCGACTGGCGGATGCTGGCGTCGGCCGCGACCAGGTCGCCCTGGGCGAGGGCGGCCTGCGCCTCGGCCCGGGTGAAGCGGGCCCGCCACAGGGGCGGCAGCAGACCCAGCGCCTCGGCCCCTCGCGCGAACTGGGCGCGGGCTTCGGGGTTGTGGGCCAGCTGGGTGTTGACGTAGGCGCGCCAGAGCGCGGTTGAGGGGTCTTCGGCCAGGGTCGGCGAGGAGAAATCCGCGTCGGCCTCGGCGTAGCGGCGCGCCATGGTCCGGGCCATGCCGCGAAGGCCACGGAATTCCGCTTCGTCCAGCACCTCGGGCACGGACCGGGCCAGGTCGTTGAGCACCCCGATGGCCTCAAAGGACAGCTCGGAACCGATCAGGAACCGGGCCAGCGCCATCCGCGCCTGGGTGGCGGACTTCTCGCCCTTGGCCCCGCGCTCGGCGGTGGCCGCCATCAGCAGGCTGTTGTAGCGCCCCACATAGCCGTCTTCGCCGACCTTGCCCCAGTCATCACCGATGAGCGCCGGCATCGACGCCGGCATCGGGGCGCCCATGGAGGCTGGCTGGCGTTCCTGCGCGGCCCAGGCCGGCGACAGTTCCAGGCCCCCGGCGCGGGTCATCCGCACCAGTTCGCCGTCGCGGGCGACGGTAAGGTCCTCAACCAGCGGCTCGATGGCCAGACCCTGGATCGAGGGCAGCAGGCTCAGCTCGACGTACTCGCGGCGATTGGGGACGCCCTTGGGCGGGCCCAGCGCTGTGACCACGGTAAGAATGTCGCCGGCCTCCGGATCCGGCAGCCGGACGACGCGGGTCGCGCCCGCGACAGGCGCCTTCAGGCTGGCCGGACCGCCCGCGGTTTCACGGGTGACCTTGACGATGGCCGGCTGCGGCTGGGCGCCCGGTCCCACCGACACGGTCCAGGTCGAGCCTACCGAGGTGACGAACACGGGCGCGTCGGCCTGGGAGTCGATCCGCAGGGCGGCATGGTCGGCGGCGCGGAAGGCCTGCACGCCACGGACCGCAGCGACGCCCCGGGGCGCCTTGGAAATATCGAGGTTGGCCGGAGTGTCGAACACCACCCAGATCGCGTCGCCCCGGCGGAACACGGCCGCACCCGCCGGATTGGCGAACGGGAAGCTGAACTGGACCTGGCCTGCGGCCACCTGCGAACCGACAGGGATCACGCCGCCGGGCGGTAGCGGGCTGGGGCGGACCGGCTCGGCCTCGGCGACCTCGGCTTCCGGCGGAGCCTCGGCCGGCGGCGGCGGCTCTGGCTTCTCGAAGGCGTTGATGTAGGTGGCGCCGTCCGCGTTGCCGACCTTGATCTCGGCATTCTCGTCCAGTGTGAGGACCAGCTGCAGGCGGCCGCCGACGTGGCGTTTCTCGGCGCCCTTGAACCACTTCGGAGGCGAGGTCCGAAGGCGGGCGATGTCCGGGTCGGCGTCGCGACTGAAGGACAGGGTCACCGTCTGGCCGTCCTGCCGGACAGTGGGCCGTGCGCCCCGGATCTCGACGCGGGAGAAGGTCTTCGCCGTGGCCACGCGAACGTCGAGGCCGCCGCTGTTGGCGACGGCCTGCGCCACCGGAGCGGCGAGGCTCGCGGGAGCCGCGACGCTGACGATGCAGGCCGCGGCAACCCCGGAGCGGAGGGCCCGTCTGAAGGTCATCGGCTACCCGGTCGTGGCCGGCGCATCCGGCGCGGCGGGCGTCGTGGCGGCGGGCTTGGCGGCCGGCGGCTTGGCGGCGGCCTGCTGGGCGGCCGGCGCCTTGCGACGCGGCGGCGCGGACTTTCGGGCCGGAGCCGCCTCGGCGGTCTTGACCGGCGCCTTGGGCTCCACGGCCGGCTTGGCGGCCGTATCGTTGGCGACCTGCTCGGCCTTCTTCGCGGCGGCCTGGGCGTCGGAGTAGCGGCGCGCCAATGACTCGGTGAGCCTCTTGGCCTCGGGCGCGGGCATCTGCGACAGGATCGCGGACAGCGCGCGTTCCTTCATCTTCGCGGCGATCGGAATGCGCACGCTGTCGTCCAGCATGACCATCCGCGGCGCAGCGTCCTTGGCCTTCATGCCCTCGAACACCTTCACCAGGCGGTCGATCTCGGCGGCCTCCTTGGCGTTGCTCTGGGTGAGCAGTCCCTGGACCTGACCCTTCAAGCCGTTCAGCGTCTTGATCTTCGCGTCGAGCTTGGCCTCGGCGGCGGCCATCAGGGCGATCTGGGTCGACAGATCGCTTTCCCGCTGGTCGAGCTGGCCCCGGCGGGCGCCGAGGCTCTGCAGGACCTGCAGTTCGGCGGGCGAGAGACCCGCCTGCTTGGCGAGCTCAGCGGCGGTCGGCGCGCAGACGGCCTTGGGGGCCATGGCGGACGTCGGGGCGACCTTGGCGGCGGCGTCACCGGCTTCACCGGTCGCCGCACCCTCCTTGGCGCCCTTTTCCTCAGCCTTGCCCGCGGCTTCGGACTTGCCCGCGGCCTCGGCCTTGGCGTCCTTGCCGGGCTTCACAGCCTTGGTGGCTTCCTCCGCGAACGCCTGGGCGCCGGAGATCAGACCGGGCAGATCACGCGCGCCGGACAGGGCGTTCACGGCCAGAACGCCGCCGATGGCGACGCCGACGAGCGGCAGGATGCGGGGCATGGATTTCAACGGCGCGCTCCGGCGGTGCGGCTGAGCTCAAGCGGCTCGTCCTCGAACAGGTCCTCGTCGAACGAGGCGATGCGGCGGCCCGGCAGAGGGGCGCGACCGACCAGCGGTTCCGGCGGGGCGCGGAACTCCGGACGAGCCTCGGCGCGGGGTTCGCTCTCGGCCTCGAGCCGGGCGCGGGCCGCGGCGAGGATGGCGGTCAGACGCTGCTCGGCAGCCGATTCGCGGACCGGCATGGCGGCTGGCATGGCGCGGGCCGGCTGAACGCGTTCCCCGCCCATGGGCTTGGGCAGTTCGGGGGCGGCGCTGACCAGCCGTTCGAGCTTGCCGGCGAGCGCCCGGCCCTTCTCGATCCGGTCGGACAGCAGGTCGGTCGCCTCGTCGGTCGCGGCGCGCAGGTCAGCCAGGCCCTGCTCGGCGCGCTGGGCGGCGACATTCAGCTCGCGAACGGCGGCCTCGAAGCCTTCGTGGCTGTCGCGCAGGGCCTTGAGGCGCTTGTTGAGGCGCAGCCCCACCACCATCGCGGCCAGCAGGAGACCCGCCAGCAGGAGGTTCATGGCGATTCCGATGAAGGTCATGTGAGCCTCTGGACGGCTTGGCGGGCGTGGGGGGTGAGCGGCGCCTCGACCCGCACGGCGATGTGCTGGTTGCGACGGCCCATGCGGCCGCGGGTGAGCGGGATCGTGCCGGCGCGAAGCTCGATCAGGCTGTCGGGCGTGGCGTTCAACATGACGGTGTCGCCGACCTTGAGGTTCAGCACCTTCTTGAGGCTGATCTGCTGTTCGTCGAGGACGGCGCGGACCTCCATCTGGGTGGTCCAGAGCTCGGTGGCCAGGTGGCTTTCCCAGATGTTGTCGCGCCCGAACTTCTCGCCCATGAACTGCTGCAGCAGCATCTTCCGGATGGGCTCGAGCGTCGCATAGGGCAGCAGGAGCTCGATCCGACCACCGCGGTCTTCCATGTCGATGCGCAACTTGACCAGGATGGCGGCGTTGGCCGGGCGCGCGATGGCGGCGAACCGGGGATTGGTCTCCAGGCGGTCCAGGGTGAAGGTCACCGGCGTCAGGGGCTCGAAGGCCTCCTTGGCGTCGGCCAGGACGACCTCGACCATCCTCTGGACCAGGACCCGCTCGATGGTGGTGTAGGGCCGGCCCTCGATGCGCATGGCCGCCGTGCCCCGCCGGCCGCCAAGCAGCACGTCGACGATCGAGTAGATCAGGTTCGAATCGACCGTCAGCAGGCCGTAGTTGTTCAGCTCCTCGGCCCGGAACACCGAAAGGATGGCCGGCAGCGGGATCGAGTTGAGATAATCGCCGAAGCGGATCGACGAGATGTTGTCGAGGCTGACCTCGACGTTGTCGGAGGTGAAATTGCGCAGGCTGGTCGTCATCAACCGCACCAGGCGGTCGAAGACGATCTCGAGCATCGGCAGGCGCTCGTAGGACACCAGGGCCGAGTTGATGATCGCGCGGATGCCGGTCCGTTCGGAGACCTCGTCGTCCGAGAGGTCGAAGCCCAGCAGGCTGTCGATCTCGTCCTGGTTCAGGATCCGCTCGGACGCGCCCGCATCGGCGGCGGCGGCCTGGGATGCCGCCCACTCGGCGGCCTGGTCCGCGCTCGGCGCGGCGTCGGCTTCAGCGGTGACTTCGGGTTCGTCTGCCATGGGCGTTCGGGATGCAACCAGCGCGGACGCTAGTTGATCAGCATCTCCTCGATCAGCACGGCGTTGGCCTTGGACGGACCGATCACCAGGTTCACGCGACGAAGGATCTCCATGCGCAGCTGGTACGAGCCCTGGCTGCCGGAAAGGTCCTCCGGGCGCAGTTCGCGCAGGAAGGTCTGGAACATGTCCTGCAGCCTGGGCATGTTCGGATCGAGTTCCTCGACCGCCTCTTCGCCGGGCAGTTCCAGGGTGAGCTTGAGCTTCAGGAAGGTGGGCCGACCGTCGGCGGTCTGCATGTTCACCACCACTTCGGGCATGGTGTAGAAGACGATGCCGTCAGGGCCTTCGCGGACCACCGCCGCGCCCTTTTCGCCCTCCTTGCCTTCCTTGCCTTCCTTCTTTTCTTCCTTCTTCTTTTCCTTCTTCTTTTCCTTCTTTTCGTGGCCCTTCTCGGCCGCGGCCTCGGGCTTCGGCTTGAGGAAGATGAACGCGGCCGTGCCGCCGCCGCCCAGCACCACGAGAGCCGCGGCGCCGGCGATGATCAGCATCTTGAGAGGAAGCTTTTTCTTGGCGGGGGCTTCGCCCTCGGCGCCTTCGGCGGGGGCCTCGGTGGCCTCCTCCTTCTTGGCTTCCTTCTTGTCCTTCTTCGCCACGCGCGCGTTCCTTAGACATCCGGCACGTCAACGAATGGCGGCCTTTGGTTAAGAAGCGGTTTTTAACGGTTCTTAACGGACGCGAATCTTGCCCGGCATTTTCCGCCGCTCGGCCGGCGTTAACTTTCTTAATTGTTGATTTTGTTGCACTTTTGAGTTGGCCCGAAGTTTGCAGCCGATGACGGCGTAAAGTCGCACGCCAAGGCCGCAGCTTAATGGACAACGCCCTCTACGTCGGACTCTCCCGCCAGATGGTGCTCCGTCGCGAGATGGACATCGTCGCCAACAACATCGCCAACATCGACACCAACGGCTTCAAGGTGGAGTCGCTGATCCAGAAGACCGACCCGGCCGAGCCGGCGATGACCCTGGGCGGCCCCCGGCCGGTGAAGTTCGTGGCCACCGATGGCGTGGCCCGCGACTTCGGCCAGGGAACCCTGACCCAGACCGGCGGCCCGCTGGACCTGGCCATCGAGGGAAAGGGCTTCTTCCAGGTCCAGACCCCCGACGGCCCCCGGTTCACCCGTGACGGCCGCTTCACCACCGACACCACCGGCAAGCTGGTCACCCAGGGCGGCCAGGCCGTCCTCGACGAGAGCGGCGGCGAGATCGTCATCGATGGCGAGAAGGGTCCGGTCTCGATCGGCCCCGACGGCTCGATGAGCCAGGGGAACGAGCGGGTCGGCAAGGTGGGCGTGTTCGAGTTCGCCAACCCCGGCGTGCTCTCGAAGATGGGCGACAACCTCTACAAGAACGTCTCGAACCTGGCGGCTGCGCCAGCGGCCCAGACCAGGGTCCGCCAGGGCTTTCTGGAAGGTTCGAACGTCAAGCCGGTCCTGGAGATCACCCGCATGGTCGAGGTGTCCCGGGCCTACGAACAGACCGCCAAGATGATGGATTCCGAAGCCGATCTCTCCCGGCGCGCCGTCGAGCGCCTGGGCCGGGTTCAGTAAGAAGGTAACGACTGATGCAAGCGCTCCGCACAGCGGCCACAGGCATGGCCGCCCAGCAGATGAACGTCGAGGTCATCTCGAACAACATCGCCAACATGAACACCATCGCCTTCAAGCGGCAGCGGGCCGAGTTCCAGGACCTGCTGTACCAGACCTTCGAGGCGGCCGGGACGCAGTCGTCCGACCAGGGCACCATCGTTCCGACCGGCGTGCAGGTCGGCGCGGGCGTCAAGACCGGCGCGGTCTACCGGATCGGCACCCAGGGCGCGCTCACCCGCACCGACAACCAGTACGACATGGCCATCGACGGCCGCGGCTACTTCCAGGTGCTGACCCCGCAGGGCGACAACGCCTACACCCGCGCCGGCAACTTCTCGGTCAACGATCAGGGCCAGCTGGTCACCCAGGACGGCTATCAGGTTCAGCCGGCGATCACGATCCCGGGCGACGCGATCTCGGTCTCGATCTCCAAGTCGGGCCAGGTCGAGGTCCTCCAGGCCGGCCAGACCCTGCCCAGCGTGGTGGGCGTCCTGGAACTGGCCACTTTCGTCAACGAGGGCGGGCTGAACGCCATCGGCGGCAACCTGCTGAAGGAAACGGCCGCCTCGGGCGCCCCCACCAGCGGCACGCCGGGATCGGTGGGCATCGGCACCCTGGTGCAGGGCTACACCGAAGCCTCGAACGTCGACGCCGTGGCCGAGATCACCGCCCTGATCGTCGCCCAGCGCGCCTACGAGATGAACTCCAAGGTGATCTCCACCGCCGACAACATGCTGGCGACCGCCAACCAGGTGAAGGCGTAAGCTCATGAAAGCCCTCGCGATCCTGGCCGCGCTGGCCATCGCCTCGCCGGCCCTCGCCGGCACGGCGGTGACCCTGAAGGCCAACATGGCCGACGCCGACGGCGTGGTGACCCTGGGCGAGATCTTCGAGGGCGCGGGCGCCGCGGGCCACATCCCGGTCGCCTCGCGGACCGGGAACAGCGTCATGCTGAACGCCCAGATCGTCCAGGCCGCCGCCCGCCGCGCCGGCCTCGACTGGGCCAACGCCGAGGGCCTGCGCCAGATCGTCGTGCAGAGCGGCGCGCCCACCGGCGCGGCCACCGCCGCCGCCGCCCGGGCCAACGTCGACGTGCTGACCTGGACCCGCAACATCGCCGCCGGCGAGGTGGTGCAGCCACAGGATCTCGTCTGGGCCAAGGTGGCCCTGGCCCCGGCCGACGCCGCCACCGATCCCGACGCCGTCGTCGGCCTCGCCGCCCGCCGCACCCTGCGCGCCGGCGCCGCGGTCGCCGGTCGCGACGTCTCCGCCCCACAGGTCATCAAGGCCAACGATGTCGTAACCCTCGTCTTCGAGGATGCCGGCGTCTCGCTGTCGCTGCAGGCCAAGGCCCTGTCCGGCGGCGGCGTGGGCGACACCATCAGCGTGCAGAACGTCACGTCGAAGAAGACCGTCCAGGCCGTGGTCAGCGGACCGGGCCAGGCGGTCGTCGGCCCCGCGGCCGAACAGCTGAAGCTGACCCGTTCCTCCCGTTACGCGCTCCGTTGAAGGAAGCCCCCAGAATGCGCCTGCGCCTCATCGCCCTCGTCGCCCTGGCCCCCCTGGCCGCCTGCTCCACCGTCAAGGAGGCCGTACGCGGTCCCGAGCTGTCGCAGGTGGGCTATCCCGCCGCCCTGATGCCACGCGAGCAGACGGTGCTGATCTCGGCGCGCGAGCCCTCGCCGCAGTCGGCCAGCGCCAATTCCCTGTGGCGCACGGGCGCACGCGCCTTCTTCAACGACCAGCGCGCCAGCCGCGTGGGCGACATCCTGACGGTGCAGATCGACATCGACGACAGCGCCAAGACCACCAACGCCACCACCAGCTCGCGCACCTCGGGCATGACCGCCGGCGTGCCGCACCTGCTGGGCCTGGAATCGACGCTCGGGAAAATTCTGCCGGGCGGCTTCGATCCGGCCAACGCGCTGGAGACCAACTCCACGTCCAGCAATGCCGGCTCCGGCCAGGTGAACCGCTCGGAGAAGATCAGCCTGACCATCGCCGCGGTGGTCACCGGCGTCCTTCCGAACGGCAACATGGTGATCCAGGGCGTTCAGGAAGTGCGCACCAACACCGATCTGCGCCAGCTGACCGTCGCCGGCATCGTGCGTCCGGAGGACATCTCCTCGGCCAACACCATCCGCCACACCCAGATCGCCGAGGCCCGCATCAGCTACGGCGGCCGTGGCGACCTCAGCCGCGTCCAGAAGACCCCGGCCGGCCAGTCCCTGCTGGAACGCTTCTCGCCGTTCTAGGTGTAGACAGAAGGTCTGGGATGCTGGGACTGGCTTGCGCCCATTGTGGATTTGCCCGGTGACATTTCTGCCGTCGCCCAGCCCCCTAGCCCACAAACACGCTCCCCGCCGTCAAACTCCCCATCGACACACCCACCAGCACCACCGACCCCGCGCTCATCGTCACCACGGTGTCGCCGCCCACCTGGGCGATGGTGAAGGTCGTACCGGGATCGAGCTGGACCCGGTCGCCCTGGGCGACACTGAAGTCCAGGACGCGGTCGATGCCGGCGTCGCTGGAGGAGTGGAAGATGTCGGCGCCTGTGCCGCCGACCATGGTGTCGTCGCCGCGGTCCCCGGAGACGAAGTCGGCGCCGGCGCCGCCCGCCAGGGTGTCGAAGCCCTGGCCGCCGCGGATGGTGTCGTTTCCGGCGCCACCCTCACAGGTGTCGTCGCCGAGGTTGCCGTAGACGAGGTCGCCGCCGTCGTCGCCGAAAAGCCAGTCCTGATCCTTGCCGCCGACCACCCAGTCGTCGCCCGGCCCGCCGGCGGCGGTGTCATTGCCCATGTTGCCGTTGATGTCGTCGAAGTTGGCGCCGCCGACGACGCTGTCATCGCCTTCCTCGCCGCGCAGGTAGTTGGCGCCGCCCGGATCGACCACGGTGTCGTTGCCGGCGCCTGCGAAGACCTGGTCGTCGCCGTCGCCGCCGTCGGCGAAGTCGGCTCCCGAGCCGGTCGAGAGGGTATCGGCTCCGGCGAAACCCCGAAGGCGGTCGTCCAGTCCGGAGCCGGTCAGGGAGTCCGTTCCGGCAAAGAGGCCGGCCTTGACCGAGGCGTTGTCGCCGGCGGCGACCCAGCCGCGGAACGTCGCCGCGGATACCGCAAGGCCGGAAATATCGTAGGCGAGGCCGGCGTCGGTGGCGACGACGATGCGGCTGATGGTTCCGGCAGTGGGCGGACCGGACGTCGCGAACTGAAACCCGGTCCCGAAGATCTGGGTGACCACGCCGCCGGTGCGGAGCTCCACCGAGGTGCCCGTTGCGCCGGACGGCGCACCCGTGGCAAGGGGGCCAAGATCGAGCAGATCGAAATCCACGCCGGTCACGCCGGCGACAAATGTGGCCATGACCACCCCCCTTGAAACGGGATGTTACCGCTTCATCCCGCTGACTCAACCACACGGATTGCGACGGAGGTTCCGTCGCGACGCGTGAAAGTGTCATGCGTCCGTCTAACGCCGCCGTCACGGTGGACATGTCGGGCGCGACTGTTCAAGCTCGCGATCTGAGGGGGCTTCATCTTGGGGGACTCGATGCCGCGCAGTGTGGCGCGCTCTCTGGCCGCGCTGGCCCTCCTGGTGCTCGCGGCCTGCAGCGGCGCGCGAAACACAGGTTCCGATTCATCGGCGCCCCCGACGGCGGCCGAAGCCTCCCGATTCCTGTCCCAGACCAGCTTTGGCGCGACCGACGCCTCGATCAGCCAGGTGCGGGCCGCCGGCTATTCCCAGTGGATCGACCAGCAGATGGTCATGCCAGCGCCACAGGGCCATCTGGCGGATGTCGATGCGCGCCTTGTCGAGCTCAAGGCAGCCAACGCAGCGGCGACACTCAATCCTGTCGACTTCTATTATTCGTACTGGCAGCGGGCGATTACCGGCCCGGACCAGCTGCGCCAGCGCATGAAGCTGGCGCTGAGCGAGATCTTCGTGATCTCGCTCACCGACACCAGCATCGATACCCGCGGGGGCGCTTCATACTACGACATGCTGGGCGCCAACGCCTTCGGCAACTTCCGCACCCTGCTGGAACAGGTGAGCCTGCATCCGATGATGGGGGTCTATCTCACCTGGCTGGGGAACCAGAAGGAAGACCCGGTCACGGGGCGAAATCCGGACGAGAACTACGCCCGCGAGGTCATGCAGCTGATGACCATCGGCCTCTACCAGCTGAACCCGGACGGGACCCAGAAGCTGGACGGCCTGGGGCGGCCACTGCCGACCTACACCTCCGACGACATCAGTGGGCTGGCGAAAGTGTTCACGGGCTACAGCTACTATTCCCCGACACCGACGACGGTGACCTTCGCGGGGCGGAACCTCCCGGCCGACGCCAAGGTCCGGTCGATGATCCCGTACCCCACGTTTCATTCCACCAGCGCCAAGACCTTCCTCGGGACTGCGATTCCGGCCTCGGCCACGTCCAACCCCGCCGGCGACCTGAAGATCGCGCTCGACACCCTGTTCAATCATCCGAACGTCGGCCCGTTCATCGGCAGGCAGCTGATCCAGCGGCTGGTGACCAGCAATCCCAGCCCGGCCTACGTCGCCCGGGTGACGGCGGTGTTCAACGACAACGGCAAGGGCGTGCGGGGAGACATGTCGGCGGTCGTGCGGGCGATCCTGCTGGATTCCGAGGCGCGCAGCGCGACCCTGGCCGAGGGCCCTACCTTCGGAAAGGTGCGTGAGCCGCTGGTGCGCTACGCCCACTGGGCCCGGGCGTTCGGCGCGACGTCGACATCGGGCGAATGGCAGATCGGCTCGACCAGCGCCAACACCTCGCTGGGGCAGTCGGCTCTGACCGCGCCGTCGGTGTTCAACTTCTACCGCCCCGGCTATTCGCCGCCGAACACGCGCGTCGGGCAGGCGGGGCTGGTCGCGCCGGAGTTCCAGATCGTCGATGAGGTGTCGGTGGCCGGATACCTCAACACCCTGCAGACCACGATCGACGTCGGCGCAGGCGCGACGGTGAACGGCGCCCGCGATGTGCGCAGCACCTATGCCGCCGAAGTGGCGCTGGCCAGTGATCCAGGCGCGCTCGTCGACCGCGTGAACCTGCTGCTGATGAATGGCCGGATGTCAGGTGGTCTGCGGACCCGGATCCTTGAGGCGCTCGGCTCCATCAACGTTCCGACGACGGGCGCCCAGACGACCATAAACACCGCCCTGACCAACCGCGCGAAGCTGGCGATCTACATGACCATGGCCTCGTCCGAATATCTGGTGCAGCGATGACCGGGACCATGGATCGGCGACACCTGCTGCGGGTCGGCGGCGCCTTCTCGATGCTGGGCGCGGCGGCGCCGTTCGCCCTTCAGATGGCCGCGGCCGGTTCGGCGGCCGGGCAGTCGGCGCCCGACTACAAGGCCCTGGTCTGTGTGTTCCTGTTCGGCGGGAACGACGCCCACAACACCGTGCTGGCCACCGACACCGACACGTGGGGCCGCTACTTCGCCACCCGCAACACGGGGGCCGATCCGATCGCCCTGATGCCCGTCGGAACCGCGCCGACGCCCGTGGGACAGACCAGTTCCGTGACCGGCCGGGTCGCGGACGCCGCCTCGCCCGAGGCCTGGGGCGGGGTGCTGCCGATCGTTCCCAGGACCGCCCAGGCGATCCCGGCCGGCACAAATGCCTCCAGCCGGACCTTCGCCCTGCACCCGTTCCTGGGCCCCCTGCAGACCCTGTTCAACCAGGGGCGGCTGGCGGTGCTGGCCAATGTCGGCACCCTGGTCCAGCCCGTCACCAAGTCCCAGTACCAGGCCAAGAGCGTGCCGGTGCCCACCAGCCTGTTCTCGCACAATGACCAGCAGTCGACCTGGCAGGCCCTGTCGACCGAGGGCGCCCGGACCGGCTGGGGCGGGCGGTTCGCTGACCTTGTGGGCGGCATGAACGGCAGCTCGACCCTGTTCACCGCGGTCTCGACGGCGGGCAACGCGGTGTTCCTGTCGGGCCAGTCGGTCGTGCAGTACCAGCTTTCGACGGGCGCCCAGCCGGCGGTGGTGATCACCGGCCAGCAGGGAAACAGCCTGTTCGGCTCGACCCTGGCGCCGTCGCGGGTGCGCGACACCATCACCGACACCAACCTGACCAGCAGTTTCGCGGCCGACTATTCCTCGGTGGTGGCGCGGTCGATCTCGGCGGCGTCGACGGTGAACAGCGCCTTCACCCAGGGCATCGTCACCAGCGTGCCGGCGGCGCCGGCCTATACCAACCCGATCACCGGCCGGGCCGAGACCAACTCGCTGGCGCTTCAGCTGCAGACCGTGGCGCGGTCGATCGCCGCCAGCTCGATCCTGGGTGTCCGGCGGCAGGTGTTCTTCGTCAGCCTGGGCGGCTGGGACACGCACGACTTCCAGAACACCACCCAGCCGAACCTGCTGGCGAAGGTGGCCCATGCGCTCAGCTACTTCGACGGTGCGCTTTCAAACATCGGGGGGATCGACCGCCGCGCCCAGGTGACCACCTTCACCGCCTCGGACTTCTCGCGCACCATCACCACCAATGGCGACGGCACCGATCACGCCTGGGGCGGCCACCACTTCATCATGGGCGGGGCGGTGAAGGGCCAGGACATCTACGGCCAGTACCCGACCATCGGCGCGGACGTGGCCGGCTTCAACAATCCGGACAACATCAACGGCGTGCAGATCCCGACCACCTCGGTGGACCAGTACGGCGCCACGCTGGGCCGATGGTTCGGCGCGTCAGAGAGCGAGCTGGATGTGATCTTCCCGCGGCTGGCCGGCTTTCCGACCCGCAACCTCGGATTCCTCTAGGCGCGGCGTCCCGCGATCGAGGCGTTGTCGATGCCCAGGGCCGACAGGGCGCCTCGGACGATGCCGTCGGCGTCGAGGCCGGCGTCGGCGTACATGACGTCGGGCTTGTCGTGGTCCTGGAAGACGTCCGGCAGGGTCAGCGTGCGTACCTTCAGGCCACGGTCCAGCGCGCCGTGCTGGGCCAGCGCCTGCAGCACGAAGGCGCCGAAGCCGCCCATCGAGCCCTCTTCCACGGTGATCAGCGCCTCGTGGTCGCGCGCCAGCCGCAGCAGCAGGTCAAGGTCCAGCGGTTTGGCGAAGCGGGCGTCGGCGACGGTGGCCGACAGGCCGCGGGCCGCCAGCAGGTCGGCGGCCTTCAGCGCATCGCCAAGGCGCGTGCCGAAGGACAGGATCGCCACCGCCGTGCCCTCGCGGACGATGCGGCCCTTGCCGATCTCGTAAGGCGCGGCGAGTTCGGGGATAGCGACGCCGGTCCCCTCTCCCCGCGGATAGCGGAAGGCCGAGGGGCGGTCGTCGATGGCCACGGCCGTGGCCACGGCATGGGCCAGTTCGGCCTCGTCGGACGGGCCCATCAGCACCATGCCCGGAAGGGCGCCGAGGAAGCCGATGTCGAAGGAGCCAGCGTGGGTCGCGCCGTCGGCGCCCACCAGCCCGGCGCGGTCGATGGCGAAGCGGACCGGCAGGCCCTGGATCGCCACGTCGTGGACCACCTGGTCGTAGCCGCGCTGGAGGAAGGTCGAATAGATCGCGCAGAACGGCTTCATCCCGTCGGCGGCAAGGCCCGCGGCGAAGGTGACGGCGTGCTGCTCGGCGATGCCGACGTCGAAGGTGCGTTCGGGGAACCGCTGGCCGAACAGGTCGAGGCCGGTGCCCGACGGCATGGCCGCAGTGATGGCGACGATCTTCGGGTCGATCTCGGCGTGCTTCAGCAGTTCCTCGGCGAAGACGCGGGTGTACTGCGGCGCGGCGGCCTGGGCCTTGGACTGCTTGCCGGTGACCACGTCGAACTTGACCACGCCGTGGTACTTGTCGGCGGCGTTCTCGGCGGGGGCATAGCCCTTGCCCTTCTGGGTCACCACGTGGACCAGGACCGGCTTGTCCTCGATCTTGCGGGCGTTCTGCAGCACGTGGACCAGGGCGTCCATGTCGTGGCCGTCAATCGGGCCGACGTAGTAGAAGCCCAGTTCCTCGAACAGCGTGCCGCCGGTGACCATGCCCCGGGCGTATTCCTCGGCCTTGCGGGCGGCTTCCTGCAGTGGTTTCGGGAAGGCCTTCGACACGGCCTTGCCCAGGTTGCGCAGCGACTGGTAGCCGCCGCCCGAGACCAGCCGGGCCATGTAGGCGCTCATCCCGCCCACCGGCGGAGCGATCGACATGTCGTTGTCGTTGAGGATGACCGTGAGCTGCTTCGTCGTCTCGCAGGCGTTGTTCATGGCCTCGTAGGCCATGCCGGCGCTCATCGAGCCGTCGCCGATCACGGCGACCACCTTGTTGTCCTGGCCCTTGGCGTCACGGGCGGCGGCAAAGCCCAGCGCGGCGCTGATCGAGGTGGCGGCGTGCGCCGCGCCGAAGGGGTCGTATTCGCTTTCCGAGCGCTTGGTGAACCCCGACAGGCCGCCGCCCTGGCGCAGGGTGCGGATGCGGTCGCGCCGCCCGGTGAGGATCTTGTGCGGATAGGCCTGGTGCCCGACGTCCCAGATCAGGATGTCGCGCGGGGTGTCGTAGACGTGGTGCAGGGCGACGGTCAGCTCGACCACGCCCAGGCCCGCGCCAAGGTGGCCGCCCGTCTGCGAGACGGCATCGATGGTCTCGGCGCGGAGTTCGTCAGCCAGTTGCCGGAGCTGCGGTATGGTCAGGTCGCGGGTGTCGGCCGGCGAGGAGACCGTATCGAGCAGGGGCGTTTCGGGGGGCATGGAACGCGGACGTCCTCGGAAAATTACAGGCGGCGCTCTAGCACGAAATCGACGCTCGCCCGCAGGAAATCAGCCCGGGGGCCGAACGCATCCAGGTGAGATTTCGTCTGCATCTTCAGCAGTCCAAGCCGCTCGCGCGCCGCGTCGACGCCCAGCAGGGTGACGAACGTGGTCTTCCCGGCGGCCGCATCCTTGCCCACCGCCTTGCCGACGGTGGCGGCGTCGCCCTCGGCGTCCAGCAGGTCGTCGACGATCTGGTAGGCCAGGCCCAGGTCGTGCGCGAAGTTCATCAGGGCGTGGCGCTCGGCCTCCTGGGCGCGGGCCAGGACCAGCGGCAGCTCGAAGGCGCAGGCGATCAGGACGCCCGTCTTGAGCCGCTGCATCCGCGCCACACCGCCGAGGTCCTCGCGGACGCCCAGCATGTCGATCATCTGGCCGCCGACCATGCCGCGGGCGCCGGACGCCACGGCCAGCCGCATCACCAGTTCGGCGCGGACATTGCCGTCCGGGTGGGTGTCGTGATGGGCCAGGATCTCGAAGGCCGCGGTCTGCAGTGCGTCGCCGGCCAGCACCGCGGTCATCTCGTCATAGGCGATGTGCACGGTGGGCCGTCCACGGCGCATGTCGTCATCGTCCATGCAGGGCAGGTCGTCGTGGATCAGGCTGTAGGCGTGGATGCATTCCAGCGCGCAGGCCGCGCGCAGCACATGGCCCTCATCCACATCGAACATCCGGCCGGTCTCGAGGGCGAACCATGTCCGCAGGCGCTTGCCGGGGCCGAGCGCCGCGTAGCGCATCGCCTCGGTCAGCCGGCTTTCGGGGCCGTCGGCGCGGGGCAGAAGCTCGTCCAGCGCGACGGTGACCAGATCAGCGGCCTCCGCCACCCGAGCGGCGAGGTCCATCAGCTGAACTCGGCGGGCTCGACGCCGGGGGCGCCGGCTCCCATGACGATCTTCTCGACCCGCAGGCGGGCGGCCGCCAGCCGGGCCTCGCAGTGGGCCTTCAGCGCCGCGCCCCGCTCGTACATGCGGATGGAGTCCTCCAGCGGCGCCTGGCCGGATTCAAGCTTCGCCACGATCTGCTCCAGCTCGGAGAGCGCGGTCTCGAAGGTCATGGCGGTGATGTCGGCGGGCTCGGACATGCGTGGGGTTCCCAGGTCGGCGCAGGTTTAGTGGGCTCGGCCGGACGGGTCCAGCCGAAGGTGCGGCCCGGCTTGCGTGTCGGCGCGGACCCAGAGCGCGCACGTCAAGCGCCCCACGGCGCGGGCGGTGGGGGAAGAAGGGTGCGGGCCTGAGATTCCCCGCTCATCCCGGCGAATGCCGGGACCCAGAGGCATGGCGTGGGGGCAGGTTCTATGGACGCTGAGCCTATCCCATCCGCATTCCAGCTTTGAGATCTGGATCCCGGCATTCGCCGGGATGAGCGGGGATCAGCTGGAGTCGCGGCGCCGGGCGGTGGGTGGCGGCGTCGGCAGGAGGCCGCCGGCGCCGCTGGAGGCCAGCCAGCGGGACCGGCTCGCAGGAGCAGCGGAGGGCCGCACCCGCGGGGCTGCGGCCGCGCCGGACGGCGAAGGTCCGAGGCGGGACGGACAGTCCGCCTGATTCAGCAGGCCTCGCAGCCTGGGCAGGGTGTGGTCGCGGACGTCGGCGGGCAGCGCCTCGCGCCGCGCTTCGGCCCGCGTCGCTGCGACGCCCAGGGTCTTGAGGAATTGAGGCAGGCTGACCGGCTCATAGTCGCGATCACGCTCGCGCTCGGTCTCGAGGTGGTCCAGCCGTTCGGTCTCCGGGCCCTCGGTCTCAGGCCGCTCCGGGGCCTCCGGCGACCCGGCCAGCCCGGCCAGCACGCGCGCGGCGCCCGGCGTCACGCCCGCGCCCAGCGCCATCTTGAGCCGCATGCCCATCCGCACGGCGAAGAAACAGTGCCGGAACTCCGCCGAGGCGGCCAGGAACAGGTCCGTGTCGTCCCCCGCCCCCTTGGCCATCTCCGCCGCCGCCGTCCCCAACGCAAACGCACACGCCGTCATCGCCCCGATCATGTCGGGCGGCGGCGCGGCAGGGGTTGCGGCGGTGGATGACATAAGAACAAAGCTAGAACATATGTTCGGAATTGTCAACGGCGCTACGTTGCACGCCCGCGCCCCCGACGACCGTGAAGCGCCAGACGGAGACATTGTATTGCGGCCAGAAAGCGGACCTTCCCAATGTCCGCGCGTGGGGGGGGGGGGGAGCGGACCTAGCTGCCGGTCGTCCTCAAGGGAGGGTCACGCGTGTGCCGGTAAACGATCCCTGAAACGGCTCTCCGGCGGGCTTCCCGTCGGCATCAAAGGGTTGGGCGGAACGGTTGCCCGTCAATTGATCGCCATCAACCTTGAGGTCGAACGAGAGGTCGAGGCGTCCGACAAATTTGCGGGTCCCACGGTCCGCCGTGATCTCGACCCACTTTCCGACGATCCGATCCCCTCTTGTGATCCAGATCCCCTTGCCGTCACTGTCGCTTGTCCTCGCATTGCCGGCGTCGGGATTGGCCTGTTGCATCGTGCCGTCGGCATTGAAGACGTACATGTGGAAGGGGAACGGTGCCGTTTCGTCCTTGACGATCCATACGCCGACTACGGCATTCGCGTGGTTGGCGGGCGCGATGGCAGCAGGCTTGGCGGGACCTGCCACAGCCACCGCCGGGACCATGCCGCACAGAACGACTGCGCCGAGGGCTGCGATGGACGTCGAAGGCGGAGCTATCATCGGGACAGCTTAGGCACGCCAGCAAATGTCCGCCATGGGTC
>CAUJHW010000148.1 GCA_963205005.1 Pseudomonadota bacterium
TCGGTTCCGATCAAGGACGAGGCCGCCGCCGAGCGCCGCAAGGTGATGGCCGAGAAGATCCGCGCCGACCAGCCGGCCCGCTTCTCCGTCGCCATGGTCACCCCGGCCGCGGCCCACGTCTCGGGCCAGATCTTCGGCTCGTCGGGCGAGAACATCATCCTCTACTCCCAGCCCCGTCCGATCGAGACGGTGACCAAGGAAGAGGGCTGGACCGTCGACACCATCCTGTCGGAAGCGATTCCCAAAATGGCGCCGAAGTTCTTCGACCTGAACCGGGCCGTCCTGCCCGGCGCCCAGGCCCCGAAGACCCCGGCGTAGGCCAAAGCGGCTCCCCCTCCACCCTTACCTCCCCCACGAAGTGGCGGGAGGGGGACCATCGGCCGAAGAGCCGATGGTGGAGGGGGCAAGCCCCGCCTGCTGAACCTGGGGCCGCGCTTTGGCGCCGAGTTCGCCGCCTGCCCCCTCCACCACGCCCTTTTCGGGGCGCGGTCCCCCTCCCGCCGCTTCGCGGGGGAGGTGAAACGCCTCTGGCGCCGCACTTGCTTCGTGCGCGGCCATGAGCATCGGACTGACCCAATTCGGCGCATCGCTTCAGGGAATGGCCCAGGCCATGGCCCAGGAAGCCCGCGTCGCCGGTCAGCAGGCCACCGAGATGGCGGCCCGCGACCGCATGAAGGCCGACGCCACCCGCGCGGTGGAGCCGGCGCAGAAGCTCGCCGAGACCCCGTCCGAGATTCGCGCCAAGGTGATGGCCGAGCGCGGCGTCGACAACCTGATCCTGATCCGCCTCGGCCCGCAGGCCCGCATCGAAGCCGAGATCTCGATCAACGCCGAAACCGCCCAGCGCGCCCGCCAGTCCACCATCCGCAGCACCGGCAACTACATCGACCTGCGAGTCTGAAGGGGGGCGATTGCCCGCGAGCAGCGCGTTAGTCCGCGGCCTGTTTTCGTGCTTTTCGTCGTTCCCTACAGCCGGTGCCGCATCCGCCAGGCGTCCCGCGTCATCTCCCAGTAGACCGACCGCCGGATCGTCCCGTCCGGCCGCACGGCGTCGCGCTCGCCCATTCGGACGAAGCCCGCCCCGTCGATGCCCTTCTGCACCCGGATGTTGTCCAGCGCCGCCGTCAGGCACATCAGCCGAACGCCCAGGGTCTCGAAGATCCAGCCGAAGCTGTGCGCCATCCCCGGCCCGCCCTGGCCGCGCCCCTGCAGGTCGGCGCGCATGGCGCCGGCCAGTTCCGCCGCCGAGCGGTCGGGCCAGACAGTGATCCGCGAATAGCCCGCCACCTCGCCCGCCGCATCCAGCGACACGATCAGCAGCGCCTCGCCCGCCAGCGCCTGGGCCTGGCCCTCGGTCACCCAGCGGGTGACGCTCTCCACTCCGATCGGCCGCGGCAGGTCGTAGATCGGGCCAGAGACCCGGTCATCGGACAGCAGCGCCACCAGCCCCGGCACGTGCCCCAGCTCCGCCCGCTCCCGCCGTTCGCCCAGCGTCGAGACATCCGCCGTCCGCACCGCCTGCCGGATCGCCTCGGCCTCTTCTTGCGAGACCTCCAGAACCGTCTTCGGCGGCGCGCTCATGACGCCGCCAGCCGCTCCAGCGCCTCGCCGTCCAGCCGGCGCACGGTCCACTCGGTCTTCGCCGAGGCGCCCAGGCTGTCGTAGAAGGCGATGGAGGGCGCGTTCCAGTTCAGCACGGCCCACTCCAGCCGCCCCAGCTCGGCGTCAACGCACCGTTGGGCCAGCTTGCGCAGCAGCGCCTTGCCCGCCCCCACGCCGCGGGCTTCGGTCCGCACGAACAGGTCTTCCAGATAGATCCCGGCCCGGCCGCGGAAGGTGGAGTAGTTGTAGAACCACAGCGCGAAGCCCACCGGCTTGCCCTCGTACTCGGCGATCTCGCAGAAGCTGCGCGGGTTCTCCCCGAACAGGTCGCGGCGGATGTCGGCCTCGGTGGCCTCCACCTCGTGCAGCAGCCGCTCGTACTCGGCCAGCTCGCGGATGAACTGCAGGATCAGCGGGGCGTCGGCGAAGGTCGCCACCCGCACCACCACCTTCGAACGGGCCGCGCTCATGCGGCGGCTCCGGTGGCGCGGTACCAGTCGATGCCCTCGGCGTCGCGCTCACGCACCGCCTGGCCACGGGCGATCAGGCAGTTGAGATGCGCCAGGCTCTCGCCGGTCGCCAGACCCAGAACGTTCTCGTCGATCCGCCGCCGGAACAGCACCGAGAACACGTCCACCACCCGCTTGGGCTCGGCCAGCAGCCCGCGCAGCCGCTCCAGCCCGCGCTCATGGCCGGCGATCAGGTGGTCGATCCGGGCGTGCAGTCCGTGGAACGGCTCGTTGTGCGCCGGCAGCACCAGCACCTCGTCCGGCACCTGGGCCCTGATCCGCGCCAGCGAGGTGATCCAGTCGGTCAGCGGATCACCATCCGGCTCGGTCGGGAATACCGACACGTTCGACGAGATCTTCGGCAGCACCTGGTCGCCCGAGATCATCAGCTTCAGCTCGGGCGAATAGAGACACGCATGCTCCGGGCTGTGGCCCGAGCCCACCACCACCCGCCACATGTGCTCGCCGATGGTCACCTCGTCGCCGTCGTTCAGCCGGTGGAAGCTGTCCGGCAGGGCGAACAGCCCGCGCCCGAACCCGCCGAACTTGGCGCGGTAGGTCTCTAGCGCGTCCTCGTCCCAGCCGGTGGCCTTGAAGAACCGCAGCGCATCCTCCGGCGCCTCGCGCCCGGTGTCGGCGGCCAGCGAGCGGCAGGTCATGAACTCCAGCCGGGTGATCCACAGCCGCGCGTCGAACTTGCGGGTCAGGTAGCCCGACATGCCGATGTGGTCGGGATGCATGTGGGTGACGAACACCCGGGTGACCGGCCGACCCTCCAGCGGGCCCTTCAGGGCCGCGCGCCAGGCATTGCGCGTCGCCGCCCCGCCGATGCCGGTGTCGACGATGGCCCAGCCCTCGCCTTCCCGAATCGCCCAGACATTGATCCACGCCAGCGCCCCGCCCAGCGGCATCCGCAGCCACTTCACGCCCGGCGCGATATCCACGGCTTCCCCGGTCCCCGGCGCCTGCGCCATCGGATAGACCAGCTTGGGCCTGTGGCTTTCCCAGGCCGCCGTCTCCTCGATCCCGTCCCGCAACGCCGTACGCTCCCCAAGTCCAAGGGGCCCATTATCCCGCGCGGACCGTGGGGAGCGCAAACCCCTTCTCCCAATGGTTTGCCAGGGTCGGCTTGCCGCGCGCTTCGCTTCCCTCTCCTTGACCGCGTCATCCCCGGGCCGCGCCGCCTGCGCTCATCACCCACATCGCGAAGCCTGCAATTGTCCTTCTCCCGCAAGGGGAGACGGGCGATCAGGCGCAATAGGCCGGGGGGCGCCGACAAACCCCTGCCTAGGCCCTGGCCGACGCGAACCGGTCCACCCACGTCCGGAACAGGCCCGGATCCGAGAGCCCGGCCTGCTGGGCGGCGACCTTGCCGTCCACGAAGCAGAACAGGGCCGGGATGCCCTGGATGCCGAACCGCGCCGACAGCTCGGGATTGGCGTCGACGTCGATCTTGATGAACCGCGCCCGCGGCTCCAGCTCGGCGGCGGCGCGGGCGAAGATGGGCGCGATCGCCCGGCAGGGGCCGCACCACGCCGCCCAGAAATCCACGATCAGCGGCAGGCCGCTCCCTGACAGGTGCCGGTCGAACCGCGCCCGGTCCAGCGCCACGGGCGCGCCCTCGAACAGGGCCTTGTGGCAACGGCCGCACTTCGGGCCGGCGGAGAGCCTTGCCGGAGGCACGCGATTGGTCGCATCGCAGTGGGGGCAGACCACCTGAATTGTCTCGGACATCGAAGTCTCCATCCGGAAAGAACGCCGGGCGCTATGATCGGTTTGAATGACGCTGCGTCGATTGCCTAATAGCTGGATCAAACCCGCACGAGCCGGGACTTGAGGAGACGACCATGGCCGCACTCGCGGAACGTACGGACTGGGCGCTGGCGGCGCGGCTCGACCCCATCCTCGACATGGCCCTTGCCGAGACGCGGATCGTCGGCGGCGTGGTGCTGGTGGCCCGCGAAGGCGCCCTGGTCTACGCCCGCGCCGCCGGCCTGGCCGACCGCGAATCCAGTCGGCCGATGACGCTGGACACCATCTTCCGCGCCTCGTCGCTCACCAAGCCCATCGTCACCGCCGCCGTGCTCAGCCTGGTCGAGGACGGGGTGATCGGTCTGGACGATCCGGTGATCCGCTGGCTGCCCGACTTCGAGCCCCGGTTCGACGGTCAGGTCCCGACGATCACGCTGCGCCACCTGCTTACCCACACCGCCGGCCTCTCCTACGGCTTCATGCAGCCCGTGGACGGCCCCTACCTGCAGATCGGCGTCTCCGACGGCATGGACCAGCCGGGCCTGGGCTTCCCGGAGGAGCTGAAGCGGATCACCGAGGCCGGCCTCCTGTTCCCGCCCGGCGCGGCCTGGCTCTATTCGGTGGCCATGGACGTCATGGGCGCGGTGGTCGAGGCCGCCACCGGCCGCACCCTGGGCGAAGTCGTCGCCGACCGGGTCACCCGCAAGGTCGGCATGGACGACACCGGCTTCTCGGTCACCGATCGCGACCGGCTGGCCACCGCCTACGCCGACGGCCAGCCGCCGGTGCGGATGGGCGCCCACCACATCGTGCCGTTCGCCGACCTTTCGGGCATCAGGTTCGCCCCTGACCGCATCTTCGACCCGGCCTCCTTCCCCTCGGGCGGCGCCGGCATGGCCTGCTCGGCCACCGACTTCGTCGCCTTCCTCGAGGCGATCCGCTCGGGCGGCGCGCCCATCGTCTCGGCCGAGACCGCGTCCGACATGATGACCAACCAGACCGGCGCCCACGCCATCGTCACCAGCGGACCGGGCTGGGGCTTCGGCTTCGGCGGCGCTGTGATGCTGGACCCGGCGGCGGCCGCCTCGCCGCTGCCGGCCGGCGCCTGGATGTGGGGCGGCGTCTACGGCCACAGCTGGTTCGTCGACCCGGCCTCGAAGACCAGCTTCGTCCTGATGACCAACACCTCCACCGAGGGCATGAGCGGCCAGCTTTCCCGCGACCTGATGGCGGCCGTCGTCGGCGGCTGACCATTGCGCCGCCGCCCGCGCGGGTGGAAAAGTCCGGCCAGACTCGGGGAAACATTCAGATGCTGAAGATCGCCGCGGCGCTTGCCGCCTCCACCCTGCTCGCGGGCGCCGCCCACGCCCAGGCGCCACAGCCGGGCGAGCCCGCCTTCCGCGCCCTCTACAAGGAGCTGGTGGAGACCAACACCACCTTCTCGGCCGGCAGCTGCACACTGGCCGCCGAGCGGATGGCCGCGCGCCTGAAGGCCGCCGGCTTCCCCGACAGCGACCTCACCCTCTTCGCCCCCGAGGGCAAGCCCAAGGACGGCGGCCTGGTCGCGGTCTATCCGGGCAGGGATCCCAAGGCGAAGGCCGTCCTGCTGCTGGCCCACATCGATGTCGTGGAGGCGAAGCGCGAGGACTGGGAGCGCGACCCGTTCACCCTCATCGAGGAGAACGGCTACTTCTACGCGCGCGGGGCGTCCGACGATAAGGCCCAGGCCGCGATCTGGACCGACCTCATGATCCGCCTGAGAGGCGAAGGCTACAAAGGCAGACGCCCCATCAAGCTGGCGCTGACCTGCGGCGAGGAAGGCGGCGGGCAGGTCAACGGCGCCGCCTGGCTGGCCAGGAACCGCCGCGAGCTGATCGACGCCGCCTTCGCGCTCAACGAGGGCGCGGGCGGAAACCTGGACGCCGCCGGCAAGCGGATCACCCACACTATCCAGGCGGGCGAAAAGTCCTCCACCAGCTTCCGGCTCGAAGTCACCAACCCCGGCGGCCACTCCTCGCGCCCCGTGCCGGACAACGCGATCTATCGCCTCGCCCGCGCCCTCGACCGGGTCTCCGCCTATGAGTTCCCCGTCCGGCTGAACGACGCCACCCGAGGCTACTTCACCAAGATGGCCGGGCTCACCGGCGGCGAGACCGGTGCGGCGATGACGGCCATCGTCGCCAACCCGCAGGACAAGGCCGCCTACGCGGTGCTGGCGAAGGATTCGAACCTGCACGCCATCCTCGGCACCACCTGCATTCCCACCATGCTGTCCGCCGGCCACGCCCAGAACGCCCTGCCCCAGCGGGCGACGGCGACCGTCAACTGCCGGATCTTCCCGGGCGAGTCGGTCGAGGACGTGCGGCAGGCGCTGGTGGCGACCGTCGCCGATCCCCAGGTCAATGTGATCGCACCTCCCGGCAATCCCGCCCGCGCCAACGTCGGCGCCCCGCCGCTGACGCCGCAGATCGTGGGGCCGATCGAGAAGATCTCCGAGCAGATGTGGCCGGGTATTCCGGTGGTTCCGATCCTGCAGGCCGGCGGCACAGACGCCGGGCCGCTGATCGCCGTCGGAATCCCCACCTACGGCGTGTCCGGCATCTTTTACGACCCTGATCTGGGCCGCCTGCACGGCCTCAACGAGCGGATCGGCGTGCAGTCCCTGCTCGAGGCGCGTGAGTTCAGCTACCGGCTGGTGAAGCTCTACGCCGCCCAGAAGGACTGACCACCGCTTGCACTGCGTCCCGGGGCGGTGGAAAAGGCCGCCGCTCCGAGGATCAGACTCCATGAAGACGTTCATCGCGGCCATCGCCGCCACCCTGTCCCTGGCCGCCGCCGCCCAGGCCCAGACGCCGAAGCCCGACGAGGTCGCCTTCCGCGCCCTCTACAAGGAGCTGGTCGAGACCAACACCACCCTGTCGTCGGGCAGCTGCACCCTGGCGTCCGAGCGCATGGCCGCCCGGCTGAAGGCCGCCGGCTTCCAGGACAGCGAGCTCACCCTGTTCACCGCCCCCGGCCTGCCCCTCGACGGCGGCCTCGTCGCCGTCCTGCCCGGCCGCGATCCGAAGGCCAAGGCGATCCTGCTGCTCGCCCACGTGGACGTCGTGGAGGCCAAGCGTGAGGACTGGACGAGGGATCCCTTCAAGCTGATCGAGGAAGACGGCTATTTCTACGGCCGCGGCACGCACGACGACAAAGCCCAGGCGGCCATCTGGGTCGACACCCTGATCCGCTACCGCCAGGAGGGCTTCAAGCCCCGCCGGCCCATCAAGGTCGCGCTGACCTGCGGCGAGGAAGGCGGCTCCGTCGGCGCGGTCCGGCTCAACGGCGCCCAGTGGCTGGCCGACAACCGCCGCGACCTGATCGACGCCGAGTTCGGTCTCAACGAAGGCGCCGGCGGCGAACTGGACGACCAGGGCCGCCCCGTGGCGCACAACGTCCTCGCCGCCGAGAAGGCCCACCGCCAGTTCTTCCTCGAGGTCACCAACCCCGGCGGCCACTCCTCGCGGCCGGTGCCCGACAACGCCATCTACAGCCTGGCTCGCGCGCTCGACCGCGTCAGCCACTACGAGTTCCCCGTCCGGCTGATCGACGCCAACCGCGCCTACTTCACCCGCAAGGCGAAGATCGTCGGCGGGCAGATGGGCGCGGCCATGACCGCCATCGTCGCCAACCCGGACGACAAGGCCGCCGACGCCATCCTCTCGGCTGATCCCGGCTACCACGCCATGCTGCGCACCACCTGCGTCGCCACCCTGCTGGAAGGCGGCCACGCGGTGAACGCCCTGCCCCAGCGGGCGAAGGGCACCCTCAGCTGCCGGATCATACCGGGCCAGTCCGCCGACGAGGTCCGCCAGATGCTCGTGGCGGCGATCAACGACCCGACGGTCACGGTCACCCAGCCGCCGGCCACCGGCTCGCTCGCGCCGCCCATGGCCCTCCCGGCGAAGGTTCTCAGCCCCATCGAGAAGGTCTCCGAGGCCATGTGGCCCGGCGTGCCGGTGATCCCGTTCATGCTGCCGGGCGCCACCGACGCGCGCCGGATGACCGAGGTCGGCATCCCTACCTACGGCGTCTCCGGCATCTTCTCCGACCGCGACGGCGGCGGGGTTCACGGCCTGAACGAGCGCATCCGGGTGAAGTCCCTGATGGAAGGCCGCGAGTTCAGCTACCGGCTCATCAAGCTGTACGCGGACGCCAGGTGACGCCCGTCCGCATCTGGATCGCCGCCGCCCACGACCCCGCCCACCTCAACGGCGGCTGGGCCTATGTGCGTGCGGGGCAGGAGGTCTCCGGCATGGCCGGGGGCGAGCGCCGCACCACCCGCGCCCGCACCACCCTGTCCGGCTTCCTCGCCGCCCTGAAGGACGTGCCCGCCGGCGCGCCGCTGGCCGTGGTGGCGCCGCGCCCGGACGCCGTGGTCCTGCACGCGTTCCTGAAGCCCCCCAAGGATCCGCCGGCCGGCGACCTCGACCTGCGCGCCGCCGTGGAAAAGGCCCTGGCCGGCCGCGCCTGGACGCTGGCGCTGGGCGATCCGGAGGCGCCCACGCCGTTCAACTTCACCGTCGCCTGGGCCGACACCGCCAGCGAAAAGGCCAAGATGGGCGGGGCCTTCGCCGTCGCCATCCCGAAGACCAACCTGGCCAAGGTGAAGGGCCTCTAGCGCCCCCGGAACTATGCTTAACGCAAGTCCAAGACTTCATTAGGCTTTTTCAGTCACTCTCGGTTAGGTCCAGCCCTGCTGGCCCTGTCTGAGGAAGACGCGAATGAGCCGGATCATCGCCTCGCGGCGTACCAGCGACCACTTCGAACCCGACGAGGACGTCGACCCCAAGGTCCAGCGTCAGCTCCGGGGCCAGCTCGAACAGATCGACTACACGGCCTACGCCGCCAACCGCAAAGTGCTCAGCGCCACCCTGTCGAGCGTCGATCTCGAGCAGTTCCAGCGCCTCGCCGCCGCCACCGCGCTGGCCCGCACCCGCTGGGTCGCCGCCGCCCTGGTCGCCTCCGAGACCCCCCAGGGCCCGACGTCGGAACAGACCCGGGCTCTGACCCAGCTGCGCACCGCCTACGAGGAACTGGCCCACGCCTACGACGCCATGCGCCGCATGGTCGAACGCGGCTACGTCGGCTTCACCGCACCGCCGGCCTAGGGCAGTTCCGACATCCAGATCCTGAGCGCCCGCAGGAACGGCAGGGCGTCGCGGAATTCCTTCTGGGTGAAGCCGTCGCGCAGCTTCTCCACCTTGGGCCGGATTGCCGCCATCGAGCGGGCGTAAGCCTCCCGGCCCTCAGGCGTCAGGCGAACCAGCTTGCGGCGCCGGTCGGTGGTGCAGGGCTCCACCGCGATCAGCCGTGTGGCCTCCAGCCGCTGCAGGGTGTTGGTGATCGCGCCCGGCGTCATCTTCAGCGCGCCTGCGATCACCGCCGGGGTCAGGTTCTCGCCCCGCCGCGCGATCAGGTTCAGCACCTCGTACTGCGGATAGGTCAGTCCCACCGGCAGGCTGCGGCTGATCGCCATGCGCACGCCGTGCTCGATCAGGCTGATCTCGTCGAAAACCTGGACTTCGGGATGGTCCTCGATCACCGGCGCCATGTCGCTACCCCTTCCGAACAATCGGCGGGCGCAGGCATACCGTTCGATCCCGGAGGAATTATTTCAAGATCGAACGATCAGCCCGAAGCGCCCGCGCGGATCTGCGAGAGCCCCAGGCGCGCCAGTTCGTCGGCGCGCTCGTTGTGCTCGTGACCCGCGTGGCCCTTCACCCACCGCCACTGCACGTCGTGTCGCGACCGGGCTTCGTCAAGGCGCCGCCACAGATCGTCGTTCTTGACCGCCTTGCCGTCGGCGGTGCGCCAGCCCCGGCGCTTCCAGTTGTGGATCCACTCCGAGATCCCCTTCATCACATACTGGCTGTCGGTGTGCAGTTCCGCCCGGCAGGGGCGTGTCAGCGCCTCCAGCGCCTGGATGGCCGCCATCAACTCCATGCGGTTGTTGGTGGTCGCAGGCTCGCCGCCGAAGATCTCCTTCGACTTCCCGCCGTGCATGAGAATCGCGCCCCAGCCGCCAGGCCCCGGATTCCCCGAGCAGGCGCCGTCGGTATAGATCACCACGCCAGGGGTCATCCGGCCGTCCCGAACAGCACCAGGTCAGGCGAAGACCGGTGCACCGCCAGCTTGCGCTCGTACTCCAGCGGGTCCTTGGGCCGCACCAGGGCGCCGGCGGGCGTCGCCCCCCAGTCGTACAGCCGCGTCAGGAAGAACCGCATCGCCGCCCCGTGCGCCAGCACCGGCAGCGCCGCCCGCTCGGCGTCGCCCAGCGGCCGCACCGCCTCGTAGCCCGCCAGCAGCGCCCGCGCGCAGGTGATGTTGAAGCTGCCGTCCGGCTCGAAGCACCAGGCGTTCAGCGCCACCGCCACGTCATAGGCCAGCGCGTCCGTGCAGGCGAAGTAGAAGTCGATCGCGCCCGAGAACCGCCCCGCCGTGAAGAACACGTTGTCCGGAAAGAAGTCGGCGTGGCAGACGCCCGTCGGCAGGTCGCCCGGCCACCGCCGCGCCAGCATCTCCAGGTCCGCCGCGATGGTCGCCGACAGGCCGGGCTTCAGGCCCTCGGCCGCCGGTTCCAGGCCTGCGAACATCCCCGCCCAGGCCGGCTGGCCCAGATCGTTCGCCCGGGTCATCGGAAACCCGCCCGCCGCAAGGTGCAGCCCCGCCAGCCCGCCGCCCGCTTCGCGGCAGTGGGCCGCCGTCGGCCTGCGCACCGACAGCCCGTTGAGGAAGCCGGTTATGGCGCACGGCTTGCCGCGCACCTGCTTGATCAGTTCCCCCTGCCGGTCCGCCATCGGCTCGGCCGACGGATAGTCATGCCGGGCCAGCCAGCGCATCAGCTCCAGGAAATACGGCAGGTCGTCCGGGTTGGTCCGGCTCTCATAGACCGTCAGGATGTAGCGCCCGGTTTCGGTCTCCAGCAGGAAATTGGAGTTCGACACCCCCTCTGCGATCCCCTTGAACGACACCGCCGCCCCCAGGTCGTAATCGGCCAGCAGGGCGCTGAGCTCGTCGTCGGTGATGTCCGTATAGACCGCCATGCCCCCCGATGGGCGACGAGGCCGGTGCGGTCAAGACCGGGCGGGCGCAATCGGGAGCGCGGTTGCGCCGCGTCGACCGGATCCCCCTGCGATAGTGATGCATCAATCCAGCGCTTCAAGCGCATAAGCGGCGATTGTTAACAAGAACAATTGCGGAACACAACTCAGCCGACAGCTGAGCACGACGGCCTTGGAACTTCCCCGTCCCCTCACCCCTCCCCCACCAGCTCCGCCAGCGACCGGATGATGCGGTCCGGCCGCACCGCCGACCCTGCCGGCAGTCCTCGCCCGAACCCGTCGCACCACACCCCGCGCAGCCCCAGACGCTGGGGGACCGCGACCTCCCATTCCAGGTTGTCGCCGACGATCCATGCCTCGTGCGCCTCGACGCCCAGCGCCGCCAGCGCGTGGCGGTAAGCCTGTTCCTCCGGCTTGCCGAAGCCCACCTCGCCCTCGATCTGGATGTGGTCGAAGTGGCGCGCCAGGTCGAAGCGCTCGATCTTCGCCCGCTGGGTCGCCGCGCTCCCGTTGGTGATCAGCGCCAGCCGGACGCCCCGCGCCCGCAGGCCCTCCAGCCCCTCGACCGCGCCCGGGAAGCAGGTGGTGATCGCCTCGCGCACCTCGCTGAACCGCGCCGAGAACCGCGCCGCCAGCCCGGCCGTCAGCACCGGCGAGGCCAGGTCCGTGAAACATTCGACCATCACCTGTCGCCGGGCCTCGGGAATGCCGAACCGCGCCGCCCGATGCCGCGCAGGGTCAGACCAGAAGGCCTCCAGCGCCGCCTCCAGCCGCGCGGCGATCTCGCCCGGCGGATGAGGCGCGAGTTCCGCGGCCAGTTCCCCGGCGATCTGGGCCAGCACCGCCGGGCGGTCACCGGCGACGATGATCGTGTCGTCCAGGTCGATCAGCATCGCCCTGGGCAGGCGCGGTTCCGGCGGGCTCATGATCGGATCGGGGCCTCAGGGTCCGGACGAGATTCTGGGCGCATGAGTTCAACACTTTCCGCTCATCCCGGCGAATGCCGGGATCCAGATCTCACGACTGGAAGGCTGACGGGATGCCCTCCACAGCCAAAGAGCCCGCCTCAACGCCATTCCATCTGGATCCCGGCATTCGCCGGGATGAGCGGTTTTGAGGGCAGAACCTACCCCGCCAGCGCCTTCGGCAGCTTGAAGGTCACGGTCTCGCGCGCCGCATCCACCTCTTCCACCGTCACCGCGAACCGCTCGCCCAGGCGGTCGATCACCCCCTGCACCAGCACCTCGGGCGCCGAGGCGCCGGCGGTCACGCCCACCACCTTCGCCCCCTCGATCCAGCCGAAGTCCAGGCCGTCGGCGTCGTCGATCAGGTAGGACTTCGCCCCCGACCGCAGGCCCACCTCGGCCAGCCGCACCGAGTTCGATGAATTGGCGCTGCCCAGCACCAGCAGGACGTCGGCGCGACCGGCCACCGTCTTCACCGCCTCCTGGCGATTGGTGGTCGCGTAGCAGATGTCTTCCTTGTGCGGCGCGGCGATCTCCGGGAACCGGGCCCGCAGCGCGCCGACGATATCGGCGGTGTCGTCCACCGACAGGGTCGTCTGGGTGACGAAGGCCACATTGGCCGGGTTGCGCGGCTGATAGGTCTGCGCGTCCGCCACGGTCTCGATGAGGGTCACCGCGCCGTCGGGCAGCTGGCCCATGGTGCCCACCACCTCCGGGTGGCCGGCATGGCCGATCAGCACGATCTCGCGCCCCGCGTCGAAATGGCGCCCGGCCTCCACATGCACCTTCGACACCAGCGGACAGGTGGCGTCGAGGTAGAGCATCCTGCGGTCCTTCGCCGCCGCCGGCACCGACTTGGGCACCCCGTGGGCCGAGAACACCACCGGCCGGTCCACCGGGCACTCGTCCAGCTCCTCGACGAACACCGCGCCCAGCGCCTTCAGCCGGTCGACCACATGGCGGTTATGGACGATCTCGTGGCGCACATAGACCGGCGCCCCGTACTTCTCGATCGCCCGCTCGACGATCTGGATCGCCCGGTCCACCCCGGCGCAGAAGCCCCGCGGGCTGGCGAGCAGGACGGTGATCGGAGGGCGGCTGGGCATGGCCGGAACCTAGTGCGCCGGGGCGTGCAGTTCCAGCCGCGTTGCAGCCATAGTCGTCAGGCTGTACTTAGCCCCCTGACCCCGCGACGTCCTCGCGGGCCCCTCTTGTCTGGACGCTTTCCATGCGCCGCCACCTGCTTCTCGCCGCCGCCGTCATGGCGGCCCTCACCGCGGTTCCCGCCGCTTCCTACGCCCAGGGCCGCCGCGACCCGGAGGCCGAGCAGCGCAAGCAGCAGGAAGAGGCCGCCAAGAAGCGCAAGCAGAAGGAAGAGTGGGGCGACAACCAGGCTCCGCTGAAGGCGCTGCGCAACGCCGGCCCCTGCCCCTATGTGAAGTCGCTCTACGACGCCCACCGCTACGTCGAGTTCAAGGACAACCGCGAGGCCTCGGCCGCCGTCGGCTGGTCGGGCGAGATCCAGGGCATCTCCGCCGGCTGCGAATACAAGGACGACCAGCCGATCCAGGTGACCGTCGAGGTCCTGTTCGAACTGGGCAAGGGCCCGCAGACCGAAGGCCGCTCGAAGACCTATCGCTACTGGGTCGCCGTCACCGACCGTAACCGCACGGTCATCGCCAAGCAGAGCTTCGACCTGCCGGTCACCTTCCCCGAGGGCGAAGACCGGGTCTACGTGACCGAGAACATCAATCAGATCGTCATCCCGCGGGCCGGCATCGCCACCTCGGGCTCGAACTTCGAGGTCCTGATCGGCTTCGAGGTCACCCCGCAGATGGCCGCCTTCAACCGCGAGGGCAAACGCTTCCGTCTGAACGTCGGCCAGGCGAGCGCCACGCCCAACCCATGACCGATCTCAAGCGGGCGCTGGGCGAGGTGGTGGAAGCCGCCTTCGCCGCCATTGGCGCGCCTCCCGAACTGGGCCGGGTCACCCCGTCCGACCGTCCCGACCTCGCCGACTTCCAGTCGAACGGCGCGCTCGCCGCCGCCAAGCGGCTGGGCAGGAACCCGCGCGAGATCGCCACCGCCGTCGTCGAGCAGCTGGCGGGCGATCCGCGCCTCGCCGCCGTCGAGATCGCCGGCCCCGGCTTCATCAATCTGAAGGTCGCCTCGGGCGCCCTGTCGGAGCGCGCCAACGGCCTGGCTGCCGATCCGCGCCTGGGCGCCGAGACGGTCGCCGCGCCGCGCCGGGTGCTGGTCGACTACGGCGGCCCCAACGTGGCCAAGCCGATGCACGTGGGCCACCTGCGGGCCTCGATCATCGGCGAATCGATCAAGCGCCTCTACCGCTTCCGTGGCGACGAGGTGATCGGCGACGCCCACTTCGGCGACTGGGGTTATCAGATGGGGCTCCTGATCGGCGCCGTCATGGACGAATCCCCCGCCATCCGAACCCTGGTGGAGGCCGCCAACGCCGCCGGCGCCGCGCCGGCCGACCTCTCGCCCCTGGAGGCCGTCAGCCTCGCAGACCTCGACCGCCTCTATCCGGAGGCCGCCGCGAAGGGGAAGGCCGACACCGACTATCGCGACCGCGCCCGCAGGATCACGGCAGGCCTGCAGTCGAAACAGGCCGGCTACTACGCCCTGTGGGAGCGCTTCCGGGCGGTGACCCAGGTGGCGCTCGAGCGCGATTTCCACGCGCTGGGCGTCGACTTCGACTGGTGGAAGGGCGAGAGCGACGTCGAGGACCTCATCGGCCCCATGGTCACCGAGCTGGACGCCATGGGCCTGCTGGTCGACGACCAGGGCGCCCGCATCATCCGAGTCACCCGGGACGGAGACAAACGCGAGCTGCCGCCGCTGCTGGTCGTGTCCTCCGAGGGCTCGGCCATGTACGGCACCACCGACCTGGCCACCATCCTCGACCGCAAGCGCCAGTTCGACCCCCATCTGGTGATCTACTGCGTCGACCAGCGCCAGGCCGACCACTTCGAGATCGTGTTCCGCGCCGCCTGTCAGGCCGGCTACGCCGCCGAGGGCCAGCTGGAGCACGTGGGCTTCGGCACCATGAACGGGACGGACGGCAAGCCGTTCAAGACCCGCGAGGGCGGCGTCCTCAAGCTCAACGACATGATCGAGATGACCCGCGACAAGGCCCGCGCCCGCCTGCGCGAAGCCGGTCTCGGCGAAGACATGACACCGGAAGAGTTCGAGGACATCGCCGGCAAGGTCGCCGTCGCCGCGCTGAAGTTCGCCGACCTGCAGAACTTCCGGGGCACCTCCTACGTCTTCGACCTCGACCGCTTCACCAGTTTCGAGGGCAAGACCGGCCCCTACCTGCTGTACCAGGCCGTGCGGGTGAAGAGCCTGCTTCGCCGGGCCGCGGCCGAGGGCTTCGACCAGGGTCCGGTCACCGTGGCCGAACCGGCCGAGCGCGACCTCGTGCTGACGCTGGACGCTTTCGACGCCGCGCTCACCGAGGCCTACGACCGGTACGCCCCCAACGCGCTGGCCGAGCACGCCTACCGGCTCAGCCAGGCCTTCTCGAAGTTCTATGCCGCCTGCCCGATGCTGTCGGCCGAGCCCGTCGTGCGGTCCTCACGCCTGACGCTGGCCGGCGCCACCCTGCGCCAGCTCGAGCTTGCCCTCGACCTTCTGGGGATCAGCGTTCCCGAGCGGATGTAGCCACGCGGCTACCCGACGGGCCGTCCGGCCGCGGCCAACACGTGCAGCACCCCGGCCACGACCCGCTCGCCGTGGATCCGGCCCAGCAGCGAGGTGTGGTTGGCGGCGTCCACGTTCTCGATCATTCCCGCGCGGGATTCCCGTGCCGGCGCCTGCCGCACGGTGTTCCAGGCGTTCATCTGCGGCGACGGCGGCCCAGCGGTCACCACAGCCACCGGCCAGGCGGGATCGAGCGACCCCGCCAGCGCCGCCTGGTCGGCGGCCGCACGCCAGCTCAGCACCTCGGCAAGGGCGGTCCGGCTCTGGCGGCCGGAGATGAACCCCCGCCGCTTCTCGGCCAGGCCCTGTGGCGGCAGCCCGATGCCGTCGGGGCGCCAGTAGAGCAGCTTCGTCAGACCGATGCTGCCGGCCACGGCGCCCACCCGCGACACCAGCGTCATCCGGTCCACGAACCGGTCGGCGCCGGGCTGGCCGATCATGTCCGGCGTCACGGCGTCCACCAGCACCAGGCCCACCACCTTGTCCGGATTGCGGACGGCGAACTGGCGCGTGTAGAGCCCCGCCATGGAGTGGCCGACCAGCACGAACGGCCCCCGCTCCCCCGAGGCCGCCACCAGCTTTTCCAGGTCGCCCACGATCGCGTCGCCATCACGCGGCGCCGGCCCCGTGTCCGAGAAGCCCATGCCCGCACGGTCGTAGGCGCAGGATCGCAGGCCCCGCGCGGTCAGCTTCGCCTGAAGGGCGGCGAAGTCCGCGGCTCCGCTGAAGGCTCCGGCCTCCATCCAGACCACCGGCAGGGTCGTTTTCGGCCCCTCGCAGACGAGCCGCATGCGGCGGTCCTCGCCGATCTCGATCCGCTCTCCGCGCGGCGCGGAGGTGCGGCTGACTGCGCCCGCGGCGACAGCAACCGTGGCGAGGGCGGCGGACAGGGCCAGGACGGCGAGCAGGAGGAAGCGCATGCCTCTTCCCTAGATCGGTTCCGGCCGGCGCGCGAGTACCCCCGCTTCAGCTGCGGGCAGGCCGCCACATCGGGCCCACGCCCAGAAGAAGCACCAGGACATTGAACAGCGCATTCGACGGATTGCCCGAGGCGATGGACCCGGCGCTGTCCACGACGAACCAAGCCAGGATTCCCGTTACCACCGTCCGCCGCACCGCCTCCGGCGCCGCGTCGTAAACCCAGCTGGCAAGGCACCAGATCATCACGCCCCAGCCCACCAGGAACCCGCCGGTCAGGGCCGACAGGAACCGGGTGTCAGGAGAATCCCACCGGGTCGCCCCGTCCAGGGGCCAGCTGAGGATATCCAGCGTCAGCCGCGCGCCTTCCTGCGTGGCCGGAATGGTCCCCAGGAAGAAGATCGGCCCCGCCACGCCCACCAGGACCGCGGTCCACTTCATCCAGGCCTTGTGCAGTCGCCGCGACATCCGCGCCTCCGGTTCTGATCCCGGTCCGGAATGGGCCACCGCCCGCGTCCCGGCAATTACCTGACAGGTATCGCGGGCTACTCCGGCGAGACCGGACGGATCGGGCGGTACCAGGCCAGCTGCTCGCTGGTGGCAAGCAGCTTGCCGTCGCGGCTCCAGTAGCTGGACCGTTCGTCCGAGGCTCCGCCGCCGCCGACTCGACCCTCGCACTCGATCAGGAAGAAGTCGTTCCCCACCGCGGCGATCTCCTCGACGGTGGCGTGCAGGTAGACCGTCAGCGACAGGGTCGTGGTGTTGATCGTCCGGCCCAGCGCGTACATGGCGCGCGGCGCGGAGTTGTCGGTCACCATCCCCAGCATCGCCTTGTCCAGTGGCTGGTTGCGGCAGCGCACCCAGGCCAGCGTGTGCGAGCTGCCGCTGGCTTCCGGCGGGAACACCTCCAGCGTCCGCCGCTCGAAGGCCGAGGCGCCATAGTGAAGCGGCGCGCCGGGGCTGGGCGGGCTGGGCAGGGTGTGCGGGTCCGGCGCATCGGGGATGCGGGCGAAGGCAAAGGCGGGCGTCGCCGGCCGCCGGGCCATGGTCACCATGCCGTGCACGCCGACCTCGTCGGAGCCTGCGGCCATCAGCTCAACTTCCCACACCCCGATCGAGCCGCCCTGCCGCAGCCGCCGGGTGCGGATGCTGAGCGGCCCGGACGGCAGCGCCGCGGCATAGGTCAGCGTCAGCGACAGCGCCTCGCCCACCGCCTCGGGCTCGGCCTCCAGCACGCGGATGAACAGGCCGATGGCGTAGCCGCCCCACAGCCCGCCCCCCGGATTGAGCCACTCCGGCCCGGCGACAGTGGTCCAGCGCCCGGGCGACACGGGCGTCAGCGGCATGGAGGAAGCGGTCTGCGTCGAACTCATGCGGCTTCCCTACCCGGTCGCCGCTGCGTTACGGAAGCCCTGGCGCACTTCGAACGCGCCCAGGAGGCCCGCATGAGCGACAAAACCCCACTGACCCTCGTCTGGGGCGTGAAGCAGAGCTTCCGCGGCTATGTGGACGCCATGGGCGGCGTGACCGAGGCCGCCGGCGGCGCCACGCGCACGGCCGACGGCGCCTTCGCCTTCCCGCCCGCATCCGACAGCGACCTGGCGCGCGACGCCTCGGGCGCGCTCTCCGGGACCGGCCGCTTCCAGGGCGAGGTGAGGTTCGACGCCCACGGCGGCATGCTGAAGGTGTTCCTGGCCGACCCGGCCGTCGAGATCGGTCCGGACGGCGCCGCGCTCACCGTCGCCGACAGCCCCGCCCGCGACCGCCGCATCGCCATCGCCAGCCTCGACCTCTCCGCCGCGGCCGCCGACGCCGACGGCGCCCTGTCGCTTCCGGCGAAGCTCACCATCGACGGCTACTTCCTGCTGGGCGACCACTATCCGCCGGGCACGCTGGTCGATCCCGTCCTGCTGGCGCCCGCCCCCGGGTCCGCCGCATGATCGCGCCCCATCCGTCCGGCGGCTACATCCTGGACGAGCTCGTCGTCGGCATGACCGCCGAGAAGCACGTGACCGTCACCGAGCAGCGTATCGACCAGTTCGCCGAGGCCTCGGACGACTTCAATCCCGTGCACATGGACGCGGCGTTCGCGGCCCGGACGGCCTATCGGGGCCGGATCGCCCACGGCCTGCTGTCGGCGTCGTTCGGCTCGGCCGTGGTGGGCACGATCCTGCCGGGCGCCGGGGCGATCTATCTCGGCCAGACGCTCAACTTCCACCGGCCGGTCAGGATCGGCGACGTGGCCACGGCCCGCGTCACCGTGGCCTCGATCGACACGGCGGCCGCCCGGGTGGTCCTGCGCTGCGAGGTCCATGTCGGCCCGGATCTGGTGATGGACGGCGAGGCCACCGTCCGTGTCCCCCGCCGCCGGCGCCCGCCCGCCGCGGCCTAGCCCTCGCCGGGGCCCACCACCTTCAGGCCCTTCGCGCGCAGCTGCTCGATCACCCCGTCCTCGGCCAGCAGGGGGCGCAGGCCGACGATGGCCACCGCGTGGCCGGGCCTGCCCAGCTCGGCCACGATCTCGGCGGTGTCGTCGCGCACCATGTTGCGCCACATCTGCGGCCCGCCGTTGATCGCCAGCAGGCAGGCGTTCGAGGCCCTGGGCGCCTGCAGCGCCACCGGCGTGTCGCCCCGCGCCCAGGCCTGCCCGGCGCGGCGCCAGGCGCCGACGCCCGCCTCCACGTCGTCCAGCGCGCCCGCCAGGCAGTCGATCTGCGCCCGCGGATCCAGCCCGCCCTTCAGCCCGGCGACCAGCGGCATCAGCGGATACTTCGGCCCGTTCCACACCGGCACCTTCGCCTTGCGGGCCGCCGCGCGGACCAGGTCGTGCGGCTCGCTCCAGCCCTTCCCGTCGCGGCTGTCGTCCAGCAGCATCAGCCCCGCCACCAGCGGCTGCCAGTCGTCATAGCGCCCCGCCGGCTTGCCCAGCCGGGTGCGCGCGGCCACGAACCGCGCCCGCAGCTCCGGCGGCAGGGTCTCTTCCAGAGGCGTCTTGGTCCGCACCCGCTTGCGCGCCTTCAGCAGCGCCGGCGCATCGCCCAGCTTCGCCGTCAGGCTCACCCGGTCGCCCTGCAGCAGCCGGTTGGCGCCCTTCAGCCGCCGGTCGAGAACCGACCGGTCCCAGGTCACGCCGGGCGGCAGCCGCCCCTCGGGCATGGCCAGGATCCACACCGTGGTGTCCGCATCCTCGACCCGCCACCAGGCCGGCCCGCGCGTCTTGGCCACCACCACCAGCTCTTCCACCAGCCGGCCGTCCGGATCCTCCAGCCCGGCCCGCGCCTGCGCCGCCGCCGGCCCCGCCAGCCCCAGCGCCAGCCCCGCCGCCAGCCAAATCCGCCCGATCCGTCCCATGCGCTCTCCTCACCGAAACCCCGAGCCTGCCCATCCCCTGCGGCAAAAGCTTGACCACAACCCCCGCGCCGCAGGCGCCATCACATGAACCACGGATTCACGCCGATCCACACAGACGGCGGTCGGCTCCATCCGTGTGAATCCGCGTGAATCCGTGGTTGAATCCTCTCCCCCCCGCCCCATCTGGCCCAGCCCCGAAATCGGCGTTAACCTCCCCCGCAAGGGGGAGACGACAATGGCCAGCATCACCGATCGACCTTCCATGTCCGCCGGCCCGGGCGGCGGGTTCTTCCTGGGCGGCGCCATCGCCATGACCGTGGTGATCGTCGCCGGCTTCTCGATCCAGCTGGCCATGGGCCGGTCCACCTTCGCCGCGCCGCCGCTGGTCCACGCCCACGCCGTGGTGTTCATGGGCTGGGTCGCCATCTACCTGACCCAGAACGTGCTGGCCGCCACCGGGAACCGGGCGCTGCACCGCCGCCTGGGCTGGCTGGCCGCGGCGTGGATGGTCCCGATGCTGGTCCTCGGCTGCGCGGTCACCGTGGCGATGATCCGCGACGGCCGGGTCCCGTTCTTCTTCCGCCCGCTGCAGTTCCTGATCTTCGACCCGGTCTCCCTGCTCGCCTTCGCCGGCCTGACCATCTGGGCCATCGTGCTCCGCCGCCAGACCGAATGGCACCGGCGCCTCCACTTCTGCGCCATGGCGATCCTGCTCGGCCCCGGCTTCGGCCGCCTGCTGCCCGTGCCGATGATGATCCCCTGGGCGTGGGAGGCGACCATGGCCGCCTGCCTGGCCTTCCCCCTGGTCGGCATCGCCGTCGAGCGGCTGCGCACGGGCCGCGTCCACCCTGCCTGGATGGCCGGCCTCGCCGTCCTCGTCGGCGCCACCGTGATCATCGAGGCGGTGACCTACAGCCCCATGGGCCTGGCGATCTACGATGCCGTCGCCGCCGGCTCCCCCGGCGCCGCCATCGCCCCGCTGGACTTCCCGCCCCCGCCGGGCCCACCGCCCGCCGCCTGAACCTGAGCTCACGACCATACCGTGAGTTCCAATCGGACCCTCGCCTGCGAGGGGAATCGAATTGCCCCAATCCGAGTGCGGGTATTCCGTACGGTCTCAGGATCGGGAGGGGTAAATGAAGAAGCTGTTTTCGATGATGGCCGCGGCCATCTGCATTCTCGCCGGGGCGCCCGCCGCCCAGGCGGCCGTCGTCGATGTGTCCTTCACCACGACGGGTGTCGCCGGTGACTGGATCTACGACTTCACGCTCGCCAACAACCTCGGCGGGACCAACGAGCTCTACTTCTTCGGCGTCGTCGCCCCGGCGACCGATGTGGTCGCGTCCCCTGGCATCTGGGCAGAGTCGCCCGGGAACACGCCCTGGACGAACACGATCTACGGCGGATCGAACATCGCCTATAACAACGTCTGGTGCACGTATGGCTGCAGTAACGCGCTTGACGGGATCACGACCGGCCAGTCGCTGAGCGGGTTCAAGGTGCACGACACCTCGACCACGGCGCAGACCTCATTCGCGTGGTTCGCCTACGCCGTGAACGGCAACTACACGGGCCCCGGCTGCTTCAACTGCGGCGGCAATCCGGCCTTCGAGGGCGTCACCGGCCAGGGCGGTCCCGGCCCCGGCGTCCCGGAACCGGCGACCTGGGCGATGATGATCATCGGCTTCGGCGCGGCCGGTTCGATGATCCGCCGCCGCCGCACCGCGATCGCCTGATCGCGACACCGGAAAGACTTGCGCCGCCGGTCCCCAGGGCCGGCGGCGTTTCCATGTCCGGCGCCTGAGCCTCACTGCCCCTGGCCGGTCACCCGCCCGCCCGGCAGCGAGAACGTGCCGCGGTCGCCGGCCTGTCGCCAGCCCGGCGTGTCCTCGCACTCGACCTCGCCGGTGATCGGGTTGGGGCAATAGCCCACCACCCTCATCGCCCCCGTCGCCTTGTCCTCCTCGATCCGGAAGTGCCGATAGAGCGTGGTCCGCGTCTCGCGCGGCGCCTCCGGCTCCACCGGCTTCAGCCGCGTCACCCGCGGCGCCATCACGCCCGCCATCCAGCGCGCGTGCGCCAGCCGCACGTGCGTCAGGTACGCCGTCTCCGGCGTCGCCGCCTGCGCGAGCTGCCAGCCCACGTCACAGAACCGCTCGCCCAGGATCTCCTTGGCCTGCCGCACCTGCTCGTCGAACACCGGGTTCTCGCGCCGCCACCGCTGGATGGTCGACAGGCACGGCATGGTCGGGTCCGCCCCGATCACCGTCAGGCTCTCGCCCTCGCAGATCCGCTCGCAGATCTCCGCCGCCACCCCGGCGCAGAACGAGGAGACCGGCCCCCGCGCCCCCTCCGGCCGCCCGCCCGCCGCGCGCGCCTGCGCCAGCCGCTCGCCGAACTCCGGCCGCTCGGCCTTCCACTTCGCCACCCCCTCGGGCGTCGGCATCCCCGGCTCCCGGCACACCCGGTAAAGGAACGCCCCCTCCGCCAGCCGCGCCAGCAGCCGCTCCGCCACCGCGTCGGACCACCGCACCGGCGCCTTCCGCGCCTTCGTCACACCCCCGGCCGCCGCCACGGCCACGCCAGAGTCTACGCCACAGGCCCCTGCGGCCCCGCCTTCCCTGTCCATCGCCAGGTCTCTCATCTGCTGTGAAAACCGCCCGCGGACAGCCCCGGCCCGGACCCCTCAGGGTGTCCCGGACCCGCCATCAACGCCGGCGCACCCTCGCACAAACGACCGAGAAAATCAAGAACAAATCACGAACATATCGCCCACCACTCGCCACGCGCTCTTCCCCCGCCCAGCGGGGGAGGGAAGCCACGCGCCGCAGAGGCCGGACGCCGCAGGGCAGGTGGTTGGAGGGGGCAAGCACAACGCGCGCAGCCAATCCTTGCCCTCAAGGTTGCATACTGCAAAAATAATCTCCAAGGTCGCACAATGGAAGCTTGGCCGTGCGTCATACTCTGGAGCGGATGGGGTCTGTGCGCCGTGGCGTGCACCTGCATTGTTTACCTGCGCATCCAGCATGCGTCGGCAGACGATCACCCCCGGCGCATGCAGACCTTCACCAATGTCCTCGCGAGCGTCGACTGGAAGCGTGGAGACGACGTGCCGATGGCCCTGCAGCCTGTGCGCGCCGCGCTCCTGGCCTTCATCCAGCACGAGCTGGACTACTACTACCGCGTCCGTCGCGGCAGCAGCATGAGATCCAACCTGTTCCGGATTCTTGCCTGGGTGTTCGCCACCCTCGGCGTCATCGCGCCGCTGGCATCCGCGGCGCTGGGACATGACTGGTCAAAGGCGGGCTACCTCTTCTTCGCGGCCGCCGGTGCCGTCCTGGTGGCAAACGAACTGTTCGGCGGAACCACCGGCCACATTCGTTACATCACCGCCCAGATCGCCATCGAACAGCGGGTTTCCGCCTTCGCCCTCGACTGGGAAGCCTGGAGCTTCGCCACTGCCCGGGCCACACCGCCCGCCCCGCCCGATAAGGGGTTCGAACTGCTCCGTGAGTTGGCATGGCGCTCTCTCGGTCCGCTTGAGGCTGCGTGTTCAGGCTGAATTGCTGCAATACCAAGTATTGCCGGTGCTGCCGCCATGGCCGTTCACCCTCCCCCATTGACTCCCGCCCCACCCTCCGACACCTAGGACCCAACTCTCGCGGGAGAGACTCCACCTGCGCCACCGGGCGCCGGCGGGGAGCCGAAGGCGCAACCGCCCCGGAAACGCTCAGGCAAAAGGACCGCGACGGGCTGATGAACGCTGGAAAGAGCTCGCCGAAGCCCGTGAGGGCGTAGGCCGGCCGCCGAAGGAGCAAGGACCGCCACATTCAGCGGTCTGAAATCTCTCAGGTCCAAGGACAGCGGGGGCGCGCGACGTCAGGGGTCCGGGAACGGGCGTCTGCCGGTTCGCGCGGTCGTCAGCCGGAGTTACCCCCTTTGTCCGCCCCCGATACCCCGCTCCTGACCACGCCGCTCAACCAGGCGCACATCGACGCCGGCGCGCGGATGGTCGAGTTCGCCGGCTATTCCATGCCCGTCCAGTACCCCATGGGCGTGATGGCCGAGCACCTGTGGACGCGGGAGCACTGCGGGATCTTCGACGTCTCCCACATGGGCCAGGCGCGGCTGGTGGGCGTCTCGCCGCTGTCGGCCTTCGAGGAGGTGGTCCCCGGCGACTACATCGGCCTGAAGCCCGGCAAGCAGAAGTATTCCGTCCTGCTGAACAGGACGGGCGGCATCATTGACGACCTGATGGCCGGCCGCCCGCTGCGCCCCGACGGCACGCCGGACGAGGCGCTGTTCGTGGTGGTCAACGGCGCCTGCAAGGAGAACGACTTCAAGGTCATCGACGCCGAGCTCGCCGGCCAGGTGCGGATCGACCGGCTGGAGGACCGCGCCCTGATCGCCGTCCAGGGGCCGGAGGCCGCCGCCGTCGTCAACGCGCTGGTCCCCGCCACCGCCGACATGGTGTTCATGGACATCCGGATGATGCCGGGCCTGGGCACCGACCTGATCATCTCGCGCTCGGGCTACACCGGCGAGGACGGCTATGAGATCTCGGTCCCGGCGACCGAGGCCGTGCGCGTCTGGAACACCCTGCTGGCCGACGGGCGTGTGCGGGCCATCGGGCTCGGCGCGCGGGATTCGCTGCGGCTCGAGGCCGGCCTGCCGCTCTATGGCCACGACCTGGACGAGACCGTCTCGCCCGTCGAGGCCGGGCTCACCTTCGCCATCAACAGGAACCGCCGCGAACAGCGCGACTTCCCGGGCGCGGCGCGCATCGTGAAGGAACTGGCCGAGGGCCCGTCGCGGGTGAAGGTGTGCCTGCGCGTGCTGCAGGGCGCCCCGGCCCGCGAGGGCGCCGAGGTTGCCGACGAGACCGGCGCGGTCGTGGGCGTGGTCACCTCCGGCGGCCACTCCCCCTGCCTCAAGGCCGGCATCGCGCTGGCCTTCGTGCCGCCCGCCCTCAAGGCCCCGGGCACGAAGCTCCAGGTCATCGTCCGCGGCAAACCCCAACCCGCCGAAGTCGTCGCCTCCCCCTTCGTCCCCCACCGCTACGTGCGGAAGGCGTGACCATGGCGAGGCCCCACGCGCCGCAGGCGGATAAAATTCAGACCACGAAAAGCACGAACAGCCACGAAAAGGCCCGGCGGGCGGCCGCCGCTTTCGTGTCTTTCGTGCCTTTCGTGGTTCCAAATCCTTGCGGCTCCGCCGCCATCCCGTCCCAGGAGACCTGACACATGCGCTTCACCAAGGATCACGAGTGGGTCGTCCTGAACGGCGACGTGGCCACCATCGGCATCAGTGCGCACGCCGCCGAGCAGCTGGGCGACGTGGTGTTCGTCGAGACCCCCGAGGTCGGCAAGGCGGTGAAGGCCGGTGACGCCTTCGCCGTGGTCGAGAGCGTCAAGGCGGCGTCCGACGTCTACGCGCCGATCTCCGGCGAGGTCGTCGAGGCCAACGGCGTCCTGGGCGACGCCCCCGAGACCGTCAACGCCGACCCCGAGGCCGGCGGCTGGTTCGCGAAGGTCAAGGTCGCCGATGCCTCGGAATACGAAGCCCTGATGGACCGCGACGCCTACGAAGCCTTCCTCGCCACTCAATAACCCGCGCGCGAAGCGCGATCAGACTCAAACCACGAAAGGCACGAAAAACACGAAAAGGGCCCGCATCCGCTGACCGGTCCTTTCGTGTTTTCCGTGTCTTTCGTGGTTCCAACGACAGCGCCTGCGGCGCGAGCAGAGTGACCCCATGAGATACCTCCCCCTCACGCCCGATGACCGCGCCCAGATGCTGGGCGTGATCGGCGCGCCCGATATCGACGCGCTGTTCGCCGATGTGCCCGCCGCCGCCCGCAAGGATGCGCCGTTCGACCTGCCGCGCCATGCCAGCGAGATGGAGGTCGAGCGCGAGCTGGCCGCCCTGTCGGCCATGAGCCGGCCGGCGGGCGCCGGGCCGTTCTTCTGCGGCGCCGGGGCCTACAAGCACCATGTGCCGGCGACGGTGGATCATGTGATCCAGCGCTCGGAGTTCCTGACCAGCTACACGCCCTACCAGCCCGAGATCGCCCAGGGCACGCTGCAGGTGCTGTTCGAGTTCCAGACCCAGGTCGCCGCCCTGACCGGCCTCGATGTGGCCAACGCCTCGATGTACGACGGCTCATCGGCCTGCGCCGAGGCGGTGATGATGGCCAAGCGGGTCACCCGCCGCGAGAAGGCCGTGCTGTCCGGCGGCCTGCACCCGCACTATGCCGCCACCACCCAGACCATCGCCCACGCCGAGGGTATGGAGATCCTGCGCCAGCCGGTCGCCATCGACGACGAGGCCGCGGTGATCGCCGCCATCGACGCGGGGACCGCCTGCGTCGTGGTCCAGACCCCCAACGTGTTCGGCGTGGTCACCGACGTGACGAAGATCGCCGAGGCCGCCCATGCCGCCGGCGCCCTCTTGATCGTGGTGACCACCGAGGCGGTCTCCTATGGCCTGCTCAAGCCGCCGGGCGAGATGGGCGCCGACATCGCCGTGGCCGAGGGCCAGTCGATCGGCAACGCCCTGAACTACGGCGGGCCATACGTCGGCCTGTTCGCAGTGCGCGAGAAGCTGGTGCGCCAGATGCCGGGTCGCCTCTGCGGCGAGACCGTCGACGCCGACGGCCGCCGGGGCTTCGTGCTGACGCTGTCGACCCGCGAGCAACACATCCGCCGCGACAAGGCGACGAGTAACATCTGCACCAACTCGGGCCTCTGCGCGCTGGCCTTCACGATCCACATGACCCTGCTGGGCGGGACCGGCCTGCGCGAGCTGGCGCTGGTCAACCACAGCCGGGCGCGCGAGCTGAAGGCCGCCGTCGAGGGCGTAGGGCTGGAGGTTCTGACCCCGCGGTTCTTCAACGAGATCGCCGTGCGCGTGCCGGGTTCGGCCGCCGCGCTCGTCGAGGCCCTGGCGGGCGACGGCATCATCGCCGGCGTGCCGTTCTCGCGCCTCGACCCGCACGCGGGCCTGGACGACGTCCTGCTGCTCTGCGCCACCGAGACCACCACGACCGAAGACATCGCCGCCCTGAGTGCGGCCCTCGCCCGGAGGATCGGCCAATGACCATGAACAGCGTGGGCCGCCCCACCCGTCCCGAGGGCTCTGACGTTGCGACCGGCTTTGCGTCGCTGACCGGCGCCCGCGGCCTCGTCCAGGACGAACCGCTGATCTTCGAACTGGGCGGCTGGGACAAGACCGGCGTCGACATCGACCCGGCCGAGCATGACGCCTCGGACCTGGCGGGCCTGACCCGGGCGGACGTGGCCCTGCCGGGCCTCTCCGAGCCCGAGACGATGCGGCACTTCGTGCGGCTGTCGCAGAAGAACCACGCCATCGACCTGGCGCTCTATCCGCTGGGCTCGTGCACCATGAAGCACAACCCGCGCCTGAACGAGAAAGCCGCGCGGATGGCCGGCTTCGCCGATGTCCATCCGCTGCAGCCGGTGTCGACCACGCAGGGGGCGCTGGCCCTGATGGACCGGCTGGCGCACTGGCTGAAGACGCTGACCGGCATGCCCGCCGTGGCGCTGACGCCCAAGGCCGGCGCCCACGGCGAGCTCTGCGGCCTGCTCTGCATCAAGGCCGCCCACGAGGCCGCCGGCCAGGCCTTGCGCCGCACCGTGCTGGTCCCCACCTCGGCCCACGGC
>CAUJHW010000149.1 GCA_963205005.1 Pseudomonadota bacterium
TCCGACATGCCCGGCATCGCCTTCTGGATCGGCGGGATACTGGCCCTTGTGACCAGTTGGGCGACCTTCCAGGCGGTGGTTTTCGACCTGGCCGACCGCGCGCCGCTGGAGATCGCCGCCATCGCCTCGGCGCCCTGGCAGGAGTCCGGCCGCTCCACCCTGGCGGCCGATCCGATCGACGGGCTCGAGACCACCTATCGCGAGCTCACCCTGACCGCCGCCGCCTTCGGCAAGGTGGCCGGCCCCGACGCCAAGACCTATTCCAGCCCGGAGGCCGCGGCCGCCGAGGCCCTTTCGCTGGCCAGCGGCGCCCTGTTCCTGTCCAGCGTGGGCGTGATTTCCGCCGCCACCCTGGCCATCGGCATTCTCACCGCCGTCGGCCCGATCTTCATCGTCATGGCGCTGTTGCCGGCGACGCGCGGCATCTTCGTCGGCTGGGTGCGGGCGATGATCGCCGCGGCCCTGACCCCGATGGTCGGCTGGCTGCTGCTGGTGCTGATGCTGGCGGTGATCGAGCCCTGGCTGGGCGCGCTGGCGGAACAGCGCGCGGCCCTGCGTCTGCAGACGCAGACGGCGATCAGCACCGCCGCCCTGATCTTCGTCTTCGCCGCAGGCCAGGCCGCCCTGATCATGGGCGCCTGCGTCATGGCCCTCGGTTTCAAGCTGCCCGGTTCCGACCCCTCGCGGGCGTCCAGCGGCGCGGATCCGGTCCGCGGTGGCGGCCAGGCCGTCACCGTCAACGTCACGTCCCTGCCCTCCCGGGCCGAGCGCCTGTCGCTCGACCTGCAGCGCGACCAGTCCCAGGCCGCCGCACGCTCGCGCGCCGCAACGACGGCGGCCGGCGCGGCGGGGCACGGCCGCATGACGTCCATCAGCCTCGGCGAGACCGCCCCCCGACTGGGCGACACCTATCGCCGCCCGTCCGTCACCACCCGACCCGCGGGCGCCCCCCGATGAACCGCCTCTCCGCCCTTGTCCTCGCCTTCGCGCTGACCGCCGGCCCTGCGCTCGCCGTCGTGCCGCGTCCCGGCCCCGGCGATCCGCGCATCCACGTGGTCGAATACGATCCCGCCGAGGTGGTCGAACTGCGCAGCGCCCTCGGCTTCCAGCTCACCGTGGAGTTCGACCCCGGCGAGAAGATCGAGAATGTCGCCATCGGCGATTCCCTCGGCTGGCAGGTCACCCCGAATCGCCGGGCGAACCTGCTGTTTCTCAAGCCGATGTCCGCGCGACCCCCGACCAACATGACGGTGGTCACCAATCAGCGGCGCTACAACTTCCAGCTCAGCGTCCAGAAGCAGGCGTCCCGCAGCCTGCCGTTCAGCGTGGTCTTCCTCTACGCCCCGCCGGTGGTCGCCGTGGTCGAGCCGCCGCCGCCGCCCGCACCGCCGGTGGAGCGTAACATCGCCTATTCCTATGAAGGGTCGCCCAAGACCCTGCCGGCGAAGGTGTTCGACGACGGCCAGGACACCTATTTCGCCTTCCGTCAGGAAGAGGACCTCCCGGCCATCTTCGCGGTCGATCCCGATGGCGGCGAGGCCGTGGTCAACACCCGCCAGCGCGACGGCTATGTGGTGGTGGACCGTGTCGTCCGTGGCTTCGTCCTGCGCCGCGGCTCCGAGGTTACCCGCATCTACAACGACGGCTTCCGCGTCGAGGAAGCCAGCGCGCTGCGGCAGCGCAAGAAAGACCCCTGGTGGCGGCGATGAAGGCCAACGACAAGACTCCCGCTGACATGAGCCCGGTCTTCGCGCGGGGCGAGGCCGCCCGGCCCCGCGTGCGCCAGCCGAGTTCGCCGCTGACCGTCTGGGCCGGCCTCGGCGGCGCGGCCGTCCTCGGCCTGATGGTGTTCAATGGCCTGAGCAGCGGCCGCGAGGCGCGCGCCCAGACCACCGCGCCCACGCCGGCGCCCGTACAGGCCCCGGCGCCCGCGGCGACCATCCCCACGCCCGCACCGCAGCCCGCGCCGGTCGCCCAGCCGACCCCGCAGGCGATGCAGCCGCTGCCTCAACAGAACCCGAACGAGGCCCACTGGCGCGCGCCGACCATGGTCGTCGACTTCAGCACCTCGGGTGAAGGCGCGCCGGCCCAGCTGGCGCAGGCCACGCCGGGCGCGGTCCCGCCCCCCGGCCTCCCGGCCGGCGACCCGCGCGATTCAGCCGACGAACGCTTCGCGGCCCGCGTGTCCGGCGGCCAGAGCGACATCGCCCGGGCGCGGCAGATGCGCGGCCTCGGCCTCACTGTGCCCCAGGGCGCCACCATCGCCGCGGTGCTGGAAACCGCCATCAACTCCGACCTGCCGGGCTCGGTCCGCGCCGTGGTCAGTCGCGATGTCCGCAGCTTCGACGGCAGTCGGGTGCTGATCCCGCGCGGCTCCACGCTGGTCGGCCAGTACAAAAGCGCCGCCGCGATCGGCCAGACCCGCGCCTTCGTGGTCTGGACCCGGATCATCACCCCCACGGGCGTCAGCATCGACGTGGGCTCGCCCGCCACCGACCGGCTGGGCCGCGGCGGCCTGGACGGCGAGGTCGACACCCACTTCTTCCGCCGCTTCGGGTCCTCCATCCTCCTGTCGGTGGTCTCGGCCGGCTCCCAGGCGTTGGCCAACAGCGCGACCGGCAACAACAACGCCACGTTCGTGATCGGCTCGCCGGCCCAGGCGACCCAGGTGGCCTCGGCGGCGCTCCAGAAGCAGATGGACATCCCCGACACCATCAAGGTCGCCCAGGGCGTGCCGGTTCAGGTGTCGGTCGCCCGCGACCTCGACTTCTCCGGCGTCATGCGGTGAGCGCCGCCCGATGAGCGCCAACGTCTATCTCAGCGCCTACCTGGCGCCGCTGTCGCCCTGGCTGTCGCGTCCCGACGTCACCGACGTGCTGATCAACCGGCCGGGCGAAGTCTGGATCGAGACCACCACCGGCCCCATGTGCCGCGAGCCCGCCGACGAGCTCAACGAGGTCGCGCTCCAGCGTCTGGCCCGCCAGATCGCCGCCGCCAGCCACCAGGGCGTCAACCGCGAGCAGCCGCTGCTCTCGGCCACCCTGCCCGACGGTTCGCGGGTCCAGGTGGTCTCGCCGCCCGCCACCCGCGGCGGCCTGGCGCTGGCGGTCCGCAAGCACCTGATCTCCGACCTCAGCGTCACCGACCTTGCCCGTGACGGCCTGTTCGACACCACCGCCCGCAGCGATCCGGCGCGCGAGGCCCAGGCCGACGCCGAGCTCGAGGCCCTGCTCGACACCGGCGACCTGGCCGCCTTCCTCCAGGCTGCCGTGCGCCGCCGCAAGACCATCGTTATTTCCGGGGGCACGGGCAGCGGCAAGACCACCCTGCTCAACGCCCTGGTCAAGGAGATCGACCGCAGCGAGCGGCTGGTGGTGATCGAGGACGCCCCGGAAGTCCGCCTCGACCATCCCAACAGCGTGGGCCTGGTGGCCGTGCGCGGTGATCTGGGCGAGGCCCGCGTCGACGCCGACACCCTGCTGGCCGCGGCGCTCCGCCTTCGGCCCGACCGCATCCTGCTGGGCGAACTGCGCGGCAAGGAGGCCTTCGCCTTCCTGCGCGCCGTGAACAGCGGCCACCCGGGCTCCCTGACCACCGTCCACGCCGACAGCCCCTCCGGCGCCCTGGACCAGATCGCCCTGCTGGCGCTCACCTCCGGCATCGACCTCGGCTGGGACAAGGTGCAGACCTACGTCGGCCGGGTGATCGACGT
>CAUJHW010000150.1 GCA_963205005.1 Pseudomonadota bacterium
ACCCGCAATGCCGGCGACATGATCGCCAGCCTTACCCTGCAGATGAACCGTGCACGCCAGGCGCAGATTACCAAGGAGCTGATCGAGATCATCTCCGGCGCCGAAGCGATCTAAGCCGAACACGAGAGAGTCAGACATGGCCACCGCCACCACCGCCAAGAAGCCCGCCGCCGCCAAGGCTCCCGCCAAGAAGGCTCCCGCCAAGGCCGCCGCCTCCCCGAAGGCCACCGCCTCGACGGCGGTCGCCACCGGCAAGCTGGTGCAGATCATCGGCGCCGTCGTCGACGTCGAGTTCGAGGGTCACCTGCCCGCGATCCTCAGCGCCCTGGAAACCACCAACACCGACCAGCGGACCGGCGAGCCCTTCCGCCTGGTTCTGGAAGTCGCCCAGCACCTGGGTGAGAACACCGTGCGCGCCATCGCCATGGACACGACCGAGGGCCTGACCCGCGGCCAGCCCGTGGTCGATACCGGCCGGTCGATCACCGTTCCCGTCGGCCCGGCCTGCCTGGGTCGGATCATGAACGTCATCGGCGACCCGATCGACGAGGCCGGCCCGATCAACTCGCCCTTCTCCGCCTCGATCCACCGTGAGGCCCCCTCCTTCGCCGAACAGACCACCTCGGCCGAAGTGCTGGTCACCGGGATCAAGGTCATCGACCTGCTCTGCCCCTACACCAAGGGCGGCAAGATCGGCCTGTTCGGCGGCGCCGGCGTGGGCAAGACCGTGACCATGCAGGAGCTGATCAACAACATCGCCAAGGCCTACGGCGGCTACTCGGTGCTGGCCGGCGTGGGTGAGCGCACCCGCGAAGGCAACGATCTCTACTACGAGATGATCGAGTCCAACGTGAACATGGACCCGAAGGAACACGGCGGTTCCACCGAGGGCTCCAAGTGCGCCCTGGTCTACGGCCAGATGACCGAACCCCCGGGCGCCCGCGCCCGCGTCGCCCTGACCGGCCTGGCCCAGGCGGAGTACTTCCGCGACCAGGAAGGCAAGGACGTGCTCCTGTTCATCGACAACATCTTCCGCTTCACCCAGGCCGGCTCGGAAGTGTCGGCGCTGCTGGGCCGTATCCCTTCGGCCGTGGGCTATCAGCCGACGCTCGCCACCGAGATGGGCAACCTGCAGGAGCGGATCACCTCCACGTCCAAGGGTTCGATCACCTCGGTGCAGGCCATCTACGTGCCTGCCGACGACCTGACCGACCCCGCGCCGGCCGCCTCGTTCGCCCACCTGGACGCGACGACCGTGCTGTCGCGTGACATCGCCTCGCAGGGCATCTTCCCCGCCGTGGACCCGCTGGACTCCACCTCGCGGATCATGGACCCGCTGGTGATCGGCGAGGAACACTACCAGGTCGCCCGCCGGGTCCAGGAGACCCTGCAGACCTACAAGCAGCTCAAGGACATCATCGCGATCCTGGGCATGGATGAGCTGTCCGAAGAGGACAAGCTGATCGTGGCCCGCGCGCGGAAGATCCAGCGCTTCCTCTCGCAGCCCTTCCACGTGGCCGAGCAGTTCACCAACACCCCTGGCGTGCTGGTCAGCCTGGAAGACACCATCCGCTCGTTCAAGGCGCTGGTCGACGGCGAGTACGACCACCTGCCGGAGCCGGCGTTCTTCAACGTCGGCACCATCGAGGACGCGGTCGCCAAGGCCGAGCAGCTGGCGCAGGAAGCGTAAGGGACAAGATGGCCGACAAGCTGCACTTCTCCCTGGTCTCGCCGGAACGCGAACTGTTCTCCGGACTGGTGGACCAGGTGGATGCGCCGGGCTCCGAAGGCGACTTCGGCGTCCTGGCCAATCATGCGCCGTTCATGACCGCCCTGAAAGAAGGCCCTGTGCGCGTGCGCGACGGTGGAACAACAACTGTCTTCAACGTCCGTGGCGGTTTCGCCGATGTGACGCCGGACGGGCTGACGATCCTCGCTGAGCACGCCGCGGAAGCCAACTAAGAGGCAAACAATTTAATACCGTAAATTTGACGCCTTGAGGCCTTGCCTAGGCCTCAGGCGTCAAGTTTGATGCCGCGCCGTAGCCAGGGGAAATTTCATGCGTCTCGCCCTTTCCAGCCTGATCCTTGCCGCGGGTCTTTCGACCGCGGCCTATGCCCAGGATCCCGCCGCCCAGCCGGCGCCGGCTGCGGCCGCGCCGGCTCCGGCTGCGGCGCCCGCAGCGGAAGCAGCTCCGGCCGAACCCGCGCCCCCGCCGCCGACCCTGCCCACCACCGGCACCGGCGCCGAGGCGATCGCCATCGTCGAGAAGATCTGCGTGCCGTCGGTGCGCGGCCAGAACTTCGACGAGGTGGCCAAGGCCAACGGCTTCAAGCTCAACAAGCGCGAGCAGACCTGGTCCAAGCAGCTGGGCCCTGAAAAGGGCTATTCGGTCATCCTGTATCCGCCCGGCTCGAACAAGAGCGTGTGCATGACCGAGCTGCGCTATGCGATGGGGCAGGATGTCGAAGTGGCCAAGGCCCTGAACGTCTGGGCCTTTGTGCACCAGCCGCCGCTCGATCCCACCGCCAATTACACCCAGGCGCAGGATCCTGACGGCCTGAAGCGCGTGCGCCGGTCGTGGGAATACGTCTCGGCCACCGATAGCATCGGCCTGAACTTCTCCACGGTGCGCAAGCCGGACGACACCCCGCTGAACGCCAAGTACGACACGGCGACGATGCAGTACCAGGAACGCAAGTTCTGATGACGCTTCCAGACGCCGTCGGTCTCGGCGGCGTCTTCGTCATCCTGGTCGCCTATGCGGGCGCGGCGCTCGGCCGCCTCGATCCGCGGCAACCCATCTCCCTGCTGGCCAACCTGCTGGGCGCCAGCGCGATCCTCTATTCGCTGTTCACCGAGGCCTTCAACCTGTCTGCGGTGGCGATGGAAGGCTCGTGGGTCCTTGTCTCGGCCTTCGGCCTCGTCCGCTGGTTTCTAGGCCGCCGTGGCTAGGGCCTCTTCCAGCCAGCTCAGCGTCGCGTCGGCGACCGCCTCCCAGCCCGCCTCCCCTATGAGCCAGTGGCTCATCCCCGGCATCACCGCATAGGCCGCACCGATCCGTTCGGCGGTCTGGCGCACCGTGCCGGACGGGTGGACCACGTCGCGCTGGCCGGCGATGGCCAGGGACGGCATCGGCAGGTTCCCCACGCCCACGCTCGTGGTCATGAAGGGGTCCAGCCACCAGTTCAGCACCTCACGAACCGCCCGCCCGCTTTCCGGGCACAGGCGGTCGAGGATCGCGGCCTGCTCGGCCTTGGGCACCCGGTCCAGCCCGTGCGAGCGCATCAGCCCCCGGTCGGGATTCACCGCCCCCATCCAGAAGGGATCGGCGAGCGTCACGCCCACGGCGGTGACGGCTTCCTCCATGCTCGAGCCGTGGACACCCCAGGGCGCCGAGGGCGCGATCAGGGCCAGGGCGCGGGCGTTGCTGCGCCGGGCCGCCAGCTGGCAGACGAGACCGCCCATGGAATGACCCAGCAGGACCGGCCGCTCCGGCAGCCCCTCGCACAGCTTCACGATACTCTTCACGTAGTCGGACATCGACAGGCCGGCCGGCGAGACGCCAGGCCCCCGCCCCGGCAGATCCGGCGCATGGACCGTCCAGCCCCGCGCCTCGAAGGGCTCGCGGAAGCGATCGAACGCCCAGCCGCCGCAGAAGGCGCCGTGGACCATGACGACAGTAGGCATTGCGGCTCCTCGCCGGAATGAAATCCCGGGCGGCGATCCTAGACGGAAAGCGCGCGTCCGGTTGAAGGAATCAGGCCGACGGGCCGCCGGTGGCCGCGAACGGGGCGAAAGCCCTGGCGACCGTCTCATAGGCCGCCCGTTTGAAGGGCACGATAAGGGAAGGCGCCTCGGCCAGGTATCCCCAGCGCCAGGCTTCGAACTCCGGCTCATGGTGGGCCTGGAGGTCGAACTCCGCCTCGTCCCCGTCAAATCGGAATGCGAACCAGACCTGCTTCTGGCCCTTGAAACCACGGGCGGCCTTGGCCCCTGCGGCATCGTCGGGGAAGTCATAGACGATCCAGCCGTCCGTGCGGCCCAGATAGCTGGCGCTGACCGCCCCGGTCTCCTCGGCCAGTTCGCGGCGGGCCGCGGTTTCGAAGTCCTCGCCTGCATCCACGCCGCCCTGCGGGAACTGCCAGTTGTGTGGCGGCGGGGTATGGGCGCGTCGGCCCAGCCAGACCCGGCCGTCCGGGTGGAACAGGACGACGCCGACGTTGGGCCGGTAGTGCGGAAGATCGGTCATTTCCGGGCGGTCAGGGCAGACGCGGGGGCCAACTGGAAACCCCGGGTTTCCACCCCGTTGGCCCACGCCGCAACCTTCTCCAGCGTGACCGGATAGGCGAAGCCCGAGCCCAGGGCCTGCCCACGCTGGAGCGCGGCGGCTTCCAGGGCCGAGAGCTGCTGGTCAATGGCGGAACCGGAGAGCCTGTCGTCGATCACCCGCTCGGCCGTGGCCCGGGGCAGACCCCCGCCCTTGCCGGCTGCCGCCCCGTCGTCGATGAATGCCAGGCCGCGGCCGCGCACGGTGCTGGCGAAGGCGTCGTAGGCCGGCGCGCTCTTGAGGAAGCGCGAGCCCAGGTAGTTGGTCAGGCCGAAGTAGCCGCTGGCCCGGGACAGGATCCACTCCAGCCTCTTCACGGTTTCCGGCGGCTGGCCCTCGGTCATCAGGGTGTAGGGGCCCGGATCGTTCTCCGGATAATTCTCCGGCTCCATGGGCGTCTCGAGCAGCACCTCGTGCCCCCGGGCGCGTGCCATGTCGATCCAGCCCTGCAGGCCCTCGGCATAGACCACGAACGACAGGGTGATCTCCGGGCGCAGGGTCTCGATCGCCTGGAGGGTGGCGCGGCTGTTGAGGCCCAGGCCGCCAACGATCAGCGACACCTTGGGTCGGCCGCTGGAGATGAACGGCCGGGCATAGGCCTGAGCCGGCGTACGGCCGTCGGTCGCGATGATCGGCAATGGCCCGGCCGGTCCCGGGGCGAAGAAGCCGGGGATCGGGGCGACCGGCAGGGGGCCGCCCGCGAAGGTTGACGGGAGCGGCGCATGGCCAGCGACAGCCGCCTGCGGCGCCAGCGGCCGCTCGGAGAGCCGCACGACGTCCGAATGGGCGTGCGGCGCGCCATGCGCGGGCTTGAGGGCTTCGCGCCATCCGGCCGGCGCCTTGCGGAACGCAGCGTCCAGCGAAAGCTGCGGCGCCGCCTCGCCGCCCATGGGTCCGACAAGGCCGATTAGCGCGTAGACCGCGCCGGCGAACACCAGCGCCGCCGCGCCCAGACCCACGGCAGGGTTCTTCGCGATCGCCCGGACATCCAGCCCCGGGATCTTCAGCGCGGGCAGCTTGAGTTTGGGCATGGCGATGGCGGCCAAGGCATGGGTCTCCTCAGCCTCCACTGTCGCCGATCATGGTTAACGCGGACTTTCCCGGCGCCCGCCTCCCCGGGGGGAGGCGGGACCGGAAAACGTCAGCCCAGCTGGGTCTTATAGAGCTTGCTCAGCTCGGCCCACGCCTTCTCTGCGGCGGCCTCGTCGTAGACCGCGCTGCCCTTGACGCACCAGCCGTGGTTGGCCGGATAGACCTCGACCGTGGCCGACTTCTTCGCCTCGGCGAAGGCCGCCTTGAGGATGTCCTTGGAATCCGGCTGCTGCTTGTCGTCGTTCTGAGCCACGGCGACCAGATAGCCGGCGTTGGTCTTCGGGATCAGCAGATGCGGGCTGTCCGGGTTCTTGGTGGTCAGGCCGCCGCCATGGAAGCTGCCGACCGCGGCGATGCGTGTCGGGGCCGCAGCGGCGGTCCGGAAGCTCAGCGGCCCCCCCATGCAGTAGCCCTGCACGCCGACCTTCTTTTTCCTGTTGGTCTGCGGCTGGGCGTCGAGGAAGGCGATGTAGGCCGCGGCGTCGCGGTCGACCCCGTCATTGGTCATGGCGGCGCGGTAGCCCATTACCCGGGCGCGGTCGGTGGGGTTTGCGAAGTCAAAGCCGGGGCTCGCCACCACACCCTTCACCGAGCGGTAGAAGGGATTGGGGACCAGCACCACATAGCCCTGGCTGGCCAGACGGCGGCCCATCTCGCGGAACGCCGGACGCAAACCGGCGATGTCGGTCCAGATCAGGACCGCGGGCCAGGTTCCCTTCTTGGAGGGATAGAACAGGGCCGCGTCGGCGACGCCATCGGCGGTCTTCACCTCGACGTCCTTTTCCGTGACCCCCGCCTGGGCATGGGCGGCGGAGCCCAGGCCCGCCACCGCAGCGGTCATCAGGCCGAAGGTCCGGCGCGAAACCGTCGGATCGTGGATCAGGCCTACGTGGATATCGTCGTCGCACATGGCGAAGCCTCCCAAGCTTTGAAGTCGTTGGCGCCTAAGCGTGGGGGCGATTGTTACGGGGTTATTTCCGGGCGGCTAGGCCCAGGCGCCATAGGGATCGACGAAAGTCCTTCCGAGGGCCTCGGCAACCGCCGGATGGGTCACCTGCCCCTTGAGGACATTCAGTCCTTTGGCGAGGTGGCGATTGGCCTTCAGGGCGTCGAGCCCGTGGTCCGCCAACAGCAACCCGAACGGCAGGGTGGCGTGGACCAGGGCCTCGGAGGAGGTCCGCGGCGCGGCGCCCGGCATGTTGGCCACGCAGTAGTGGACCACGCCGTCGACCGTGTAGGTCGGATCCTTGTGGGTGGTCGGCCGGCTGGTCTCGAAGCAGCCGCCCTGGTCGATGGACACGTCCACCAGCACCGAGCCCGGCTTCATCCGCGACAGGTCGGCGCGGCGGATCATCGTCGGGGCCGAGGCGCCGGCGGTCAGCACCGCGCCGATCACCACGTCGGCCCGGAGGATCTCCTCCTCCACCGCGTCCTGGGTCGAATAGCGGGTGAGGATGCGGCCCTGGAACATGTTGTCCAGCTCGCGCATGCGCGGGATCGAGCGCTCGACGATCACCACCTCGGCGCCCAGTCCGGCCGCCATCCGCGCGGCGTTCATGCCCACCACGCCGCCGCCCAGCACCAGCACGCGCGCCGGCGGCACGCCCGGGACGCCGGAGATCAACAGCCCCATGCCGCCGTTGTGCTTCAGCAGGGTCTCGCCCGCCGAGAACACCGCGATCCGCCCGGCCACCTCCGACATCGGCGCCAGCAGCGGCAGGCCGCCCTGCGGGTCGGTCACAGTCTCGTAGGCGATCGCCGCGCAGCCCGAGGCCAGCAGGCCGTCAGCCTGGGCCGGATCGGGCGCCAGGTGCAGGTAGGTGAACAGGATGTGCCGGCTGTTGAGCCGGGCCCATTCGGGCGCCTGCGGCTCCTTCACCTTCACGATCAGCTCGGCCGAGGCGAAGACGTCCTCGGCGCCGGGCAGCACCGTGGCGCCCGCCCGCTTGTAGAGGGCGTCGGAATAGCCGGCCCCGTCGCCCGCCCCCATCTCCACGACCACCTCGTGCCCGTGGGCGACGTACTCACGCACCGCGGTGGGCGTCAGCCCGACCCGATATTCGTCCGGCTTGATCTCACGAGGCACGCCAACGCGCATGGGAAGCTCCTTCGGGGGAGGAATTTGCTCGATGTCGAGGATTTGGGGGAACGAGATTGCAAGGTCAAGCGCCCAGCCTCCGGCGAAGCCCTCCCCGCGCCTCTGGCGTTCGGTCAAAACTCGGCTAAACCCGCTTCCGCGCCCGGGAAAGACCGAGGCGGACGGCCAGCGAGGAAACGGACAACGATGCAATCCAAGCGTTTGGGCAAGAGCCCCATTGTCGTGTCAGCCATCTGCATGGGGACCATGACCTTCGGCTCCCAGGCCGACGAGAAGACCTCCCACCGTATCCTCGACCGGTCGCTGGAAGCCGGGATCAACTTCTTCGACACGGCCGAGAACTATCCGGTTCCGCCGAAGGAGGAATGGGCGGGCACGACGGAAGAGATCGTCGGCCGTTGGATGAAGACCAAGCGCCGCGACGAGCTGATCATCGCCACCAAGGTTTCGGGCCCCAGTCACGGGTGGCTGAAGTCATCCCAGCGGGCGGGGATGACCGCGCTTGACCGCCACAACATCGTCCGCGCCGTCGAAGCCAGCCTCAAGCGCCTGCAGACCGACTATGTCGACCTCTACCAGACCCACTGGCCGGATCATGGCGCGCGGTATGAAGAGGCGCTGCGGGCGCTGGACGACCTGGTCGAGGCCGGCAAGGTGCGGGTGATCGGCTGCAGCAACGAGACCTCCTGGGGCCTCATGAAGAGCCTCTCGGTCTCCGAGCGTGAGGGCCTGGCCCGCTACGAGACCATCCAGAACAATTTCAGCCTGAACAACCGCCGGTTCGAGGACGAGCTGGCCCAGGTCTGCCGTCAGGAAGGCGTAAGCCTGATCCCCTACTCGCCGCTGGGCGGCGGGGTGCTGTCGGGCAAGTACCAGGATGGCGCACGGCCCGAAGGCGCGCGCTTCTCGAACTATCTGAAGATCGGCGGTCGCCAGGCGGCGATGGCTCAGCGGTTCGTCAACGACAAGTCGCTGGCGTCCACAGCCCGCTTCGCCGCCATCGCCGCCGAAGCCGGGATCTCGCCGGTCACCCTGGCGACGGCCTGGAGCAAGCAGCACGACTTCGTGGCCTCGACCATCGTCGGCGCGACGCGCGAGGACCAGCTGGACGACATCTTCGCCGCCGGCGACCTGACTCTCGATGCCGGGGTGATGAAGCAGATCGACGCGGTGTCGACGGATATCCTCTACCCGATGGGGTGAACGAACGGGGCCCCGGCTCGCGCCAGGGGCCCCGGACGGCCATGGAACCCTAGTTCTGCTTGGCGGCGGCATCGGCCGCGGCGTCTGCCTTGCGAGCCGCGACGCCGGCGGCGTCTGCCGTGGCGTCCGCCGCATTGCTGGCCGCGGCCGAGGCGTTGGCTGCGGCCGCCTCGGTGTTGGCGACCGCGTCACTGCCCGCTGACTGCATGGCGTCACCGGCCTGGCCGGCGGCGACGCCCGCGGTGTCGGTGGCCTCCGCCGCCTTGTTTTCGGTCGTCTGCGAACAGGCGGCCAGGAGCACGGCGCACAGTCCCGCCGCCGCGATGATCTTCGGATTCATTCAGGATCTCCCCAGTGGAAGCCGATCGCCAGCGGCTGCCGGCAAGCTTCGCCGCAGGAAACGCGCCGGGCGCCGGATCGGTTTCCGACGGTTCGCGGAATCAGTGCGTGGCCGGTTCGGCCGAGATCTCCTCGAGGGTCTTGCCGACCGCCTTGGCGCCGTAGTCCTGGGCGATGTCCCCGAGGGACAGGATGCCGGCCAGCTTGCCCTGATCGTTGAGCACCACGAGGCGGCGGATCTGGTGGTTGCCCATCTTGGCCGCGGCGTCGGCGACGTTGTCGTCCTCGCTGCAACTCTCCACGTCGTCGCTCATGACTTCGGAAACCGGGCCGTCAACGGAGTCGCCCTTGGCGACGACGCGGATGACGATGTCGCGGTCGGTAATCAGGCCGACAACCTTGCCATCCTCCATCACCGGCACGGCGCCGCTCTCGATCTGCGCCATGGTGCGGGCGACCTCGGCGATGGTCGTCTGCGGGGTGGCGGTCGCCACCTGTGCGGTCATGGCTTCGCTGACTTTCATGGGATGTCCTTTCGAGTGGGGAGGACTTCAACCCCGGGGTGGGCGAGACGTTCCCTGCCGGGCCGCTGTCGCAACCGCCAGCCCACCGCGCCGAAGCCAAGAATCATCAGCATCCAGGCGCCCGGTTCGGGCACGGCCCCCACCGGCCCGCCGGGACCGAGCGGCGGGAGAAAGATTCCCGGACCTCCCGGCGGAAGGCCGGGGCCGGGACCCGACCCGGGGCCGTAGCCGCCCACGAGGACAGGAGCTTCGTCGATCCAGGAAGGCGGCATGTCGATCGGTGTCTGGCCAGCCTGCGGCGGCGATGCGGAGGCCGGCATCGGAATCAGCGGGACAACGGATGGGCCGCCGGTGTCGCAGGTGGTGATCTTGATGAGCGCGAAGGCCGGCGCCGCAACGGGGGCCGGAGCTGTGGAAGCCGCGGCGAAGGCCGGCGGGCGCGGCATCTCCGCTGGCGCAGGCGCGGCGGCGGTCGCGACACGCCGCGCCGCGGCGCGGCGGGCCTGGGGCGCTCTAACTCCGGCGTGGCGCACCCTGTGCGCGGCCGGTCGGGGCCGGCTCGCGGACCTCACAGCGGCGGGGCGGCGCTTCGGGGTCGGCGTCGCGGCGGGCGCGACACGCACCATGTGCAGACGACCGGCCGCCTCGGGCGGAACCTGGCTGGACATGGCCATGGCGACGCGGCTGAAGTGGGTCTCGCAGGCGGCGTGCGCGGCCGGGGCAGCCAGCCCGAAGCCCGCAAGGGTCACCAGCCCCAGCCGCAGCACGCCCCCTATGTCGGGAATATAACTTATTGAATTTACGCGAATAACTGTGCCCATAACTTGGCAATGGGCGGCTCACCCCATGGTTCCTGACGCAGGACCAAATGCCGCGGTTGCGCGGCCGCCCGGCGTCTAGAGCACGCAGGCGGTCAGGCCCTCGCGGCGCACCGCGCGGGCGTTGCGGGTGATCTTGCCCGAGCGGCGCTGAACGTAGGGGCCGGGCTTGGCCGCCTTCCACTTCAGCGGGCTGGGCAGGATAGCCGCCAGCCGCGCCGACTGGGCGACGGTCAGCCGACTGGCCGGAACCCGGAAGTTCTTCTGCGCGGCGGCCTCGGCGCCATAGACGCCCGGACCCCATTCGATGGAGTTCAGATAGACCTCCATGATCCGCCGCTTGCCCCAGCCGACCTCGATCAGGGCGGTGAACCAGGTCTCGAGCCCCTTTCGCACCCAGTCGCGGCCCGGCCAGAGGAAGACGTTCTTGGCGGTCTGCTGACTGATCGTGGAGCCGCCGCGCAGCTTCTTCCCGGACTCATTGGCGGCGAAGGCTTTCTGGATCGCCTCGAAATCGAAGCCGTGGTGTTCGCAGAAGCGCGCGTCCTCCGCGGCGATCACGGCCCGGACAAGATTGGGCGAGATTCGCTCCATCGGCTGCCACTGGCGCTCGAGGCCTTTGCCCTCGGCCATCCGCTGGACCATCAGGATGGTGATCGGCGGTGGCGCGAAGCGGTAGACGGCCACCATCACCACCGGGCCGATGACGAAGACGATCAGGCCGGCGATGACCAGCGCCCGGATCGACCTTGCGACGAACCCGCCAAACCCGCCTTTGCCCTTGCCGCGTCTCGCCACGTGCTGCTTGCCTTGACCTTGCGCGGGGATGCTAGTCGCGATTCGGAACGACAAGACAGGTGGGCGAGCATGAACGTGTCCGAGGCCGTTGAGCGGCGAATCTCCGTGCGGGCCTTCCGGCCCGACCCCGTCCCCGCGGCCCTGGTGGCGGACATCCTGGGCAAGGCCGCCCGCGCGCCGTCCGGCGGCAACCTGCAGCCCTGGCGGGTCTATGCCCTGAGTGGCCTGCCGTTGCAGGACCTGAAGGCGGCCGCGGCGGCCAATCCCATGGGCGAGACCCCGGAATACGACGTCTATCCGCCCAACCTCTGGGACCCCTTCCGCACCCGCCGCTTCGAGAATGGCGAGCAGCTCTACGCAAGCGTCGGCGTCCCTCGTGAGGACAAGCGCACCCGGCTGGGCTGGCTGGCGCGGAACACCGAGCTTTTCGGGGCGCCCGTCGGCCTGTTCTTCTGCCTCGACCGCAAGCTGGGCCCGCCCCAGTGGTCCGACGTGGGCATGTACATGCAGACCGTCATGCTGCTGGCGGTGGAGCAGGGCCTCGACACCTGCGCCCAGGAGTACTGGGCCCGCTATCCGAAGACCGTGGCCTTCCATCTGGGCCTGCCCGACGACCACATGGTGTTTTCCGGCATGGCGCTGGGCTATCGCGACCCCGACCACGCCATCAACGGATGGCGCTCCGAGCGCGACCCCGTGGAGGCGTGGTGCGAGCTGAAGGGGTTCGAATGAAGGTCGCCCGCCTGGTCCTGATCGCCGCCCTCGTCGCGGGCGTCAGCTACATCGGCTCCTGGTTCCTGGACCTGCCCCCCGGCGCGTCGACCGCCTGGAAAGGCGCCGGCGTGGCCCTGCTGGCCGTCTACGCCGCCGTCAGCGCCCGGGGGAGAGACGGCTGGCTGCTGGCGGCGGTGTTGGCGTTCGGCGCGCTGGGCGATGTGCTGCTGGAGACCCACGGCCTGGTCACCGGCGCCTTCGCCTTCCTGGCAGGACACCTGACCGCCATAGCCCTTTACCTGCGGAACCGGCGGCCGGGTCCGACGGCCAGGGACTGGGCGGCCGGCCTTGCCCTGCTGGTCGCGATTCCGGCCATCGCCTACCTGCTGCCGGTCGGGCGCGATGGCGCGGGCCTGATCGCGATCTATGCCGGCGGCCTGGCGGCCATGACCGCCGCCGCCTGGTTGAGCCGGTTCCCGCGCACCCTGGTGGCCCTCGGCGCCGTCATGTTCGCCGTCTCCGACCTGCTGATCTTCCTGCGCACCGGCCGGCACGCGCTGGACGGCTTCCCCATGGGCCTGGCGGTCTGGGGCCTCTACTTCGGCGGCCAGGCGCTGATCGCGGTCGGCGTGGCGCGGACGCTGACGCCCCGGACGTCTTGAGGGATCGTTCACCCTAAGTCTTGACCGGGCTTTCACCACGGCGGGCCAGAGTGGGGTCATGCCGCTCACGCCGCACAGACTGATGACCGCCGTCCGGGCGGCGGGCCTCCTCTGCGGCCTTCTGGCGCTTGTCGCCCTGACAGGACCGTTCCGGTACGACGACCTGCACCTGCCGTTCCCGGACACCGTGGCCCACGGCCTGCTGTTCTATGGTCTGGGCGCATTGATGATGGGCGCCCTGCCCCGTTCGCGGACCTCTGACCTGGCCTGGGCTCTGGCCGGCCTCGGCGTCGCCAGCGAGATGGCCCAGGCGCTGGTCGGCCGCGAGATGTCGCTGCACGACTTCGCGGGCGACATGGCCGGCGTCGCCCTGCTGATCGGGCCGACCTGGCTGGCGCAGTTCCGCACCCTGGTCCGGGCCCACCCGCACGCCACCTTCGGCGAGATCCGGCGGATGGACCGGCGACAGGGCCGCGCGCGGACGGCGCCGCGCCTGGACCTCGCCCGGCTCTGAGCCCTTGCGGCGGGGTCGCGGGTCTGGGAGCGTGGCCCATGCGCCGAACCGCCCTGATCCTCGCCGCCCTTCTCGCCGCCGTTGCCCTCCCGGCCATTGCCGAACCGCGCACCCGTACGATCAGGGACGCTGACACCCGTGCATGGTGGAGGATCACCGAACACCTCTCGTCAGATGCCATGGAAGGCCGCGACATCGGCTCACCCGGCCACGACCGGGCCGGGCGATGGGTGGCTGAACGGTTCAGGGCCGCCGGCCTTAAGCCAGCGGGCGACAACGGAACCTTCTTCCAGAGCTTCCCGGTCCACGAAAGCCGCGTCGAGGCCGCCGAGGTCTCGGTGCTGCGCGACGGCGGCGGCGGGACGCCGCTTCGGTTCCTGCAGCAGTTCAGCGTACGGGCGGCCGACGACCTGCCCAAGTCTCTCGACGCGCCGCTGATGTTCGGGGGCTACTGCCGGGCCGAGGACCTGACCCTCGCCCGGAGCAAGGCCGTTGCCTGCCTGAATACCCGCCGGACCGGCCTTACCACGAGCGCCGAGCGCGTGCGAAACGCCCAGGCGGCGGGCGCCGTGGCGCTGATCCAGGTGGACGACCCGGGCTTCACCATCGAGCCGTTCCGCTGGCCGGCCGCCTATGCGCGTACCATCACGCTTGCCGACAGGCCCCCGCCCGCGACCGGCGGCTTCGTGGTCATGACCCTTAGCGCCGAGGCCTTCGCCGAGATGACGGCCGGGTCGGGCCAGGACGGCGCGGCGGTGCTGGCGTCCGGCGGCGCACAGCAGCCCCTGACGCCCTTCGACCTGCCCGCCCGGCTCAAGGCCAGCTTCAAGGTGAGCACCCGGGACTACACGGCCACCAACGTCCTGGCGGTGCTGCCGGGCGCCGATCCGAAGCTGGCCGCCGAGCACCTGGTGCTGTCGGCCCACCTCGACGGCTATGGCTACGGTGAGCCCGTAGGTGGCGACCGGCTCTACAACGGCGCCCTCGACGACGCGGCCTATGTGGCCACCCTGATCCGGTTCGCCGAGACCCATCGCGGCAAGCCCCTCAAGCGCAGCGTGCTGCTGGCGGCCTTCACCGGCGAGGAAAAGGGCCTGCTGGGCGCCTACTGGTTCACCAGCCATCCCACCGTGCCGAAGGACTCGCTGGTCGCCAACCTCAACCTGGACCAGCTGCGGCCGCTGTTCCCGCTGAAGCTGATGACCATGCTGGCGATCGATGAAAGCACCCTGGGCGCGACGGCGAAGGCGGTCGCGGGGTCGATGGGAATCCGGCTGCAGCCTGACCCGGAGCCCGAACGCAGCCTGCTGACCCGGGCCGACCACTACCCGTTCATGCAGATCGGCGTGCCGGCCACCGGCTTCATCTTCGGCTATGAGCCCGGCACAGAGGCCGAGCGTCGTTACCGGGAATGGTACCAGGTCCGCTACCACCGGCCCCAGGACGACATAGATCAGCCGATGGACTTCCAGGCCGCCGCCGACTTCCACCGCTTCTTCTACAAGCTCGTCGAGACAGTCGGGAATGCGCCGCAGCGGCCATCCTGGGTCCCGGGCAGCCGCTACGCGCCCAGGCCATAGAAGGTTTCGAAGGCGGAGAGCGGCGCGACCGTGGCCAGTCCCTGGAGCGGGAACACCTTCCAGGGGGCCTGCGGGTCCATCCCGGGCAGGGCGGCGGTCAGCGCCTGCGCAACATCGGGCCGGACGCGTTCCCAGCTGTCGATGGTCTGCCCCCACAGGCCGTTACCATGCAGGGTGACCGGTCCGTCGTAGGGGGTGCGCGAGTCGACATAGGCAGGGGGGAAGACGCGCCGGTATGCGGCGAGGTGATAGAGCCACGACCGCCCCCGGATATGGGTCACCTCGGGAAAGCGTTCGCGAAGGAACCGGACCATGGCGGCTATCTCGGCCTGCCGGCGCGACAGCTTCGCGGCCGCCAGGGGCCCGCCCCCGGCGTCGGTGTCGAGGTTCAGGAAGTGGATGTTCACCGAGCCGTCCGCCTTCGGAGGTTCGCAGGCAAAGCAGCCGAAGGCGTGCCGGCCCGTCTCATGGCCATGCTCGTCCGGCGCCCGCAGGAACATCTCGCAGGCCAGCGACAGTTGCGCCCCGGCGTCCGCCGCGGCGTCCAGCGCCTCCGCGTAGACTGTCCAGCCCGCGGCGGCCTCGCCCGTCCATCGGCCGAAGCCGAACCGGCGGTGGAAGTTTGTGTACCGGAGCGTCGTGGCGCCGAGCGGCTCGCCTGTCAGGTCCGACATCCGGCGCGCGAGCGAGAGCTGCAGGGCGAAATAGCCCCGCATCCTCTCGACCCGTTCCAGACGTTCAGGACTGGGGGTGGGCGGCGGCGTCACGCGATCTCCGAAACCCCGGCGGCGCCGTCCTCGTCGCCCCAGGCCACCCGTTTCGCATCCGGGCTCATGGCCAGGGCCGAGATCGCCGCGCCCTTCTCGGCCTTGATCGGCACGATCCGCTCGCCCGTGACGTCCGCGGCCCAGACCCGGCCGTCATCGAGGCCCGCGGCAAGCCAGGTCCTGTCAGGGGCGGTGGCGATCCGGGTCGAGACGGCCGCGTCGTCGTAGCCGATCTCGGCCGCCTGCTTGCCCATCGGTCCGGTGGCGCCGGCGAACGGCCAGCAGACCGCCCCGTTGGCGCCGGAAGTGGCCATCAGCGCGCCCTTGGACATGAAGGCCATGGACTTCACCTTGGCCGGATAGCCGCCCATCCGCAGGTTCTTCTCGTCGGCCACCCGCCAGCCATGAAGCTGGTTCTCCTGCATGGCGCTCATCAGGAACTTGCCGTCGGGGCTCCAGCAGACGCCCACATGACTGCCGGCCCACTTGTAGATCGCCGGCTTCTGGTCGGCGATCCGGGCATACCAGAACCAGACCCCGCCATAGGTGGCCACCGCCAGGCGCCGCCCCTTGGGATCGAAGGCCACGTCGGCCACCGACTTCTCGTGGACGAAGGTGCGGGAGAAGGCCGGGTCGGCCAGGTCGCGCACGTGCAGTTCACGCCCTGCTGAAAAAGCGATCAGCTTCGATTCGGCCGAAGCGGCCACGGAATCGATCCACCGGCCGGGAATCCTCGCCAGTTCGGTCGCCCCGGCGGGCGTGGACAGAACCACGCGCCCGTCATCGCCCCCCGTCAGCAGGCCGTCGCCCGAGGGCGGCAGGCAGGCCGAGAGGATGGCCCCGTCGTGCGCCTCGACGGTCTCGCCCCCCTCGAAGCGGACCGTCCCGTCACCCAGGGCGAAGGCGGCGCGGCCGGCGCGGTCGAACAGGGCCGCAGTGACATAGGCATCGAAGCTGAAAGTCATGCCATCGGTCTAGAGCCTTGAGGCGCCAGCGGGCAAGCGCGGGGCGTTTCTGTGAACGGAACGGCGTTCCCGCGCTTTCGGCTTTACAACCTCTTACCGGCTTGCCAATGGTCCGGGGACAGGCTCGCGAGAACGGGCTTCTGGGAAGGAATTTCTAGGTATGGCGGCGAAAGTCGGCGGCAAGTCGGGCGGTAAGTTCGACCTCGGCCAGAACTCTGACATGAACGTCACGCCCTTCGTGGACGTGATGCTCGTGCTCCTCATCATCTTCATGGTGTCGATCCCGGCCGCGACGGTCTCGATCAAGCTGGACCTGCCTCCGGCGATCCCGCCGCCCCCCGGCACCATCGTGAAGGAGCCGACGCTGATCAACATCCAGCGCGGCCAGCGGATCTTCATCGGCGAGACGGCGACGAGCCTGGAACGCCTGACCGGCGATCTGTCGCTCCAGCTGCAGCGTGACGACCCGGCAGTGCCGGTGACCGAGCAGCGGGTCTACATCCGCGGCGACCGCGACGTCCTCTACGGGGACTTCATGGCCGTGATGAACACGCTGCAGGGCAACGGCTTCTATCAGGTGGCCCTGATCAACGAAGAGCTCTAGCCAGCCCTTCGAACCGAATTCGGAACGGCCCGTCGGGGGATACCCCGGCGGGCTTTTTCATGGGCGCTTGCGGAGAGGCTTGCGGAATTGCACGAATGTAATATCTTACGAGTGTAATTCTCTGGAGCCGTCCCATGGCCGCATCCCTTTCAGCCCACGCCTCACCCTGGACCATTCCGCAGAACGCCGACATCAACGTGACGCCCTTTGTCGACGTGATGTTGGTCCTGCTGATCATCTTCATGGTGGCCCTGCCGGTCTCGACCGTCTCGGTGAAGGTGGACCTGCCGCAGGCCCAGGCCGCGCCGCAGACCACGCAGCCGCCGCTGGTTGTCAGCCTGACCCTGGCGGGGCGGGTCTATGTGGGCGAGCAGGCGACCACCCTGGCCGACCTCCCGTCCGCCGCGGCCGCCGCGCTCGGACCCGACCCCACGGCCCAGCGGATCTACCTCCGGGCCGATGAGGGGGTCAGCTACGGCGCCTTCATGCGGGTAATGAACCGCCTGCGGGCCAGCGGCTTCGACCGCGTGGCCCTGGTCGGCGAGGAATTCTGACCACCCCGACGCGCAGGGTGAGCGACCGATTCAGGATTAATCGTCCCGAAACCGTGGTCGTTCACCATGCGCCCATCGGTGGGGCCAGAACGGCCCCGTTCACCAGCGCAAAGGCGCACGTACGATGTGGGAATCTGTTCAGGTCGCCGTCGGCCCCCGGACGCATCGGGGCCGCTACCGGCTGGAAGGCCGTCGACTGGTCCTGGAATGGCGCGGCGGCCGCATCGTCGAATGGTGCGGAATGCTACGGCCTGAAGTGGTGGCCGAATCCAAGCTGAAGCAACTGGTCTCCAGCGCCGCCTACGCCGGCGCGGCCTAGGCCGCGATACAGCTCTCGAAGCCGGCGCGCAGGGCGGCCTCGTCCAGGTTGCGACCGATGAAGACCAGCCGTGAATAGCGGCTGTCGCCGGCCTTCCAGTTCCCCTGGAAATCGCCTTCCAGGATCATGTGCACGGCCTGGAAGACCAGCCGCCGCTCCTCGCCCTTGATGTCGATGATGCCCTTGGCGCGCAGGATATCGATCCCCTGCGTCTGCAGCACATTGTTCAGCCAGGCGGTGATGCGGTTGGCGTCGATCGGCTTCTGCGACGTCAGCGAGATCGAGGAGATGCCGCTTTCGGCCACGTGATCGTGGATGTGGGCATGCCCGTGATCATGATCATGGTCGCAGTTCTCGTCATGCACGTGGTGATGATGGTCGTGATCATGATCGCAGTGCTCGTCGTGCACATGACCGGCCTCGCCGTGGGCCGGGTTCAGGAAGTCCGGCTGCAGCTCGTTGATCCGGGCCAGATCGAAGGCGTGCCGGCCCAGGATCGCGTCCAGCGGAACGTTCGAGCGCTGCGCCCGGCGGATCGGCGCCATCGGATTGAGCGTGCGGATGGCTTTTTCCACCTCGGCTAGCTCGGCCTCGGTGACGAGGTCGGTCTTGTTGAGGATGATCTGGTCGGCGAAGGCGATCTGTTCGGCGGCCTCGCGGGAATCCTTCAGGCGCAGCGGCAGGTGCTTTGCGTCCACCACCGTGGTGACGCTGTCCAGCTCGGTGCGGGCGCGGACGTCCTCGTCGACGAAGAAGGTCTGGGCGACCGGCGCCGGATCAGCCAGGCCCGTGGTCTCAACGATGATACCGTCGAAGCGGGTCTTGCGTTTCATCAGGCCCGAGAGCACCCGGATCAGGTCGCCGCGCACCGTGCAGCAGACGCAGCCGTTGTTCATCTCGAACACCTCTTCGTCGGCGCCGACGATCAGGTCGTTGTCGATGCCGATCTCGCCGAACTCGTTTACGATCACGGCATAGGTCTTGCCGTGGTCCTCCGAGAGGATCCGGTTCAGGAGGGTGGTCTTGCCCGCGCCGAGGTAGCCGGTGAGGACGGTGACGGGGATCTTGCTGGTGAGGGTCTCGCTCATGGCGTCCATGTAGGACCATGACGCCGACTTATGAAGTGGGCTTCGGTGGGCTAGTCTTGATCCGATTGAGCGTTATAAAGTAACAAATGACAGCGGCCGAGCCCTCCGGGACCCCCGAAACGACGCCCCTGGACGCCTTCCGGGAGAACCGCACCTATCTGGGCGCGGACCATCGACGCAATGAGCGTCGGACCTGGCTTGTCACCGTCATCTGCCTGGCGACGCTGATCGCCCTGGTGACGGGGGGCGCGACGACCGGTTCCCTGGCGCTCACCGCCAGCGGCCTGCACATGGGCGCCCACGTGGCCGCCCTGGTTGTGGCCTCGCTTGCCTACGCCATGGCCCGGCGCCATGCGGGCAACCCGGCCTTCAGCTTCGGCACGGGCAAGCTGGGCTACCTCGCCGGTTTCGCCAACGCTGTGGTGCTGGCGGTGACCGCGGTGCTGATCGCGGTTGAGAGCGTGGTTCGACTGTTCGTCCCGGAGGATGTCCATTTCAGCGACGCCCTGCCGATCGCCGCCGGCGGACTGGTGGTCAACCTCGTCTGCATCTGGCTGCTGCGGCCCACGCGAGTGGCGGCGTCGCGCAACGATCCCCAGGGCGACCTGAACCTTTCGGCCGCGCATCTGCACCTGACGGCGGACGCCGCGGTCTCCGTCCTGGCGCTCGCCGCGCTGCTGGCCGGACGGGAACTGGGCTGGGCCATGGCCGATCCGCTGGCGGGCCTGCTGTCGGCGGCTCTTGTCGCACACTTCGCCTGGAGCCTGATGCGGCGGGCCGGCGCCGCTCTGCTGGACATCAACCCCTCGCCTGACCTGACCGCCGAGGTCCGCCGGCGGCTGTCGGACCAGGGCGAGCAGGTGATCGACCTGCACCTCTGGCGCCTGGGACCCGGGCACCATGCCGTGATCGCGATCATCGCCGCAGATCCGCCGCAGCCCGCGGCCGCCTACCACGCCCGCCTCGCTGGACTGGCGGGGCTGTCGCATGTGACGGTGGAAGTGCGTGGGAGCGCTGGCGACCATGACCCCCACCACGGCCATGACCACGGCTGAGTTGAACGAGGTGTTCTTGAAGGGCTTGCGGCATCTGAAGGGCCGGCGTGGACTCGCTGTCGGCGCCCTGGTCGCCGCGGCCGCTCTCGTGGGCGGGCTGGCCTCGGCCGATCGTGCGACCCGCCTGACCTCCGGCGTGCTGACGCAGACCCGATTCGAGATTCTCCGGACCAAGGCGCCGCCCGCGCCCGCCGCGCTGCAGGCGCAACTGGACGACCTGGCCGCGGCCTATGGCGAACCGGTCGGCGTGGCGGTGACCGACGTGACCCGGGGCTGGACCGCCGGCGTCGATCAGGACCGGCCCTACCCGCAGCAGAGCGTCTCGAAGCTGTGGGTCGCCATCGCGCTGATGCGCGCCGCCGACCAGGGCCGGATCGACCCCGAGGGCGCGGTGACCCTGACCGAGTCGGACCGTTCTGTCTTCTTCCAGCCGGTCGCCTACAGGATCGGGCCGGATGGCTACCAGACGCGGATCTCCGAGCTTCTGCACCGCGCCCTGGTCGAGAGCGACAACGCCGCCAACGACCGCCTGATGCGCGAACTGGGCGGTCCCGAGGGCGTCGCCGCCGAGCTGCGCGAGATGGGCCTGACCTCGGTAAGGGTCGGCGCCTACGAACGCGATCTGCAGGCGCTGACCGCGGGCCTGGTCTGGCAACCTGACTACGGGATCGGCTGGAACTTCCAGGCCGCGCGCGCCGCCCTGCCGATGGCCGAGCGCGAGGCGGCCATGGCCGCCTACCTCGATCACCCGCTGGACGGGACCGCCCCGGCGGCGATCACCGCGGCGCTGGCGGGCCTGGCCCGTGGCGAGCTGCTGTCCGAAGCCTCCACGGCCCGTCTCACCGGCCTGATGCAGGCCGCGCGGACCGGTCCACGACGGCTGAAGGGCGGTCTGCCGGATGGGTGGTCCATCGCGCACAAGACCGGCACCGGACAGGACTTCCAGGGCTATTCGGTGGGCATCAACGATGTCGGCCTGCTGACCGCCCCCGACGGCCACATCTACGCCGTGGCGGTGATGATGCGGCGGACCCGCAAGCCCGTGCCCGAGCGGCTGGCCTTCATGCAGAGCGTGACCCGGGCGGTGGCCGACCAGTGGCGTGCCGATGCCGGAACACCGGACGTCCGCGCCGCGGACTAGGGCGCTTTCGCCGGGCGCTCGATGCCCCTCACCACCGTCAGCCGGATCGGCTCGCCCTGCCAGTCACGCGAGGTCCACACCGCGCCCACGCCGCCGGTCGAGGGGAACTCCGTGCAGTAGCGGAAGGGGGCCGGGAACGGTCGCGTCTGTTTCAGGCAGACCTTCTGGTCATTCACGGTCCACTTGCCGGCCGAGAACTTGCCGCGCCGGCCGATCGCCTCCCAGCCGCCGTCGGCGCGGAACCACATGTGCTGGTATTTGCCATCCGGGTAGAGCGCCTTGACGGTGTTGCCGAAGGCGGCGGCCAGACCACGGGGTTCCGGCGCGGCCTGGGCCAGGCAGGGGGCGAGGATCAGGAGGGCGGCAAGCGCGGGGAGCGGACGCATGGCTTCCAGTTACGCGGGTCAGGGCCGAGGGGATGATCCTAACTGGCCTGCATCGGGTGAACCAAACCTGAAGGCGGACGCTCAGCGCGCCGGGGCGATCGGAATGGCCCGCAGGTTGGTCCGGCCGACGCCGTCGACTTCGTAGAGCGCCTCCAGCGAACCGTCGGCCGCAGGCTTCAGCCCGGCCAGCATCCCGCGGTCGGCGGCGACCTCGGCCGTCTGCATCACCCCGATGTCCCGGGCCCCGGCGATGATGAGGACGTGGGCGCCGTTGGGGCCCTGAAAGCTGGCCAGATAGCCGTAGTCGCGATTGGGACGATCGCCGGGCGCTATGCCCGCGCCGGAGACGAAGCTTTTCCCTGTCCGCCGCTCGATCAGTTCGTCGTAGGTGGAGCCGATGGTGAAGCGCGAGCGCTCGAACACCGACGACTGCAGGACGTGCAGCGCCGAAAGGTAGCCCACGTAGACGATGTCGCTGGTCTTCATCATCTCAGGCGTCAGCTGCGAGGCGGTGATTACCCGCACCCGGTCGCCGCCGCCCGCCGCCTGGCGGACCAGGGGCATGATCTCGCGCAGCGCCAGCGTGGCGCCGACCGGGGTGTAGTAGGTGTCGAGGTCGATGTAGCGGCCCTGGTATTCAGGGTTGTCCATCAGCCATGCGTCGAGTTCGGTGGGGGAATTGATCTCGAAGGCCCGGATCATCCGCCGGGGTTCGGAGCCGTGTTCGGTGTCGCCGAAGATGTAGTAGTCGCCCACTGCCACGATCACCGGCCGGTCGCGGCCAATCTCGGCCCAGAGTGGCGTCGCGGCCGTCCGCGCGAGGTCGCGGCCAGGTGCGGTCTCGTGGGCGAAGAAGATCCAGACGGCCAGGTTGATCGCCAGCAGAAGGGCCACCGCCCCGAGCGCCGGCCACAGCCACCACAGCTTGGGCGTCGCGACGGGGCCGACTTCCGCGGCCCTGACCTCGACGACCTCAAAGCGATAGTCGCCGACCGGGATCACCAGCCGGTGCGCCTGATCGGCGCCGGCCTTCTCGTAGAAGCTTTCCAGCTTGCGGCGCAGCCGGTGGACATACACCCGCACCGAGGCGTCACCCGCCAGCCCGGTTTCACGTCCGAAGACCTCGTGGGCCACATCGGCCTCGCGCTGGGTCTGGCCGCGCCGGCCCGGGTCGGCCAGGTAGTCGAACAGCCGCGAAAGGCCATGGGAGCGCCCTAGGACCCCGCTCTCGCGAATCCGCGTCACCTGCGCCTCGAAGGCTTGCGAGAGCTCCGCGTTCATACCCGGACTTCGACCCCGTTCGGGCTCCTGTAACCTCCTGTAACAGGCGTGGGAACCGCAAAGTGGATCACGCCGCCTGACGCACCCGGCCGGGAGGCGCGCAGGAAAAAGGCCCCGAGGTCCGGCTGGGACGTCGGGGCCTTTGAGCCTCGGAGTTCGGCCTGGGCCTACTTCTTCATGGCTTCGGCGTTGGCCTCGCCGGTGGCCTTCACGGCGTCGGCTTTCTCTTCCAGGGCCTTGGCCTCGGCGCCGGCGGCGTCCTTGGCGGCATCGGCCTGCTGGTTCAGCGAGTCGGCCTGGGCTTCACCCGCCGCCTTGGCGGCGTCGGCCTGGTTCTCGATGCCGGTCGCCGCGACGTTGGCGTTGGCTTCGGTCGCTTCGGCCTGGGCGTCGACGGCCTTGTCGGCCTTGTTGCAGGCGGCGAGGCTGAAGGCGCCGAGGGCGGCGACGGCGATGATCGCGATACGCATTGTGTCTCTCCTGATAGTGACCCAGCGAGAGCGCACGAAACCGTGATTGGTTTCACGGGAACCGGTTGAATCTGCCGATCAGGGCGTCTGCGGAGGGCCCGGCTTCAGCCTCATCGCCGGACGTTCCACCAGAAACCAGCTCATGGCCGCGAACGGCAGAACCGCGAGGACGGCGGTGATCAGGTTGAGCCGCCCCTGCGAGGCCAGCATCTGCTGGATGGGGAAGGCGTAGATGTAGATTCCGTAGCTCAGGTCGGCGGACAGCTTGCCCGGGCGCGCCAGGCCCATCACCGCCGTGGGCAGGACCAGCGGACCCAGCAGCGGGAACGCCAGGGCCGAGAGGCCGCCCAGCCACAGGGGAATTCTCGCGCGGGTGAGGTGCAGTGCGGCGCCGGCGAAGAACAGCAGGCCGTTGCGGGCCCCGAGGAAGGCGATGCGGCTGGGCGTATCCTGGGCCCAGTCGGGGCGAAGCAGGGTCATCGCCAGCCAGACCGCCGCGCAGCTACCGGCCAGGACCAGCACCAGGGCCAGCCGGGCGCGGATCAGCATCAGCACCAGGTAGAAGCTGAACTCCAGGCGCAGCGTCCACAGCACCCCGTTGACCACATTGGGGATGGGGACCGACTGAAACACACCCGGCAGCTCATAGGTGGCGGGAAAGAGCAGCGTATTGCGCAGCACATAGAGCGCCGCCTGCGGCCAGTACTCCGCCGCCGGCGCTGTGGTGACGATGCCCAGCAGCAGCACCGTCACGACCAGCGAGGCGATCAGGCCGGGCTCGATCCGCAGCAGCCGCTTGAAGAGGTAGGTCTTCGGATCGCGTAGGTAGCTTCCCGTCACCAGGAATCCGCTGATCACGAAGAAGATCGAGACGCCCAGGGCGCCCAGGTCCTCGACACCCAGGATGCGGAACGGCGCCTGCCCGGCCAGCGGGAAGGTGTGGCTCACCACCACCAGCAAGGCCGCGACCAGCCGCATGAGGTCGAAGTTCATCCGCCGACCGTTAGCATGGGAATCGGATTTCCTTCCCCTTCATGGGGAAGCTGGCCGGCGCGAAGCGACAGACGGGTGGGGTAGCCACGATCGCGCTCGGCGCCTGGCCGAGGCTACCCCACCCAGGCCGCGCTACGCCTTCACCATCGGCTGGCTAAGCGTCGGCTGGCCGGTCAGCGCGAGGATTGCGTTTGCGACGGCCGGGCCGATCACCGGCGTGCCGGGCTCGCCGACACCGGTGGGCGGGGCGGTCGAGGGCACGATGTAGGTCTCCACCGTTGGAGCCTCGGAGTTGCGAAGCACCCGGTAGGTGTCGAAGTTGCCCTGGTCGACGACGCCGTCGGTGAGGGTGATGGCGCCGAACAACGCCGCCGAAAGGCCGTAACAGGTCCCGCCTTCCATCTGGGCGGCGATCTGGTCGGGCGAGATCGGCGTGCCGCAGTCGATGGCGGTGACCACACGGCCAACCTTCGGCTGGCCGTTCTCGATCTTCACCTCGGCGACCTGGGCGACCACCGAGCCGAAGCTCTCGTGGACCGCCACGCCCCGGGTCCAGCCCGCGGGCGCGGGCGTGGACCAACCGGCCTTCTCGGCGGCCAGGTCCAGGACGGCGATATGCCGCTTGGCGCCGGCCTTGGCGTAGATGGCCCGGCGGTAGGCCACAGGGTCCTGGCCGGCCCGCCTGGCGAGCTGGTCGATGGTGTGCTCCATCACGAAGGCCGTGTGGGTCGCGCCCACCGAGCGCCACCACAGCACTGGCACACCCACATCCGGCGTCAGCAGCTGGGCGTCGACGACTGGCGTCGCCTTCAGGTACGGCGAGCCCATGGCGCCTTCGACAGCGGTGGCGTCCACCCCGTCGCCGCCGGGCGATCCCGGAGGCGCGCCCTTCATGATCGACTGGGTGACCACGCGGTGGTGCCAGGTGGCGGGGAAGCCCTGGGCGTCAGTCGTCACCCGCACGGCGTGGTGGGTCAGCGGGCGGAAATAGCCCGCCCGCGTGTCGTCCTCGCGTGTCCAGATCAGCTTCACCGGCCGGCCACCGCCCACCTTCTTGGCGATGTGGACGCATTCCGTGGCGTAGTCGGACTGGAAATTGGCCCGGCGTCCGAACGAACCTCCGGCGAACAGGGTCTCGATCTCGATCGACCCCGGCAGCGCCTTTACGATTCCGGCCGTGTTGATCTGGTCCAGCGTCGGGGCCTGGGAACCGAACACCAGCCGGGTCGGGCCCTTGCCCACCATGGCCACGCAGTTCATCGGCTCCATGGTGGCGTGGGCGAGATACGGGAAGTCGTAGGTGACCTCCAGCGCCCCCTCGCCCGCCGCGGCCTTGGCCGCGTCGCCACGGGACTCGAAGCTCTTCCAGCCGCCCTTCTTGTCCTCCGGCGGCTTCGCCTTGCCGGACGCGAGGTCCCGGTAGCTTGCCAGCAGGGCGGCGCTGCCGCGCTTTTCAGCCTTGGACTCGTCCCACTCGACCCTCAGGGCGTCGCGGCCCTGCTTCGCGGCCCAGGTGCTCTTGGCCACCACGGCGACGCCGGTGGGGATCTGGTGGACGGCGACGACGCCGGGGACTTTCTTCGCGGCGCTGTCGTCGAAGCTCTTCACCTTGCCGCCGAAACGGGGCGCATGGGCGACCATGGCGACCAGCATCTCCGGCAGGCTGACGTCCTGTGTGTAGCGGGCGGTCCCGTTGGACTTGGCCGCGGAATCCTTGCGGCGAACCCGGTCGGTCCCGATCAGGGAGAAGGCCTTGGGGTCCTTCAGCTTCGGGGCTTCGGGCGGCGCGATCTTGGCGGCATCGGCCATCAGCTCGCCGAATCCGGCCTGCTTGCCAGACGTGTGGCTGACAACGCCATTGACCACCTTGATCTCGGCGGCCGGCACGCTCCAGGCCTTGGCGGCGGCCTGCACGAACATCTCCCGCGCCGCCGCGCCGGCGGTCCGCAACTGGGTCCAGGAATTGTTGATCGCCGACGATCCGCCGGTGCCCTGCGTTCCGCCCATAAGGGCGTTGCCGTAGAGCTTTGCATTGGCGGGCGCCTGTTCGACCAGCACGCGGCTCCAGTCGGCGTCCAGTTCCTCCGCGACGATGGCGGCAAGGCCGGCGTGGTTTCCCTGGCCAAACTCGATGTGCTTGGAGACCACGGTCACGGTCCCGTCCGTCGCGAACTTCAGGAACGGTCCGAAGGCTCCCGGCTTGAACTTGGAGCCGAGCGACAGGACCTCGGGCAGGGAGCAGCCGACGAGCAGCGAGCCGCTGACCACGGTGGCGCCGACGACCAGGTCGCGGCGGGTGGGCTGGAAGGACTTGTTCATGAGCTTCAGGCCTTGGCCGGGGCGGAGACAGGCGCGGCGGCGGGAGCGGCGGCCGCCTCCTTGATGGCGGCGCGGATGCGCTGGTAGGCGCCGCAGCGGCAGATGTTGCCCTCCATGGCCCCGGTGATCGCCGCATCGTCCGGCTTCGGGGTCTGGGCGAGCAGCGCCACCGCGCTCATGATCTGGCCCGACTGGCAGTAGCCGCACTGCGGCACGTCCAGCTTCACCCAGGCCTGCTGAACCGGATGGGTTCCGCCAAGGCCCTCGATGGTGGTGATCTTCGCCGCGCCGACCGCCGAGATCGGCGTCTGGCAGGCGCGGATCGGCTGGCCGTCCGCGAGCACCGTGCAGGCGCCGCACTGGGCGATGCCGCAGCCGTACTTCGTGCCGGTCAGGCCCAGTTCATCTCTGAGCACCCATAGCAACGGCGTGTCGGGGGGTGAGTTGACGTTGAGGGGCCGTCCGTTCACATCAACCGTCGTCGCCATGGAAGCTGTCCGCATTTGCCTGATTTGCCCTGATCCTAACGCTGTTCAGACCTCAACGTAAATCCAGCCCTGGCGGGCGTCGGCGCGCCAAGCTACGCCGTACCGCTTCTACGAAATTTTCAGGAGAGTTCATGCTTCGCGCCGCCAGCCTCGCCGTCACCCTGTCTCTCGCCGCCGCGCCTGCGCTGGCCCAGGATGGCGGCCAGCTCTTCAATAACCAGTGCAAGATCTGTCACAGCGGCGGGTTCATGGGCCCGAACCTGACCGGCGTCGCCGGCGGCAAGGTAGCGGCGGGCAGCTTCAACTACTCCCCGGCCCTGAAGGCCAAGGGCGGCGAGTGGACCGACGAGAATCTCGACGCCTTCCTGAAAGGCCCCGCGGCGTTCGCGCCGGGCACCAAGATGATGATGGCCGTGCCGGGCGACGAGAACCGCGCCGCGATCATCGCCTACCTCAAGACCCTGAAGTAGCGGGATGGACGCCTTCCCCGCCTTCTTCCCGCTGAAGGGCCGCTCGGTGGCCATCGCGGGCGAAGGCGAGGCCGCCGACGCCAAGGCGCGCCTGTTTGGGGGTTCCCCGGCCACTGTGGTCCGGCTCACCGGCGCGGTGGCGATCGATCCTGCGTCCTATGCCGGCATGACGCTGGCCTTCATCGCGGGCGGGGACGACGGCTGGGCCCTTGCGGCGATCGCTGCGGCACGGGCGGCTCATGTGCCGGTAAATGCGGTCGACCGTCCGGCCCTGTGCGACTTCACCACGCCTGCGGTGATCGACCGCGGCGAGGTGGTCGCCGCCATCGGAACGGGCGGCGGCTCGCCCATGCTGGCCACGATGCTGCGCCACGACATCGAGGCGCGGGTGCCGGAGGGCGCGGGCCGCATCGCGGCCCTGTTCCGGACGATGCAGGACGAGGTGCGCGCCGCCCTGCCCGAGGTCGGAGCCCGCCGCCGCTTCCTGCGCGCCGCCCTGGCCGGACCGGCCGCCGAGGCCGCAGCCGCGGGCGACATGGAGGGCGCCCGGGCGCACCTGCGCGCCGCCCTGACCGGGAGTGGGGCGATGACCGGGGCGATCCAGTACATCGATGCCAGGGGTCCTGCAGAGATGCTGACGCTGAAGGCCGTCCGGGCGCTGGCCGCCGCTGATGTCCTGGTCTGCGACGCTGACACCCACGCCGATGTGCTCGCGCTCGCCCGCCGTGACGCCGAGCGCATGGAGGCCCGGACAGTCGCGGAGCTTGCCGGGCTGGCCGGCCGGGGCCTGCGGGTCGCGCGCCTGATCACCGGCTCGGCCTGGCGGACCGAGCAGGCCGCCCTGGACGCCGCCGGCGTGAGCACCGAGGTGCTGCCAATCGCCTCCTGAGCGGTTTCCGGCGGCCTTTTCCCGGACCTCGCCTTGACAGCCCGCGGCGGACCGCGCTGGCTCTCGGCTCAACTCGAGGGGACCTTCCGCATGCGGCGTTTGATGATTGCGGTGTCGATGGTGGCGCTGGCTTGGAGCTCGGCGGCCTCGGCCCAGATGAGCGATCCGAAGATCGCCGCGCGGGTCAACAAGGTGCTGGCGGGAACCCCGCTGATCGACGGCCACAACGACCTGCCGGGTGAGATCCGCCGCGCCGGAGGCAAGGTCGGCGCCCCCGACCTTCGCGCCGACCTGTCGAAGCCGAAGTCGCCCGGCGGCCGCGGTCTGATGACCGACATCCCCCGCATCCGGGCCGGCCACATGGGCGGCCAGTTCTGGTCGGTGTTCATCCCGGCCAGCATCGACGGCCCCATCGCCATCCAGATGACCCTGGAGCAGATGGACATCGTCAAGGGGATGGCACAGCTCTACCCCGACGTCTTCGAGATGGCCTACACCGCCGACGACGTGGTCCGGATCCACAAGTCGGGCAAGGTCGCCTCGCTTATCGGCATCGAGGGCGGCCACCAGATCAACGACAGCCTGCCGGCGCTGCGCCAGATGTACGCCGCCGGCGCGCGCTACATGACGCTGACCCACGCGCTCAACACCCGCTGGGGCGACTCGGCCACCGCCAACCCGCAGCACGACGGCCTGACCCCCTTCGGCCTCGAGGTGGTCCGCGAGATGAACCGCATGGGCATGCTGGTCGACCTCAGCCACGTGTCGGAAGCCACGATGAAGGACGCCCTCGGCGTCGCCCAGGCGCCGGTGATCTTCTCGCACTCGGGCGCCAAGGCCGTGGCCGACCATGCCCGGAACGTCTCCGACGAGGTGCTGGGGCTGGTGGCGAAGAACCGCGGTGTGGTGATGGTCAACTTCATGACCACCTACGTCCTGGAGGCGAAGAACCGCTGGGCCGCCGACCGCGCCGCCGAGCAGGCGCGCTTCAACGCCCCACCGTTCGGCGGCCTCTACATCGGCCAGCCGGACAAGGCGAAGGCGGCCCTCGACGCCTGGGACAAGGCCCACCCTGCACCGGCGGTGACGCTGAGCATGGTCGCCGACCACGTCGAGCACATCGCCAGGATCTGCGGCGTCGACTGCCCCGGCATCGGCTCCGACTTCGACGGGATTCCGGACACGCCCACCGGGCTGGAGGGCGTCGACAAGTTCCCCGACCTGCTGGCCGAACTGGCCCGCCGCGGCTGGAGCGACGCCGACCTCGCAAAGGTGGCCGGCGGCAATGTCCTGAGGGCGCTCCGCGAGTCCGAGGCCGTCGCGAAGCGGCTTCAGGCGACCACCCAGCCGTCCTATGCCACGATCGCCGAACTGGACGGCCCGAAGAAGCCCTGATATTTTTACCCGGACGATATTGACCCCGAATTAAATCCGGGTAAAAGGGCGGCGCAACTGGAGCGCCGCCGATGTCCTGTCCGATCCCGCAAGCCCGCCGCGACGCCGTCGACCGCGCCCTCAACGCGGCGTTCCGCACGACAAGGCTGGACTCCGCCACGCCGATCACCGGCGGCCTCTCGGGGGCCGGGCTGTTCCGGATCCGGGTGGGTGGCATTGGCTACGTCCTGCGGCTCGAACCGCCGCCGCACGCCTTCGGGGACCCTGTGCGGGGCCACGCCTGCATGCGGACCGCCGCAGCGGCCTTTCTCGCGCCCCGGGTCCGGTATGCCGACGCCGCGGACGGGGTGGCGATCATGGACCTGATCGAGACCCGCTCCATCGCCCAGGAGTATCCAGGCGACGGCCTGCCGCTGATCACAGAGCTGGCACAGGCCGTGCGGATCCTGCACGACACCCCGGCCTTTCCGGCCCTGGTCGACTACCTCGACGGAATCGACATGCTGATCGCCCAGCAGCGCGTCGCCGCGTTCCTCGATCCCGAAGCGCTGGAACCGGCCTTCGCCGGATTTGCGGTCCTGAGGACGGTCTACCGCACCCGGCCCGAGGACCTGGTCTCCAGCCACAACGACCTGAACCCCAACAACATCCTCTACGACGGCCGGCGGCTTTGGCTGATCGACTGGGAGACGGCCTTTCTGGCGGATCGATATGTGGATCTGGCCTCGGTCGCCAACTGGTTCGGCGGCGACGACCGGCGCGACGAGCGCCTGCTCGTTACCTACTTCAACGCCGAGCCCACATCGGAACAGCGGGCGCGGTTCCACCTGATGCGACAGGTAAACCACCTGTTCTACGGGCTGATCTTCCTGGCGGGCGCCGCGGCGGAGCGGCCGGGCCATCTGCCGGCGGAGCGCGGCCTGTCGGGCCCCGACCTGGCGACCCTGCGCCAGCAGCTCTTCAACGGCGACCTGAGCCTTGTGGCCTGGGACGACCGGGTCACCTACGGCCGGGCGCGACTGGCCGCGGCGACCGGGGGACTGCGCGGCCCGGCCTTCGAGACCGCGCTGGCGGCGCTGGCGGCCTAGCTGTCCAGACGCCGCCCCTTGGTCTCGGGCAGCAACAGCAGGCAGGTCACCACCGAGATCGCGGTGAAGGCGAAGGGGTACCAGAGGCCCGAGTAGAGGTCTCCCACCGTGGTCACGATGGCGAAGGCCGTGAAGGGCACGAAGCCGCCGACCCAGCCGGTGCCGATGTGATAGGGCAGGGACAGCGCGGTGTAGCGCACGCGGGTCGGGAACAGCTCGACCAGACAGGCCGCGATCGGGCCGTACAGCGCCGTCGCCGCGATCACGAACACCAGCAGCACGCCGAACGCGCCCGGCAGGTTCATCCGCTTGGGATCGGCCTTCTCGGGATAGCCGGCCTGAGCGAGCGCGGCCTTGATCCGGGTCTCGACGCTGGCCTTGACCGCCTTCGCCACCGGCGCGGTGAGGCCGCGGGCGTCGGTGGAGGGCACGGTCCAGCTGCCCACGCGGACCAGCGCGGGCTGGCCGGCCACGCCTGGCTCGTTGCGATAGGAGACGCCGGCGTTGGACAGGGTCGACTTTGCGATGTCGCAGGACGACAGGAACTTGGCCTTGCCCACCGGGTCAAACTGCAGCGAGCAGTCGGCCGGATCGGCGATCACCACCACTGGCGTCTTCGCCTCGGCCTCGGCGAGCGCCGGGTTCAGGGTCTGAGACAGCAGGTGGAAGCCGGGGAAATAGGCCGCCAGCATCAGGGTCATGCCGAACAGCATCACCGTCTTGCGGCCGATACGGTCGGAGAGCCAGCCGAAGACCACATAGAGCACGGCGCTGGCCGCGGTGATCGACAGCATCAGGACGTTGATCGTCTCGGGACTGACCTTCAGGAACCGCTCCATGAAGGTCTGGGCGTAGAAGAAGGTGGTGTACCAGACCGCCCCTTGCGCGAACATCACGGCCACCAGCGAGATCAGCACCAGCCTGAGGTTCGGCCAGTGGCCGAAAGCTTCCTTGAACGGCGCCTGGCTCTGGTTGCCCTCGGCCTTGAGCTTGGCGAACTCCGGGCTTTCGGTGAGCTTCAGGCGCATCCAGATCGAGACCATCAGCAGCACGCCGGAGAACAGGAACGGCACCCGCCAGCCCCAGGCGTCGAAGGCCTCGTTGCCGATGGCGGTGCGGGTCAGCAGGATGACGATCAGCGCGCCGAACAGGCCGAAGGCCGCCGAGGTCTGGATCCAGCTGGTGGCCTGGCCGCGCCCGTTCGAAGGCGCATGCTCGGCCACATAGATCGCGGCGCCGCCGTACTCGCCGCCCAGGGCGAAACCCTGGATGATCCGCATCAGGATCAGCAGGATCGGACCGATGGCGCCCGCCTGGGTGTAGCTGGGCAGCAGGCCGATGGCGACGGTCGCCCCGCCCATCAGCAGCACCGTCGCCAGGAACGCGCCCTTGCGCCCTGCCCGGTCGCCGATCCGGCCGAACACCAGCGCGCCCAGCGGCCGGAACAGGAAGCCCGTGCCGAACAGCGCCAGCGCCGCGGCCAGCGCCGCAGTCTCGGGCAGGCCGGTGAAGAAGGTCTTGGAGATGACCCCCGTCAGGCTGCCGAAGACGAAGAAGTCATACCACTCGAAGGTCGTGCCCGCCGAGGAGGCGGCGATGACGGTGCGCAGCGTCTTCGGGTCGACCTCGTCGCTTGCGGCCGTCGCGGCGATCTCCGCCATGCGTGGTGTTCCTTCCCCAGGTAGGTCTTGCGGCTTGGTCTAGCATCGGTTCGCCACGCGGCGGAAGCCGCAGGCGCACCAGGGCGCCCGCCACCCCGGATGCGCAGCCGGTCGGAGCGTCACTTCACCCCGGCGTAGGCCTTCACCAGGTCGAACAGGTAGTCGCGGCCCTCATAGACAGAGCGGACGCGGATGCGTTCGTTCAGGCCGTGGGCGAAGCCACCGTCGGGGTCGCCGAACATGCCGGGGACGCCATAGACCGCCATCTTCACCGGCCCGAAGTACAGGCCGTCGGTGGCGCCGGCCGCCATGCCCGGGATCAGCGGCACGCCGGGGAAGTGCTTCGCCGCCACAGCCTTCATCGGCTCGATCACCCTGGGGTCCAGCGGCGGGGCGATGGCGATCGGCTTGTCGGCGTTCAGCGCCTTGATCGACACCCGGCTGTCGCCGATCACCCGCATCAGGGTTTCGCGGGTCTCCTGCCATGTCTCTCCCGGGAAGATGCGGCAGTTGACGATGGCCGTGGCCCGTTGCGGCAGGGCGTTGGACGCGTGGCCGGCGTCCAGACGGGTGGTGATGCAGTTGGTGTGGAGGATGGCGTTGACGTTCGGATCGGTGGACGCGATGCGGGCCGCCTCGGCGTCGGCCGGATTGGCAAGCAGGCGCTTCAGGGCGACCCCGGCCTCGTCGGGTCGTTCGGCCCGGATCGCGAACGCCTGCCGGGTGATGTCGGTCAGCTTCACCGGGAACACATGGCCGCGGATCTTGAGCAGCGCCTCGGACAGGCGGTAGATGGCGTTGTCCGGCAGCGGCCGCGAGGAGTGGCCGCCGGGGTTGGTCACCTCCAGCAGGAAGTTCTGAGAGGCCTTCTCGCCGGCCAGGACAGTCATCACCTCGCGCCTGCCGTCGGGCGCCAGCCGGCCCCCACCGCCCTCGTTGAGCCCGAAGTCCGCCTGGATCAGGTCAGGGCGGTTCTTCACCAGCCAGTCGGCGCCGTTGAACGCCTCATTGGTCTCCTCACCGCAGGTCAGCGCCAGCTTGAGCGTCCGCTTCGGGGCCGCCTTGCCCTGCTTCAGCCGGATCAGGGTGTCGACCCAGACGGCGTCCAGCGCCTTCATGTCGGCGGTCCCGCGACCGTAGAAGTAGCCGTTCTCCTCGATCAGGGTGAAGGGATCGCGGGTCCAGTCCTCGCGGCGGGCCTCCACCACGTCGAGGTGGCCCAGCAGCAGGATGGCGCCGGCCTTGGGATCGGAGCCCTTGAGGTGGGCGACGATGCCGCCCTCCTTCGGTTTGGAAGGATCGGCGAAATAGGTGATGTCGCCGTCGGCGAAGCCGGCCCCCTTGAGCCGCGCGCCCATTTTGGCGGCCGCCTCGGTGCAGCTGCCCACCGACAGGGTGGTGTTGGTCTCGACCAGTTCCTTGTAGATCGCGCGATAGGCGGCCTGGTCGGGCCGGAGCGCGGCGTCCTGCGCCTGGGCGGCGCCACCCGCCAGCAGGGACAGCCCAAGAATTCCCGTCGCGATCAACCGCATCACATCCCCCGTTTCAAGCGGAGGCAATTGAGCATGGCCGGCCGCCCGGCGAAAGCGCCTCTAGGCCGCGGCGGTCGCGTTGCCGGAAGGCGCCTCTTCAGCGGTCGCCCGGGAGATTTCCCGGATCAGATCGCCGGGCGAGATCGGCTTTCCCACCACCCCGTCCATGCCCGCGTCCAGATAGGCCTTGCGCTGGTGCGACAGCACGTTGGCCGTCAGGGCCACGATCGGGGTCGCCGCGGGGGCTCCGCCGAGGGCGCGGATGCGGCGGGCGGCCTCCAGCCCGTCGATTCCCGGCATCTGGATGTCCATCAGGATCAGGTCGAAGCCGCCCCGCGCCGCGGCCTCGACGCCGAGGTAGCCGTCCACGGCCGTCTCCACCGAGGCGCCCAGATTTTCCAGCAGTCTGGTGGCGATCAGGCGGTTGGTGGCGTTGTCCTCCACCACCAGCACACGCACGCCGTCCAGCAACGCCAGCGCAGGCTCCGGCGTCGCATCGAGGGCCTCGGAGACCTCGGCGCGCACTTCCAGCCAGAAGGTCGAGCCGCGGCCCTCAATGGAAGTAAAGCCCACCTGGCCGTTCATCATCTCGGCCAGCCGGCGTGTGATCGCGAGGCCTAGCCCGGATCCGCCGAACTTGCGGGTCGTCGAGGCGTCAGCCTGGTTGAACCGCTCGAACAGCCGCGCCTGGGCGGACGGCGCGATGCCGACGCCGGTGTCCTCGACCTCGAACCGCAGCACGCCGGCGTCGGCGCGCCGGCAGCGGACCACCACATGGCCCTGCTCGGTGAACTTGACGGCGTTGCCCACCAGGTTGAACAGCGCCTGACGTAGCCGGACCGGGTCGGAGCGCATCCAGCCCAGGGCCGGATCGGCGTCGACGATCAGCTGCAGCCCCTTGCTCCGGGCCTGCGGCTCCAGAAGCCGCACGACGCCGCCAACCAGGGTGGTCGGGTCCACGGGCTCGCAGGTCAGCTCGAGGCGACCCGCCTCGATCTTCGAGAAGTCGATCACGTCGTTGAGCAGTTCGGCCAGCATCTGGCCGCACGACAGGGCCTCGCCGAGCAGGCTGCGCCCGTCCTCACTCAGCCCTTCTGACTTGAGCAGGTGCAGCACCCCCATCACCCCGTTCAGCGGTGTGCGGATCTCGTGGCTCATGTTGGCGAGGAACGCGGCCTTGGCCTCCGCGGCGGCCTCCGCCGCCCGCTGGGCCTCGATCAGCGCCAGCTCCTGACGCTTGTTGGCGTCGCAGTCCTGGATCAGGCCCACCGCCTTGCGCCAGCGGCCGTTCCGGCTGATCTGCAGGTGATGATAGACGCGGACCCAGCGCTCCACGCCGTCCGGCCGGACAATCCGGGCCTCAAAGCATTCGCCTGAGCTCTTCTCGCCCCGGTGCAGGGCGCGGAACGATGCGCGCACATGCGGCAGGTCGTCGACGTGGAACCCCGGATAGCGGAGCTCGCAGGCCTCGGCGTAGCTGGAATTCCGGCGTCCGGTGATCCGCTCGAACTCGGGCGAACACCAGAAGGTCCCACGCACATGGTCGATCTCGTAGACCCCGGCCTCGGCGGCCTCGAGCGCCAGGTTCAGGCGGCTGGCATTGGCCTGGGCCTCAAGGCGGGCCTTGCGCATCTGCTGCTCGCCGCGTCGCGCGGCGTCTCGGGTTTCGGCCAGTTCGGTGATGTCTTCGGAGATGCCCTTGAGCGTGTGGATGCCGCTGGGCTGGAGTTCGGTCCGCACCGTCACCCGCATGGTGATCCAGCGTCCTCGGGCGCGGATGCGGTGCTCGAGGCGCACCGGCTTGCCGGTCATCACGGCGTCGGTCATCGCCTCGCGCGTCATCTTCCGGTGGCGCGGATGGACGCGCGCCAGGAACATCTCGGGTGTCCAGACGATATCGGGATCGAACCCGGCGATCTCCAGCAGCTCGTCGGACCACCAGATGGAGTCCGACGTCGGGTCGAATTCCCAGATGCCGATCCCCGCCGAGGCCCCCAGCATCTTGCGGGTCCGGCGGGCCTCCTCGATCTCCTCGCGGTCGGCGCGCTCGGTATGGATGTCGCGCATGTTGCCGATGAGGTCGCCGCTATCCATGACCTGCCGGCGCGCGGCCACCCAGCGCCAGCTTCCGTCAGCGGCGCGCAGCCGAACCTCGGCCTCCGCAACATCACCCGGCATGGCGACGGCCGCACGGGCGCGTATCCCCTCGATCTCGTCAGGGTGGCAGAAGTCGAAGACGGAGCGGCCGATCAGCTCGGCCTCGCTCAAGCCGGTGAAGTCCGACCAGGCGCGGTTGACCTGCAGCAGGACGCCATCGGGCGAGACCACCTGCATTAGGTCATGGCTGTTGTCGAACAGCCATTCCGCCATCTCGGCCTTGTCGGCGGCGCCTGTCGCGCTCTTCCGAACCATCGCCCTTTCCTCTCGTTCAGAGAGAAAGTGACACCCCACAGGTAAATTTAAGGTTGTAGAATCCGATCCTGCCTTCAGAACGCGCTTTCGCCGGTGATCGCCCGCCCGAGGATCAGCGCGTGCACATCGTGCGCGCCCTCGTAGGTGTTGACGGTCTCCAGGTTCGAGGCGTGGCGCATCACGTGATACTCGCCGGAAATCCCGTTTCCGCCGTGCATGTCGCGCGCGACCCGGGCGATATCCAGCGCCTTGCCGCAGTTGTTGCGCTTCAGCATCGAGATCGCCTCGGGCACCCAGGCCCCCTCGTCGATCAGACGGCCCAGAGCCAGCGCACCCTCAAAGCCCAGGGCAATCTCGGTGGACATGTCGGCCAGCTTCTTCTGCACCAGCTGGCGCGAGGCCAGAGTGCGTCCGAACAGGCTGCGGCTGGAGACATAGTCGCGCGAGGCGTGCAGGCAGAACTCGGCCGCGCCCATGGCGCCCCAGGCGATGCCGTAGCGCGCCTTGTTCAGGCACGAGAACGGCCCGCGCAGGCCCTCGACATTGGGCAGCATGGCGTCTTCCGGCACGAACACGTCGGTCAGCGAGATTTCGCCGGTGATCGAGGCCCGCAGGCTGAGCTTGTTGAGAATCTTCGGAGTCTCGAAGCCCTTGGTCCCGCGGTCGACCAGGAAGCCGCGGATCTTGCCGTCCAGCTTGGCCCAGACCAGGGCCACGTCGGACACCGGCGCGTTGGTGATCCACATCTTCGCCCCGTTGAGGACGTAGCCGCCATCGACCTTCTTCGCCACCGTGCGCATGGACGCCGGATCGGAGCCGCCGTCGGGTTCGGTCAGGCCGAAGCAGCCGATGATCGTGCCTGCGGCCATGCCCGGCAGGTACTTGCGGCGCTGTTCCTCCGATCCGAAGGCGTAGATCGGATACATCACCAGCGAGGACTGAACGCTCATCGCCGAGCGGTAGCCGGAGTCGATCGCCTCGATCTCGCGGGCGATCAGGCCGTAGGCCACGTGGTTCACGCCCGCGCAGCCGTACTCCTCCGGCAGCGTCGGACCCAGGAAGCCCAGCGCCCCCATCTCCGTCATGATCTCGCGGTCGAACCGCTCCTCGGCATAGGCCGAGACCACCCGGGGCAGCAGCTTCTCGCGGGCGTACTGGCGCGCCGCGTCCCAGATCATCCGCTCCTCTTCGGAGAGGCGCGAGGACAGGTCCAGCGGGTCATCCCAGCGGTAGGTCTTCTGGGGCGCGCCTGAATCGGCCGGCATGAGGAGGCTCCTGTCTGATCGGTCGCGGCGGGATACCGGGTTTTCAGGTTCCCGTGTAGACGCCTTTGCGTTTCTCGACGAAGGCGGCGCGGGATTCCTTGGCGTCGTTGCGGGCGCGCCGGACGAAGTCGAGGCCCAGGGTCTCGAAGCGAAGGGCGTCGTCCAGTCCGCAGTCCATGTTGTGCTGCAGGACCCGCTTGGACATCCGCAGCGCCAGCGGCGGCCACTGGGTCATCTCGTCCGCATAGGCCACGGCCGAGTCCAGCAGGCCCTCGGCCGGGGCGATCCGGTTCAGCAGGCCCAGGCGCAGGGCCTCCTCGGCGCCGACCGCGCGGCTGGTCATGATCATGTCGGCGGCGGCGGCGTAGCCAACCACCCGCGGCAGGAAGAAGCTGAGCCCGGAGTCCGGCGACAGCGAGCGCTCGATGAACACGCTCTTGAAGCGCGCGTGTTCGCTGCCGATCCGGACGTCGCAGGCCATGGCCGTCGACAGCCCCGCGCCGGCCGCCACGCCGTTGATCGCCCCAATCACCGGCTTGTCGAAGGCCGCCCACATGCTGGCCCAGCGGCCGACCCAGCCCATGTCGTCCAGCTTCTCGTTCTGTGTGGCCAGGACAGCGCCGCCCTCCGCCATCACCGCCGCGCCGGCGGCGAGGTCCGCCCCGGCGCAGAATCCGCGGCCGGCTCCGGTCAGCACAACCGCGCGCACATCGTCATCGGCCCGCAGAGCTTCCAGCGCCCGGGCGACTTCGGCCCGCATGTCCGCGGACAGGGCGTTCAGCCGGTCCGGATTGCTCAGCGTCAGGACGGCCACATGGCCGCGCCGCGCCAGGGTGATGAACTGATGGTCGGCCATGGGAACCCCCTGCGTTTCTCGTTGGTCTGACAGTCGCGCCGATCTTGCCGGATGGAAACCCGCCCGCCGTTTTTGCAACTCATTCTCATTGCCAGGAGCCCTTTGCGCTATTAAGAACCACTCGCAAGTAAGGTCAGTGCAGGAGAGTTGCGTGCGTGGGTCGATCCAGGGTGTCAGAGCCTATGCCAGGCGGCGGCCGACCGTGGCCCACGGGCTGGTGGCGATGGCCAGCCTTGCAGCGCTGGGCGCCCTGCAGCCGGCAGCCGCGGCGGAAACGGCCGATGCGGACGCGGCGACCCTGGTTTCGACGGTCGATGTCGAAGGCCGCAAGGCCCCCCTCGACACCCACCCCGACCTGCCCACCCTGACCGCCACGATCCAGGACACGCCCCAGGCGGTCAGCGTGATCGACGCCGCCCAGTTGCGGAACCAGGGGATCAACACCCTTGAGCAGGCGCTGCGCAATGTGCCGGGCATCACCGTGACCATCGGCGAGGGCGGACAGCTCAACGGCGACCAGTTCAAGATCCGCGGCTTCGATTCCAAGGACGATGTCTACGTCGACGGCCTGCGCGACTTCGGCGTCTACACCCGCGACAGCTTCAACTACGAACAGGTCCAGGTGCTGAAGGGCCCGTCCGGCGCCATGTTCGGCCGGGGCACGACCGGCGGGGCGATCAACACCCTGTCAAAGCGCCCGCGGCTGGAGGACTTCCAGACGATCGACGCCTATGCCGGTAACGGCGACTACTACCGGGGCCTCGCCGACATCAATCACCGCTTCGGCGAACATGCCGCCGGACGCCTGGCGCTGATGGCCAGCTCCACCGGCGTGGTGGACCGCGACAGCATCTACTCGCACCGCTGGGGGGCGGCGGCGACGCTGGCCTTCGGCCTCGGGACCGACACCCAGTTCAGCGTCGGCTACCTGCACCAGAGCGACCGCAGGCGGCCTGACTACGGCATCATCATCGTGCAGCGGCCCGGCGAGATCGTCGCCCGTCCAGCTACCGAATACGGCGTCGGCGTCGATCGCTCGAACTTCCTGGGCTTCAGCGCCGACCGCGATCGCACCGAGGCCGACATCCTCACCGTGCGGCTGACCCACAAGGTCAACGAAAAGGTCACCGTCACCTCCGACACCCGCTACGGCGTCTATTCGCGCTACTTCCAGTACTCGACGCTGGATCAGTGCAACGCGGCCTGCACCGCCGCCCTGTTCGACGGCAACCCGGCCACCGAGGCCTTCGGCGGCATCGGCGGCTCGAGTCCCTACGACAATGACGCCTGGGGCCTGCAGAACATCTCCACGATCCGTGTGGACTATGACCTGGGCGGCTTCCGCAACCAGGCGATCTTCGGGATCGATGTGTCACGGCAGGAGAACGACAAGGCGTTCTACGCCTACACCCTGCCGGCGGGGATCGCGACGCGGCCGGCCATCCCGCATCCGATCGTGACACCCAACCCGGCCTTCCCGGCCGGCTACACCCTGTTCCGCCCCGTCCCCGGCGCCAACCTCACCTGCCCGGCGACGGGGAACTGCACGACCAACGTCCTGGGCCCGACGGTGTTCTCCAACGTCGCCGCGACCGGAGTGCTGGAAAGCCACGGCCGGGCGACCAACGTGGCCGCCTTCTTCACCGACCGGCTATGGCTGGTCGACAGGGTCTCGATCATCGGCAGCCTGCGGCTGGACCGCTACACCGCCGATCTGGACTCGATCCTCTACACGGGTCAGGCCTCGCCCCCCGGCGGCATCAAGTCGAAGTCGACCCTGAAGAGCCCCCGCTTCAGCGCGGTGTTCGAGCCAGCCGACGACCAGACGCTGTACCTGTCCTGGGGCCGCTCCGAGACGCCGCAGGGCACGTCGATCACCGCCGCCGGCACGGCGCTGACGGTGACCGCCAAGGACCTCGACCCCGAGGTCTCCAGGATCCTCGAGGCCGGCGCCAAGGTCCGCGTGCCGGGGACCCAGCTGTCGGCCACCGCCTCGGTGTTCCGGATCCGCAAGGACAACGCCCTGCAGACCGACCCGGCCACCGGCTTCCTTCAGGCCCAGTCGGGCGAGAAGCAGGAGGTTAAGGGCTTCGAACTGGGTCTGACCGGACGGGTCACGCCCAAATGGACGGTCAACGCCGGCTACGCCTACCTCGACGCGAAGATCCGGGAGAGTTTCTCCAACTGTGTCGTGCCGACCTCGACGACGGGCACGCCCACCAACATCGTCTGCCCGGTCGGAGTCACCTCGGCGATCCCGGTGCGCAACACCATCGCCATCGGCCAGCAGGTGGTCTTCGTGCCGAAGCATTCGGCGTCGCTCTACACGAGCTACGATCTCTCGGACCTGATTGAGGGGCTGACCCTGGGCGGCGACATGTCGTGGCTGGACAGGCAGAACGTCGTCTACACCGGCCGCAGCGTCAGCTACGCCGACCGCGCGACCCTGACGCCCGCAAGGCTCGGCGTGGTCCCCGAAAGCCTGACCCTGAACGCCTTTGCCGCCTACGCGACCGGGCCCTACCGGTTCAGTGTCAACGTCTACAACATCACCGACCGGCTGAACTATTCCCAGGTGTTCGGCAACCGGGCGACGCCGGCGGCCGGACGCACGGTGATCTTCGCCGTAGGCGCGAGCTTCTAGCAATGATGGCGCACATCGAAGGGGTGCTGAGCCCCGATCAGGTGGCCATGTTCCGCGAACGGCTGGCCGCCGCCGACTGGGTCGACGGCCGCGCCACCGCGGGCGAGCAGTCGGCTCTGGCCAAGCGTAACCTGCAGGTCCCGGCGGACTCTGAGACGGCGCGCGAGCTGGGGGAGATCATCCTGGGCGCCCTGGGTCGCAACCCCGCCTTCATCTCGGCGGGCCTGCCGCTGCGGGTCTATCCGCCGCTGTTCAACCGCTATGACGCGGGCATGGCCTTCGACACCCACGTGGACAACGCCATCCGCTTCGCCGGCCCGGTGCGGTTCCGCACCGACCTGTCCTGCACCCTCTTCCTCACCGACCCGGACGACTATGACGGCGGCGAACTGATCGTGGAGGACATCTACGGCGAGCACGCCGTGAAGCTGCCGGCCGGTGACATGATCCTGTACCCGGCCTCGAGCCTGCACAGGGTGGCGGCGATCACCCGCGGGTCCCGCTGGAGCTCGTTCTTCTGGGCCCAGTCGATGGTGCGCTCCGACGAACAGCGCACCCTGCTCTACGACCTGGACAACACGATCCAGCGCCAGAGTCTCAAGCTGGGCCAGGGCGACGCCGAAGTCGTCGGCCTCACCGGGATCTACAACAACCTGCTGCGGATGTGGGCTGACGTCTGAGACATCGACGGGCGGTGCGACTGCAGCCCCCCTCCACCCCGCTTCGCTCAATCCCCCTCCCCCGGTGGGGGGAGAGCACGCTGCATCGCCACTTCGGCGGGAGAGGCCGACCTCAGGCCACGGCCCGACCGATCGCCCGCCGCCGCGCCCGGCGTCGCAGCCACATGATCACGCCGGTGGCGCTGAGCAGCGCGGGCGCGATGCCGCCTGTGAAGATGATCGCCTGCCAGACGATCCCCATGTCATTGCCGTCGTGGATCTTCCGCATGAGCGGCGAGATCTCGTCCTTGCCACCGCCGGCGCCGCCGCGCTCGGACCTTCCGCTGGCGGCCTTCACCGCCCCGGTGGCGTCCAGCACCTCGACGGTCTTCGGTCGCTCGGCCCCTTCAGCCTTCAGCCCCACGCGCCAGGCTGGCGTCTTGCCCTTTGTCGGCACATTGACCTCGACAACGCGCGCATCCGGGGCGCTGGCCTGGGCGGCGGCGACCGCCTGGGTCAGAGTCAGTTTCGCCTCGATTGGTGGCGCGAACCGGCCCGGCCCCGCAGCCCGTGGCGGCTGGGCCGGCAGGCCGAACACCGCCCGGCTGGTCTGCGGGAACGAGATGTAGACCCCGGTCAGCGACAGGACCGCGAGCGGGATACAGATCCAGAAGCCCACCATGTGGTGCAGGTTGAAAAGCGTCGAGGCGCCGCGCCGCCAGCGCAGGCCCTTGAGGAACCCGCCATGCCGCGGCCACCAGAGCCACAGCCCGGTGACGCTTGAGACGAACATCGCCCAGCCCAGCCAACCCACGACCTTGCGGCCGACCTCGGGGATCAGCAGCGAGCCATGGACCCGGTGCATGAGCATGGTGAACTCCCGCGCCACCTCGGCGGTGTCGAGCACCCGCCCGGTGGGGGGATCGATCCAGGCGTTCAGGCTGCGCGGACGCCCGCCGGGGCCGGGCTCACCCGCGATCCGGCCCACCGCCACCACCGGATCGCCCGGCGTCTGGGGCAGGCGCAGCTGAGTGAGCTTTGCCCGGTCGCCGAACGCCTCCTGGGCTGCCCGGGCATAGGCTTCGACAGACTGCGCAACCACCGGGCCGCTCACCGCGTATCTGTCGGCATGGAGCGCGCGGTCGAGGGGATCGTGCCAGACGAGGATGGAGCCCGTGACGCTCAGCGGAACCAGCGCGATCAGCAGGCCGACCCCGATCCAGAGGTGCACGTCCAGCCAGAAGCGGCGCAGTCTCGCCATCGGCGTCATGGGTCATGTCTCCAGGCGCGGCCCTACGGTCGCCACTTCTGCTAATGCGAATAATTCGCAAACACAAGTCCCCGGCTTCCGGACCCTGGAACCCTGGCCGCGCGTTGAGTCTTCGGTAACCGACCGGGCCCAGGATTCGATTCGCCCCATGGACGCGCTCAAACCCTTCCTGCTGCTGGCGTGCGTCGCCTTCGTCACCGGTTTCGCCGGCTACGTGGCCGTGCTCCGGGTGCAGGACCTGGCGTCGCCGGTGGCGACCTGGCAGGGGCCGATCGAGGCGACCGCGCCGGCCCCGATGACCGCCGACAGCTGGAACATCGGCAAGCGGATCTGACGCCTGCGCGGCCTCAGCCGCCGCGCGCCACGAACCAGCCGTTGCGGAATCCCGCGTCCGCCTTGCCATAGCCGAACACCTGTCCTTCCGGCGTCAGGAAGCTGCCGCCGGCCGCCTCCAGCACCGCGTGCCCGGCGGCTACGTCCCATTCCATGGTCGGCCCGTGCCGCGGATAGATGTCGGCCGAGCCCTCGGCGATCCGGCAGAGCTTGATCGAGGAATCCATCGGCTCGCGCAGGTGGAACCCGTACTCGTCCGCCAGCTTCTGCGCGGTCTCTTCCTTCATGGTGTGGCTGATCAGGGCGATGGCCGCGCCCTCCGGCCAGGGCCGCACCCGCACCGGCGCCGACGGACCGCCGCGGGTCCGCTTCAGCGCCTGACCGGCGTGGGTGTACCAGGTCTCGCCCGAAGGCGGCGCGCAGACGGCGCCGGCCACCGGACGGCCATCCTGGATCAGGCCGATGTTGACGGTGAAGTTGGGATCGCCGCGGACGAAGGCCTTGGTGCCATCCAGCGGATCGACCAGGAAGAAGCGAGGGCCGATGGCGTCGGGCGTGCCGAACTCGCTGGCGTCCTCTTCCGAGATCACCGGGATGTCCGGGAAGCGCGCGGCGAGGTGTTCGAGGATCAGCTTCTCGCCCCTCTGGTCCGCCTCGGTGACCGGACTTTCGTCGGCCTTGTGGGTGACCGTCAGACCTGAGCGCCACAGGGGCAGGATGAGGGCCGCGGCCGCCTCGCAGATCTCGGCCAGCGCCTGGCCCACGTCGTTGTCGTCGCTCAAGTCGCCCTCGGGTCTGTCACTCGTATCGGGCCGATGTCTTAGAGCGCGGGCGGCGAGCGAGGGAACCGGTTTTGCGGGCGCGCCTGCTTTTCTTTCCGCCGCCACGCCGCCGGGACCGGGTTCCGGGCGTTCCCCCGGGGCGCAAATCGCGCCAAGGTCGCCCGCCATGACTGACACCGCCGAGCCTGCCGTTATCCGCCCCGCCGAACTGGCCGCCTTCCTGGCGGCGCGGATGTGCCACGACTTCATCAGCCCGGCGAGTGCGATCAGTTCCGGTCTGGACCTGCTGGACGACCCCTCGGCGCAGGACATGCGCGAAGAGGCCATGGGCCTGATCACCAGTTCGGCGAAGAAGCTGGCCGATCTGCTGTCATTCTGCCGGGTGGCGTTCGGGGCCTCGGCGTCTGCCGAGACCTTCGATGTGCGCGAACTGGAGAAGCTCGCCCAGGGCGCCTTCGCCCACATGCGCGCCGAGCTGGAATGGACCGTCGAGGCGCCGGCGGTGAACAAGCCTGCCGCCCGCACCCTGCTGAACCTCGCCCAGATGGCCGGGGCCGCCCTGCCGACCGGCGGGACCGCCCGCGTTCGCGCGGTTCAGGAAGGCGCGTCGCTGGCCATCGCCATGGAGGCCGTCGGCCCCCGCGCGCGGCTTCGGCCCGAGGTGCTGGCCGGGCTGCAGGGCAAGGCCCAGGGCGAAGGCCTGCACGGTCACTGGGTGCAGGCCTACTATGTCCATCTGTTCGTCGGCGACGCCGGAGGCCGGGTGTTCGCCGACGTCCAGGACGACCGCGTGATCTTCGCCGCGACCCTTCCGGCCTGAGGCCGGCCCCGCGCGATAAGCGCGTCTTCACACCCGGCGTTAACCTCCTCGGCGCGACATACAGGCTCCCCGGTTACGGAGTGCGTCGCGCCTTGAAGACCTGCCTCGTCGTCGACGACAGCCGCGTGATCCGCAAGGTCTCGCGCCGGATCCTGGAGGATCTCGGCTTCGAGGTTGCGGAAGCGTCGGACGGTGTCGAGGCCATGGCCTGGTGCTCGGCCGTGATGCCGGACGTCATCCTCCTGGACTGGATCATGCCGGTGATGGACGGGCTGGAATTCGTCGTGCGCCTTCGCGGCGAGCCGGGCGGCGAGACCCCCCGGGTGATCTTCTGCAGCGGCGAGACCGAGATCGACCGCATCCGCGAGGCGCTGGACGCCGGGGCCGACGAATACATCATGAAGCCCTTTGACGGCGCGATCGTCGCCGGCAAGCTGCACGACCTGGGCCTGCTCGAGGAGCTGGCCGCATGATCGATCCGATGGACCGGGCCTTCATCTCCGCCCTGTGCCTGGCGCGGGCCGGGCTGAGGATCGATCCGGACAGGTCCTATCTGATCGAGGGCCGCCTGGCGTCGGTGGCCCGTCGCGAGGGGTTCGCCTCACCCGTGGACCTGATCCAGGCCCTGCGCGCCTCCGGGGACGAGCGCCTGGGCTGGGCGGCGGTCGAGGCCATGGCCATGCCGGAGACCCAGTTCTTCCGCGACCGCGCCGTGTTCGACCACCTGGCCAACGAGGTTCTGCCGGCCCTGGCGAAGGCCCGCGAGGGCGAACCGGTCAGGATCTGGAGCGTCGCCTGCGGGACAGGCCAGGAAATCTACTCCCTGGCCATGATGCTGGCGGAAACGCCGGGCCTGGCCGACCGCGCTGAGCTGTTCGGCTCGGACCTGTCCGAGCGAAGCCTCGAAAAGGCCCAGGCGGGGCTCTACTCGCAGTTCGAAGTCCAGCGCGGACTGCCGGCGCGCGGGCTGGTCCGGCATTTCGAGAAGCGCGGCGAGGGGTATGCCCTGTCGCCCCGGATTCGCCAGATGGTCCGCTGGCGGCGTGTGAACCTGCTGGACGACCTGTCCCGCTTCGGACAGTTCGACCTGCTGCTCTGCCGCAATGTGCTGGGCGCCATGGCGCCGGAGGCCCAGGTCCGCGTTCGCGCCGCACTTGGTCGGGCGCTGGCGCCGGGCGGGCGGCTGGTGCTGGGCCTGAAGGATGGGGGCGAGCTGCTCACCAGCATCGCGCCGGAAATCGGCCTCTACGCCGCGCCTGGCGAAGGCGGCCCGATGAACGTCGAACCCCGCCGCATGGCGACGGGGTCCGGATCTATGGTCGTCGAACTCTAGTTCTTGGCGTCCTGGGCGGTGTCCTTGACGGCGCCGCCGACAGATTCCACGTCCTTGCCGGCGCCGGCGACGGTGTTGCAGGCCGCGACAGCCAGGCTGGCGGTCAGGATGGCCATCAGAAATACATTGCGCATGGGGGGAAGCTCCCGGGGGGTTTCAAGAAACGATCCCCGCGGCAACGCTTCAGGCGGCCGCCTGGTTCCCTCGGAGGGCCGGAGCCTCCGCCGCGGACGGGGTCGGGAAGATCAGCCGTGCGGTGATCCCGCCATCGGCATTGCGGCCGAACTCGGTGCGGCCCCTGAGCTGCCGGGCGAAAGCGGTCATCAGGGTGCGGCCGACGCCGGACCTCGCCAGGTCTCCCTCGGTCGCCGCGCCGTCGTCGGAAATCTCCAGCTCGGCCTCGGCCCCCCGGACGGTGAAGTTGACCCGCAGGAATCCGCCGCGCCCTGCGAAAGCGTGCTTCTGGGCGTTGGTGATGGCTTCGACGGCGAACAGCGCCAGTGGCGCCAGCCGGTCAGGATCGATGACCAGCGGCTCGACCTTCAGCTCGGTGCGCACCGCATGGCCATGCATCATCTCGCCCGAGACCAGCTGGGCGGTCAGCTCTTCCAGGAACGGCCGCAGGTCCACCCGCTTGAGGTCCGGCCCCTGGTAGAGCGCACGGTAGATCAGGGCGAGCGCGGTGATCCGCTGGCGGGTGTCGCTCATCGCCGAGCGGGCCGCCGGATCGGTCAGCGAGCGCTGCTGCATGTTGAGCAGGCTGGAGATGACCTGGAGGTTGTTCTTCACCCGGTGATGGATCTCGCGCATCAGCTCGTCCTTCTGGGCCAGGCTGTCGCGCAGGGAGGCGTCGCGGCCGACGATGGCGTCGGCCATGTCCTCCAGGGTTTCGGCGAGTTCGCGGATCTCCGGCGGCATCTGCTCGGCCTGGACCGGCCGGACGCTCAGCCGTCCTCGGGCGTACAGGGCGGCGATCCGCTGCAGATAGACGATCCAGCGCACGACCACCCGCTCGGCCATCAGTGACACCGCCACCAGGGCCAGCAGGAAGGTGAGCAGCGGCAGGGCGATGCCGCTGAGGGGGTTCAGCCGCGCCCACGACAGCAGCCCGGGCGCCGGCGCCGACAGCACCACATAGACCTGGTCGCCCACCACCGGGGCCGCGGAGAAGATCCGCCGGCGACCCTGGGCGTCCTTTCCCGACCAGACCAGGGAGCCCTTGGCCTGAACCCTGGCCCGCCAGCCTTGCGGAAGTTCCGGGAAGGCGCTGGCGTCCGTGGTGGTCATGTAACGTCCGGACGTCCCGGTCAGGCCGACCTCGGCGCCGCGCGGCAGGGAGGGATCGTTGACCTTGGGCTGGAGGCTGGCGAGCGAGATGGCCGCCACCACGGCGCCATCGAACGCCCCGTCAGGGCCGGCCGCGCGGGCCGCGGCGAGCACGGCGGGCTCAGGCGCGTAGCTGGTTCCGGAATCGCGCGTGAAGGTCAGCTCTCCGCCCTCCGCCAGCTGGCGGAACCAGGGACGGCTGGCCCGGTCAGGATCGGCGCGGACCGTGCGGGCCGAGCAGACGACCCGCCCCTGGCGATCGAACCGGATCAGGTTGAGGTAGCCCGGGATGCGCTCGGTGACCTCGCTCAGCCTCTGGGCGCACTGATAGCCCACCGCCCCCGGCGCGAGGGTCTGCAGCAGGATGTCGGCGCTTTCCATCCGGGCGCGGGCGACGGCGGCGCTGCGTTCGGCGGCGAAGCCGAGGTTCTGGCGCAGCTCGCGCGCCTGATGCTGGAATCCGATCGCGGCCTGCAGTGCGCCCAGCGCCAGCACAGGCAAGAGCGCAACGGCCAGGGCCGCGGTCAGGCGGACCCGGATCGTGCTCAGCGAACTCCAGGGCTTGCTCACCACATCAATACGTCCGCCTTACCGGACGAGGCTTAGACGCTCCGCGTCGGCGAGAATAGAACGCATCGCGTCCGAGGCGGAACCTCCGTCGCGGTCGTAGGCGCCGCTTTCAAGGATCACATGAAGCGCCCGGCGGGCGCGGCTGACGCGGCTCTTCACGGTGCCCACGGCGCAGCCGCAGATCTCGGCCGCTTCCTCATAGGCGAAGCCGCCGGCGCCGACGAGGATCAGGGCTTCCCGCTGCTCGGCCGGCAGCATGGCCAGGCCCAGGCGCAGTTCATCCAGCGCCACCGGCGCCTCGGGATCGTCCACGGCGACGAGGGTCCGTTCCGCCGCCTCCTGGTCGAGCTGGGTGGAACGCCATGACCGGCGCTTCTCGGAATAGAACTGGTTGCGAAGGATCATGAAGGTCCAGGCCTTCATGTTGGTGCCCATCTGGAAGCTGGCCCGCGCGTCCCAGGCCTTGACCATCGCGTCCTGCGCCAGGTCGTCGGCGGCGGTCGCGTCGCCGCACAGGGTGCGGGCGAAGGCGCGCAGGTGCGGGATCAGCTTGACCAGGTCGGTCTTGAACGCGTGGTCCTCGGCTTCGGAACGGGGCGGACGCGGCTTTTTCTCAGGGGCGTCCATCATGACTTCTCCGGACCCCGCTCGTCGGCACGACGAAGAATTTCGAGGAATTCGTCCGGGACGTCCTCGCCCACCACCTCGTCGAACATCTGGCGCAGGCGTACGCCGATCGCCTGCTGGCGCAGGCGCGCCTCATCGAGCGCAGCGGAGGCCCGGCGGCTCTCCGGTAAGGGACGTTGTTCGATCATGTCGTCGGCGCCGCGCTCACGCGAGGACCGCCCCCTCTTGTGTTCCTTGTCGTCGCTCAACGCACGCGTCCCACCGAGGTTCCCAGGTCAGACGCGCAGGATGCGAAAAACCTTGACCGTTGGGAACCGGTTCCCTGCGATGGCGTTAGGTTTCACGATGGGGCCTGGTCGGGGGATCTCCCCCCCGCACCGGGCTGCCAGGTGAAAACCGCAACACGGGAGGGGTCACCCTTGAGTCTGCTAGCCCGACTGGCGCCGCATCTTCCCTATGTGCGCCGCTATGCGCGCGCCCTTACCGGCGACCAGACCACCGGCGACCACTACGTCCGGGTGGCCCTTGAGGCGCTTGCCGCCGGAGAGCGCACCCTTGAGGCCGGGCTCACCCCCAGGGTCGCGCTCTACCATGTGTTCCACGCCATCTGGTGCTCCACGGGCGCGCAGCTCGAACCCGGCCAGGATGACGAAGGCTACGCCGACGAGGCGACACGGCGGCTGATGCGCATCGCCCCGCGGTCGCGACAGGCCTTCCTGCTCACGGCCCTCGAGGGCTTCACTCCCTCCGAGGCCTCGCAGATCCTCGATACCGACTTCGCGGAGGTCGAGCAGCTGATCTCGGCCGCCCAGGCCGAGATTGACGCCGAACTGGCCACCGATGTCCTGATCATCGAGGACGAGCCGGTGATCGCCGCCGACATCGAGGCGCTGGTGACGGAGCTGGGTCATACGGTTGTGGACATCGCCGCCACGCGGTCGGAGGCTGTCGATGCGGTGAGCCGCAGGACCCCCGGACTCGTTCTGGCCGACATCCAGCTGGCCGACGGCTCTTCCGGCATCGACGCGGTGAAGGACATCCTGGCCCGCTACGACATCCCGGTGATCTTCATCACGGCCTTCCCGGAACGGCTGCTGACGGGGGAACGGCCGGAGCCCACCTTCCTGATCACCAAGCCCTTCCAGCCGGAGACGGTGAAGGCGGCGATCGGCCAGGCGCTGTTCTTCCATCCCCGAAATTCGAGCCGCCAGGCGGCCTGAACGGACTGAGCGGTAAACCGGACGGGGCGTCGCCTTCACGAGGCGACGCCCTTTCCATGTGTGCGGGCCTTATGGAGCGGTGGAAGCTGCGGGAGTCGGCGAGGTCGGCGCCGGCGTGTCGAAGGTGGCGGCGGTGGCGGCGCGCTGGGCCGTTGTCTGTTCGCTGCCGGCCAGGTCGGGGGCCTTCCAGGTCCAGGCCGCGAACAGGCCAAGCGCCGCCAGCAGGGTCCCGAACAGCAAAACCCAGAAGACATGCTGGCCCCAGCGCCCCTGGCGGGCGCGGGTGGCGGTGAGGATGGGCCTCCGGGCCTCGCGGGAAAGGATCGCCATGGTCGAACTCCTGTTGGAACACCTCGCCGCCACGCGGGAGATGCAGGAGGACAAACGCGCGCCTGCGTCGCGACGTTCCGGCGACGCTGTCTGGGCGGCGGGTTCACAAAAAATCACCGACGCCGGGAACACACGCTGGGGTCGCGGGTTCTATATCTGCGGAGGCGGCGACGCCCCCCCGACTTGAGACCGGCGAACATGCCGGTCTGCCGTCTCCGCACCCCCCTCTTCTCGATGACACCTCTGGCGGGTCCCCGACCCGCCATTTTTTCGCGCGGCCGGAACTGTCGCAGAAAAAGGGGCGGCGGGCCCAGGCCCGCCGCCCCTTATGATTTCCCGCTACCCACGCCGTCAGCGGGGCGCGCCGTTCTCCCAGTAGTACCGGCCCGAACCGGAGTCGTAGTAGTAATACCGGCCAGCGCGCTCGTCGTAGTACTGGCGCCGGTTGTTCGAGGCCGCGCCGCAGCCGCCGTCCTCACGGCAGCCCTTCACGGCGCCGACCGTGCCGCCGACCGCCGCGCCGACCGCCGCGCCGGTTCCGACGCCGACGTCACCGGAGATCGCGCCGATGGCGGCCCCGGCCAGGCCTCCCAGGGCGGCGCCGCCCAGGGCGCTGCGTTCGGTGTTGCCGGAGGTGGTGCAGGCGCTGGCCAACAGGCCTGCGCCGATCAGGGCGATGAGGGGCTTCAGCGTAGGCAAGGCGACTCTCCTTTGGACATTGTCCCTGGCCGCAGAACGCCTGCGGGCAGGCCCAGTTCCGCCGGAACCAAGGTCACGGTGCGCCGTTGCTGAGATGTGCATCCCTTCTGGAGGTCCGCCGTGGCCACATCGTACAGCGATCGCGACCCCGTCCGGGACGACGCGCCTTCCGAGCTGCGCGAGGCCTACGAACTGGGCCGCCGCGACGCCCGGGCCTCCCGGCGCCGCCATCCGGTAGCGATGACGCTGACCTTCATCGTCGCGGCCGTCGGACTGGTCGTGCTGGCCCTGGCGGCCGTCAACGGCTCGTTCTCCGGCGCGGGCGCCGTGGTGGATCACAACCTTGCCACCGCCGCCGACACGGCCGAACCTGTCGTCCGCAACGCGGCCAGCGAGGCCAGTCAGGCCGTCCGGGACGCGACCTCTAGCAACAGGACGGAACCGTCTGCTCCCAGACCCTAGGCCCGAGGAGGCCGCCCGCCCCCGCTTCACGAGAGTCGAAGTGGTCGCCAACATCGCCTCCGGCAGCGTCGGCCCCGACGCGCCGGACCAGCTTGCCGCCATCTTCGCCGAGTACGGGATCGCGGCGCGCATCTGCGCGCCTGCGCCGCAGGAGCTCGAATCCTGCCTGAAGGCCGCGGTCGACGCCGGTCCTGACCTGCTGGTGGTGCTGGCGGGAGACGGCACCGCCCGGCTGGCGGCTGAACTCTGCGGACCGGAGGGCCCCCTGCTCGCGCCCCTGCCGGGCGGGACCATGAACATGCTGCCGCATGCCGTCTATGGCCAGCGCCCCTGGCCAGAGGCCCTGCGCCTGGCCCTGGACACCGGCGAGAGCCGCACCCTCGGCGGCGGCGAGGTCGAGGGCCATCGGTTCCTCTGCGCCGCCATACTCGGCTCTCCGGCCCTATGGGCGCCGGCGCGCGAGGCGGTGCGCAAGGGCAAGGTCAGGCTCGCGTGGATCCGCGCCCAGCGGGCGCTCCGGCGCGCGTTCACCGGTCGTCTGCGCTACGCTCTCGACGGCGGCGCCCGGGACAAGACCGAGGCCATGATCCTGATGTGCCCGATCGCCTCGAAGGCCATGGACGCCGACGCCGGCGCGCTGGAAGCCGCTGCGCTCAATGTCCATGGCGCCGCCGAGGCCCTGCGCCTGGGCGTCAACGCCATACTGCGCGACTGGCGGCTCGATCCGGCGGTCGAGAACCAGCCCTGCCAGGTCGCCCGGGTGTGGTCGCCGCAACCGATCCCCGCGATCCTCGACGGCGAGACGGTGAGGCTGGGCAGCGTCATCGAGGTTCGCTACGTGCCCTGCGTTGCCCGGATTCTGGCCCTGCCGCGCGAGGCCGCGTGACCGCGTTCCGGCTGGCCCATCTGTCGGACATCCATTTCGGGGGCGAGAACCGCGAAGCGCTGGCGGCCGCGACCGACTGGATGGCCGGGGAAGCGCTCGACCTGGTTGTCGTCTCCGGCGACCTGACCCGCTACGGCGAGGTCGCCGAGTTCCGCGCCGCCGCCGCCTGGCTGGAGAGCCTGCCGCACCCCCGCTTCGTGACCCCCGGCAACCACGACGCGCCCTATCTGGCTTGGGCCGAGCGGATCGTGGCGCCGTTCCGCCGCTATGAACGCCACATCGGACCCGCCGCGGCGCAGGAATGGCGCGGCGGGGGCGTGGCCGTGCGAGGGGTGAACACCGCACGCGGAGCCCAGCCCCGCCTCAACTGGTCGAAGGGTCAGATCTCACAGAGCCAGGTGCGGGCGGCGGCGGCCTGGTTCGAGCCCGGCGACGACCTGCGGATCGTGGTGGCGCATCACCCGCTGATCGAGATGCTGGGCGGGCCAATGACCGCCAAGGTCTGGGGTGGCGCGCGGGCGGCGGATCGGCTGGCGGCGGCGCGGGTCGATCTGGTCCTGACGGGGCACATCCATGCGCCCTTCACGTGGCCCTATCCCCATGGCGATGGCCGGACCTATGCCGTGGGCGCGGGCACGCTCTCCATGCGCGAACGGGGCGTGCCGGCGGGATTCAATCTGGTCGAGGTCGAGGACGGCTGCTTCCGCATCACCGCCCTCGCCTGGACCGGCGCCCGGTACGAGCCTTACCGCACCTGGGCGCTGGATCGCCGGTCGGCCTAGAGGCCGCCGCCGACGCCGCGACCGCGCATCAGGTGCATGATCGCCGAGACGACGAAGAGCACCAGGAATACGAAGAAGACGATCTTGGCGATGCCCATCGCGGCGCCGGCCACGGTCGTGAAACCGAGGAGGCCCGCGATCAGCGCGATCACGAGAAAGGTCAGGGCCCATCCGAGCATGTCACAGTCTCCCAAAGCAGCCCCGTGCGGGCTTCTCTGACTGGAACGTCCCGGTGCGTCGTCGTGTTCCGGCTACTTGGGCGGTTTCGAGCCGCCGCCCGCGAGGAAGGCGCTGAGCAGAGCGGTGACCACGGCGGGATTTCGGGCGACCACCACGGCGGCCACCGTCGCCGCGCCAAGGGCGACCATCGGCCGCTCCCGGGCCAGGCCGACCAGGCGATCGACAAGGCTGGGCGGCGGAACCGCCGCCTTCCCCGCGGCGCCCGGGGCAGCCCGGCGGATGAGCAGCGCGCCGATGATCACCGCGATCAGGGCAAACAGGGCCGCCACCACAGCAGCGGCGCCCGCCGGCCCGACATAGGCCTCCGCGATCGCGAAGACCGCATAGGAGGTGGCGACGACGCAGACGCCCACTGCCGCCGCCACTGCGGCGACCGCGGCGACGAGCCTGAGTATGCCGCGCAGGTTCAACGCCGCGACGAGAGCAGCAGGCCGATCAGCACGCCGATCCCGAGCGCGGCGCCGGTGGCGGCCAACGGACGGGCGCGGATCTGCTCGCTGGCCACACGCGTGGCCTCGTCGAGCTGCTCACCGGCCACGTCGGCATAGACGCGGGACTGGGCGCGGACCTGCTCAAGCCCCTGCTGCACCACCGCCTCGATCCGCTTTGCGGCGTCGGCAATGGCCTTCTGGGCGTCGGCGCTGATCTTGGCCGCGGTTTCGGTGGCCGCGTCGGCCACATCTTCGGTCGTCAATTGGCCAGCCTTGGGGGGCATGTCGGAATTCTCCAGGGGTCGGGTATCGCCACATAAAGGTAGGGATCTCCCATCGGGCTGCAACATAGGTCGATCCAGCTTTCGCCGCAAAGACCGGGTTATCAACGCGCAGAAGATTGAAACTCTCCCGTCGCATCCCAGAAAAGCATTTCCTATGTTCGGTACATGACTCAGGAGCCCGGCTCGAACGCGGACTACCGGCGCCTGGAGCTGGCGCTCCGGGCTGCGGGCCTGGGCGAATTTCAGTGGGACATCGCCCGCAAGACCCTGCTTGTCAGCGACCGGATGTCGGCGATAACCGGCTTCCCCGCCGGCGAGAGCTTCAATGAGTCCGGCCATCTGACCGCGACCCACGCCCACCCGGACGACAAGGCGCACCTGCTGGCCTACCGCGACGCCAGGCTCGCGGCCGGCGAGACCTTCGACCTGAACTTCCGCCTGATCCGCCCCACGGACGGCCGCACCATCTGGCTGCGGATGGCCGGGATCATCGAGCGCGACGCCGCCGGCGCCCCGAACCTGGTGACCGGCATCGTCGAAGACGTCAGCAAGGCCCAGCAGGAAGAGGACCAGCGGCTGCAGCTGATGGCCGAGCTGGACCACCGGGTGAAGAACGTGCTGTCCGCGGTCCAGGCCCTGGCCCAGCAGACCGCCAAGCGCACGACCTCGCTCGACGCCTTCCTGCAGACCTTCGGCGGGCGCCTGAAGGCCATGGCCTCGGCCAACGAACTGCTCACCGCCGCCCGCTGGCGCGGCGCCGCCATCGATCACCTGGCCGCCGCCGAGCTGGGCGCCATCGCACCCGGCCAGGCCAGTTGGGAAGGTCCCGACCTGTTCCTGACTCCCCGCGCCGCCAACGCACTGGCTCTGGCCCTGCACGAACTGGCCACCAACGCCGTCAAGTTCGGCGCCCTGTCGCAGGAGAGCGGCCGCGTGGCGCTGCGCTGGGCCGCCCGCCCGGAAGGCGGCTTCGAGCTTAGCTGGACCGAGAGCGGAGGCCCCACGGTGACCGCGCCGGCCCGCCGCGGTTTCGGCTCGACCCTGCTGGACCAGGTCACCGGCCGCGAACTGAACGGCGACACACAGGTGGAATACAGCCCCGGCGGCGTCCGGGTGCGTCTGCGCGCCGGCCCCCAGGCCCTGGCGGAGCGACCCGCGGTCCTGCCCGAAGCTCCGGGCCTGCGGATGACCGAGACGGTCGCCACCTCCAGCGGACCCGCCAGCCTGAAAGGCGCCCGCGTTCTGATCGTCGAGGACGCCGTCCTGCTGGCCCTGGAGCTGGAGACCGGCCTGTCCGAGGCCGGCGCCGAGGTGATCGGGCCAGCCTACGAACTGGACGAGGCGCTCGCGCTGCTGGATCAGCCGATCGACGCCGCCGTGCTGGACGCCAACCTCAACGGCCATGCGGTTACCCCGGTCGCCGAGGCGCTGCACAGGCGCGGCGTGCCCTTCGTCTTCGCCACCGGCTATGGCGAGACCGGCGGCCCGCCGGGCGGCTTCGAGGCCCCGGTCATCCGAAAGCCCTACGACGTCACCCAGGTGGCCGCCGCCGTGGCCGCCCTGCTTGCGACCCGGTGACGCGCGACGACAGCCCGCTGGGACAAGCCGCCGCCTGCAAACGCCTCGCCGGATGCCCTAAACCCCCGCCCGAAGACCCGCGCCCACAGCGGGGGCCGGACCGGCGGCCAGGGATCATCGCCCGGATCAGGCGACCCCGGCTTCATGAGGGGCCCGCGGCAAAGGTCGCGGGCCACTTTTTCAGATCACGCCGGCCTTGCGCAGTTCCGCCAGCCTCGCCACCGAACAGCCGGCCCGGGCGGACAGCACCTCGTCGGTGTGCTGTCCCAGGGCCGGGCCGGGCCAGCGCACCCTGCCCGGCGTCGCCGACAGCTTCGGGAAGGCGTTCTGCATACGGATCGGCCCGAATACGGGATGCTCCACCGAGACCACGGCCTCGCGGGCGGCGAACTGGGGGTCCTCCAGCATGTCGGGGGCGCGGAAAACCCGGCTGGCCGGCACGCCCTTGCCCTCCAGAAGGATCAGCAGATCGCCTAGCACGAAGGTCGAGGTCCACTCCGAGATGATCGTGTCCAGCTCGGTCTGGTTCACGCCCCGGCTGGCATGGTCGAGGAACTTCGGATCGGTCTTCAGGTCAGGCCGCCCCATGGCCTCGGTCAGTCGCGCATAGACGTTGTCGCCATTGCCGCCGATCAGGATCATCTCGCCGTTGGCGCAGGGATAGGCGTTGGACGGCGCGATCCCCGGCAGCACCGATCCCGAGCGCTCGCGGACATAGCCGGTGATGTCGTACTCGGTGATCAGGTTCTCCATCACCCCCAGCACGCTCTCGTAGAGCGCCGCGTCGATCACCTGGCCCCTGCCCGTATTGGCCCGGTGATGCAGCGCCATGGTGATCCCCATGACGGCGTGCATGGCCGCCAGGCTGTCGCCGATGGAGATGCCCGCCCGCGCCGGCGGCCGGTCCGGCTCGCCCGTCACATAACGCAGGCCACCCATGGCCTCGCCGATCAGGCCGTAGCCGGCCCGCTGGGAATAGGGACCGGTCTGACCGAAGCCGGAGATCCGCGCCATGATCAGGCCCGGGTTGTCCTTCGACAGGACGTCATAGCCCAGGCCCCACTTTTCCATGGCGCCGGGGCGGAAGTTCTCGATCACCACGTCGGCGCCGGCGATCAGCGACTTCGCGATCGCCTGGCCCTCGGACGTGCGCAGGTCCAGGCCCACTGACTTCTTGTTGCGCCCGATCACCGGCCACCAGGGTGACAGGCCCTTGGGCAGGCTGCGGCCCCACTGGCGCATGGGATCGCCTACCTTCGGGTCCTCGACCTTGATCACCTCGGCGCCGAAGTCGCCCAGGATCTGGCCGCAGAACGGGCCGGCGATGAGCGAGCCCATCTCGATGACGACAAGGTCGGAGAGCGGGCCGGCGGGGGATGCGGTGTCGGTCATGACCCCCGCATAACCCGCGAAACGCCGAAGCTTAAGCCCCTTTTGTTGCGCGAACCGTCAAGCAGATTGTCGTTCAAGGGTCCGCCGCCGCCGCAACGCCCCGCCGGCCATGCCGAACCCGCCGATCATCAGCGCCCAGGTCGCCGGTTCCGGGACCGCGCCGAAGCTGGCGGCGCTGTTCCAGAAATCCACGCCCTGATCATTGAGCAGGGTGAACCGGGCGTTCGGCGACAGATCCACCCGGTCGCCGTTGGCGTCCAGCGCGGTGAACCCCGTGATCCCACTCCATTCGAGCGTATGTGAGAAGTCTGAAAGCGCTGACGACGAATAGCTGTCGAAACCCGAGAACCGTGGGCTGGTGATACTGGCCTGGGAGAACAGCGCGAAGCTCATGGCGAGTTCAATCTGTTCGCCCGGCCGCACCAGTATCCGGCCACTCTGCGTCTCGATGGAGCCCGTCGCCTCGCCCGTCTCCTGTCGCGCCTTCGAGCCGCCACCCGACTCCGCCTGCAGACTCCAGTTGTAGGTAATGCTGCTGAGCGCGTGATTGAACCGCGGGTCTATTGCGAACCCTGAGACGGTTCCGGCAGCGCGGACGTCAAAATCGAGCAGGATGGACTGCACGCCGATCTGTTCCCAGGATGTGCAGGTAACGACATCGCAGACGCCCGCCCCTACGGTGAGAAGGTCTCGACTTGAGGCCTCGGCCAGGGCTGTGAACTTGCCCGACGAATACTCGTTGGCGGTATGCAACGACACGCCGGACTGGCCGGAGAGACGCCCCGTCGACGCTGAAGCGCTCGCGAAGGCGTTGCCGATATCGGCTGTGAGCAGGGCGTTGGCGTTCGTTCCGTCGTTGGAGGCGGTATCCGACAGAATGCTGTGCGAGATGGCCTCCGGTTCCTGCCTCGCGATCGCACGGACCCCGGCCGCAGCCTTTTCGGCGGACGCGGCGAACAGACACGCCAACAGGAGCGCCGCAGCATGGGAGTTGCGATGGTTGGCCACCAAGCGAAGGGGTCGTGACGTCAGGGTCATATTGCTATCCTTGGGCTTGTCGCGAAGGGCGTCGTTCTGAGCTTGGCGTTTCGGCGCAGCGCCCCGCCCACAATGCCGAAGCCGGCGATCAGCAGCGCCCAGGTCGCCGGTTCCGGGACCGCGCCGGAGGTGTACGGATTGGGACCGGCGTCGTTCCAGTAGTCGAAGCCGGTGGCGTCGCTCTTCAGGCTCAGACGGAAACCGTCCGGCGCATCGACGAAGTTGCCGCCACCGGCGTCGTACTGGATGCTCTCCACGCCCGCCCAGCGAAGGGTATGGCTGAAGTCGACCTCCGACCGGGCTGTCCCGCCCCCGTAGGCCGCCGCGGAAGAGAAGCTCGCCGCGTTCAACGAGAGGCCGAGGAAGTCGTTCATCCGCACGTGCAGCACTTCGCGGAACACCCCGTCGCCCCCGAGGCCCGTCAGGGTCGTGGTCGTCCGACCTTCGAACGTGCGCAGGTCCGTACCGCCTTCGCGACGAATGCCGGCGAGATTGTAGTCCCAATTGTAGGAGGCCTGCGCCGACATGGGCACGCCATTGCTGGGCGCCGGCCCCTGGCCTACCTCGGCGCTGCCGCCGACGCTGATCGCGACCGTCATCCGGTAGAGCCCGGTCCCGAGATCAGCGAAGTCCTGGCCGACCCCATCGCCCAGGCCGACCCGGAACGTGTCGGCGAACTGCGCGATCGACAGCACCTGGGGAATGAAATCACCACCCTGGCTGGAGTCAGACATCGTCGCGCCTGCGACGCCAACGCCTCCCGCGAACTCATAGGCGGCGCCGACGCCACGCTCGAATGCGCCATGAGTGACAGAGGCGGACACCTGTCCCGGACCCGACTCGGTCTTGGTCTCGGCCCGGGTGAAGACAGTCACCTTGCCGGCGAACGCCGGCGAGGCCGCGCCGGCCAGAATGACCGAAAGCAGGGCGGCGCCGACGTGCGGCAAGTGACGGGGGCGAGTTGAACTCATCGAACTGTCCTTGGTCTCACCGCACAGGGCGGTTTTCTGAGCCTCAGCCTAGGCTCCACGCCCTCCCCCCGCCCATTGGCCGAATGGCCTAACCCGATGGCCTAGTCGCTTGCGTCTGCGCTCGATCCGCTCAACTTGAATGGAAGGGGGACCCGGTGACCGCGCGGCTATGAGCTTGATGATCAGCCTTCAGGCCCTGGCGATCCTCACAGTCGCCGGCGCGATCGTCTTTGTTCACGCCTGGCTTGGCCCCGTGGTCCCGGCGGGGCGCCTCATGCTCTTCGATCTCGTCTATGGCGGGTTCGACCTGTGGTGGGCGGTCTCGATCGTCGTTCTGCGGCTCACCAGGAAGGTCACCGAAGACACCGCCGAGGCCTGGTATGGACACACCACCCAGGTGTTCTGGTTCGGAAATTTCGCCACCGTCGCCGCATTCGCGCTGGTGATGCCCTATGGCTCGGAGTCCCTGCGCCTGGTCGTGGCCATGGTCTGTCTGGCGCCGGTCGCGGTGGAGGCGATGGGCACCATCCTGACGCCCCGCCTTGGACGCCGCGACATCTGGTCAACCCTCGTCCCGGCCTTCATCCCCATCGGGATCATCATCATGTTCGCCCTCTCCGGCGACGAATTCGCGATCCCCGTGATGGTGTTCGTCACCTCCTTCACCCTGGCGCTGCTGCTGCTTCGGGAAGTGGTGCAGGGATGGGTCGACTATGGCTGGGCCGCCGCCCAGGCCGCCGAAGCCGCCCGGGATGCCCGCACACGCTTTCTCGCCTCGGCCTCTCACGACCTGGGTCAGCCGCTTCAGGCTGCGCGCCTGTTCTTCGACCAGGTCCTGCAAAGCCCGGAGGGCGCGGCACGAGATCGATCGATCCGTAACGTGCGCTGGGCCTTCGACACGACCGAGCAACTCCTCGGCCAGATGCTGGACCACCTGCGGCTGGAGTCCGGGGAGGTCGAGGCCCGGCTCGAGCCCCTGCCCCTGGGCCCCCTGATCGCCCGTGTCGCCGAGATGCACGAGCCGGCCGCGCGACTGAAGGGGATGCATATCGACGCCCTTCCCACCCGGCTCGTGGCCCTGGCCGATCGCGGTCTTGTCGAGCGTGCGCTCGGCAACCTGGTGACGAACGCCATACGTCACGCCGGCGCCCGGCGCGTGCTGGTGGGCGCGCGACGCCATGGCGACCGCGTCAGGCTCTGGGTGATCGACAATGGCGTCGGCATCCCCGATGCCGACCGGGCACGGCTGTTCGAGGACCATGTCCAGGGCTCCAACCATGGCGACGAGATCCGTGGCGGGTTCGGACTGGGTCTGGCCTCCTGCCGCCGGATCGCCCTGCTGATGGGCGGCGCCGCGGGCCATGAGCCACGCTGGAGAAATGGCGCCGCCTTCTGGATCGACCTGCCGTTAGGCTGATATCAGTGTTCTGGTGATCTGTTGGCCCCCGCCAACGGGGGGCTCTTTCGCGTGCGTTCCTGCCTGATCTGTGACGACCACGCCATGCTGCGCGAGGCGCTGGCGGGCGCCGTGGCGCTGAACTGGCCGGACGCCGTTGTCACGCAGTGCGCCGACTACCCCTCGGCCTGGCGCGCCGCCGCGGACGGCCACGACCTGATCCTGTCGGACCTGATCATGCCCGGCGCATCGCCCGTCGACGGGATAGGCCGCCTGCGCGAGATCGCCCCGGACACGCCGATCCTGATCGTCACCGGCGACGAGGACGACGCCACCCTGCTGGCCCTGTTCAGCCTGGGTGTCTCGGGCTTCGCGCCCAAGACCTCGAAGAGCGCGGTGATCGAGGCCGCCATCCGCCTGATCCTGGCCGGAGGCCGCTATCTGCCACCGCGGTTCATCGACATCGCATCGCGCCAGGGCGGGTCGGCCCCTGCCGCCGGCGCCCGCCTGACCGCCCGCCAGATCGACGTCCTGAAGCTGATCGCCACCGGCCAGTCCAACAAGGAAATCGCCCGCGACCTCGACCTGTCGCCCGCCACGGTCAAGGCCCATACCGCCGCCGCCATCGCCGTCCTCGGCGCCAGCAACCGCGCCGAAGCGGTGTTCAGGGCAAGGGAACTGGGACTGATCTAGAGCGGTTGTCGCCCTCTCCCCATCTGTGGGGTGAGGCGAATGAACAGAACCGCCCGGCCTGCCTTCCGTAACGTAGGGTTCACAACCCCGGCCCACGCGCCTACATGCGCCGCATGGCCGAATATGTCTTCGCTCCCCCGCCTGTCACCGTGGCGCCCGTCGAGGGCCAGGCCGGAGGGTTTCCGGTCCGGCGCATCCTCTGTGTGGGCCGCAACTACGCCGCCCACCGGCGCGAGATGGGCGGGGACGACCGCGATCCGCCGTTCTTCTTCGCCAAGCCCGCCGATGCCCTGGTCCCACCGGGACGCGACGCGGAATATCCGCCGCGCACGGCCAACCTGCACCACGAGATCGAGCTTGTGATCGCCATCGGCGGCGCGGGCGCGGACGTGCCGGTCGGAAACGCCCTGGCCCTCGTCTACGGCTATGCGGTCGGCGTCGATCTGACGCGCCGCGACCTGCAGAACGCGGCCAAGGACAAGGGCCACCCCTGGGACGCCTCCAAGGGCTTCGACCAGAGTGCGCCGATCTCCGCCATCCGCGCCTGGAAGGGCGCGCCGCCGCAGGGCCGCATCGCCCTCAGCGTCAATGGCGCAGTCCGCCAGGACGCCACGGTGGCCGACATGATCTGGAACGTGCCCGAGATCGTCGCCGAGGCCTCGAAGCTGTGGGCGCTGGCGCCCGGCGACCTGATCTACACCGGCACGCCCGAGGGCGTCGGCCCGCTGGTGCGGGGCGATCTCGTCGAGGGCGAGGTCGAAGGGGTCGGCAAGCTGAGCTTCCGGATCGTCTGATGGCGCTCACGCTGCATTCCGCCTGGCGGGCGACAGCGCCCTACCGGGTGCGGATCGGCCTGGCGCTGAAGGGCGTGTCCTATGACTATGCCGCCGTCGACCTGCTGGCCGGCCAGCAGCGCGAGCCCGCCTACCGGGCGGTGAATCCCCAAGGCCTGACGCCGGCCCTCGACCTGGGCGACGGCCAGGTGCTGACGCAGAGCCTGGCGATCCTGGAGTGGCTGGAGGAGACCCGCCCCACCCCGCCGATCCTGCCGCGCTCGTCGCTGGACCGGGCCGTGGTTCGCGCCATGGCCGGGGTCATCGCCAGCGACATCCATCCGCTGAACAACACCCGCGTCGTCCGCAGGCTGGCCGACCTGGGCGTCGCGCCCGAGGCCGTCACCGACTGGATCCAGGGCTGGATCCGGGACGGCTTCGACGCCCTGGAGCCGATGATCGAGAAACATGGCGGGGCCTTCGCCTTCGGAGACAGCCCGACGCTGGCCGACTGCTGCCTGGTGCCGCAGGTCTATTCCGCCCGACGATACAGCCTGGACCTGAGCCCCTGGCCGGCGCTGACCGCCGCGGCCGACCTCGCCGCCCGGCACGACGCCTTCTTTTCCGCCCATCCCGACAATCAGCCCGACGCAAAGCCGACCTGACATGCCGAAGACACTGGACGACCTGAAAGCCAAGAACCGCGCCTGGGCCGCCGGAAAGGTGTCGGTGGACCCTGGATTCTTCAAGCGCCTGGAGGGCCAGCAAGCCCCTGAGTACCTGTGGATCGGCTGTTCCGACAGCCGCGTTCCCGCCAACGAGATCGTCGGCCTCGATCCCGGCGAGCTGTTCGTGCACCGCAACGTCGCCAACCTCGCGCCGCCGCAGGACGCGAACTACCTCTCGGTGCTCCAGTTCGCCGTCGACGTGATCAAGGTGAAGCACATCCTGGTTGTGGGCCACTACGGCTGCGGCGGCGTGGCCGCGGCGGTCGACGGCCAGCGGCGCGGGCTGGTGGATCACTGGCTGCACCCGATCCGCGAGGTCCATCACGAGCACCGCCACGAGCTGGAGGAGTTGCCCGGCGAGAAGGCAAAGTGGGACCGGCTGGTCGAGCTGAACGTCATCCGCCAGGTGCGTAACGTCGCCTCCGACGTGTTCATCCGCGAGGCCTGGGCGCGCGGCCAGCCGCTCAGCGTGCACGGCTGGGTCTACACGCTTGGCGACGGCCTGGTGACCGACCTCAATGTCACCGTGACCGGTCCCGACGATCTCGCCGAATTCATCGACTAGCCACGCTTGACGCAGCGGCGCCGGGCAGGTTTGGCTCCGGACATCGATGGCTCCGGCCGTCACTCCAGTTGTCCAGGATCCCACATGAAATCCCTGCTTCTGGCGGCCGCCGCGGCGTCCGTCCTGGCCTTCGCGGTCCCGGCGGCCGCGCAGGCGCCCCAGCCCACGCCCGCCGAGGCCAAGGCCTTCATCGACCGCGCCGAGGCGGAGCTGAAGGAGGCTGACGCCTTCGCCAGCCGCGCCGCCTGGGTGCGCGCCAACTTCATTACCGAGGATACGGGCTGGCTCGACACCAAGGCCAGCGCCGAGCAGAAGGCGCTGGTCACCCGGCTGGCCAAGGAGGCCGCCCGCTTCAACGGTGTGGCGGTCGATCCGGTGACCGCGCGCAAGCTGATGCTGCTCAAGCTCTACATGACCCTGCCGGCGCCCGACCGGCCGGGCGCGCCGGCCGAGCTGGCGGGCCTGTCGACCAAGCTGAATTCGATCTACTCGACCGGCAAGTTCACCTGGCGTGGCAAGACCCTCACGCTCAATGACGCCGAGGACGTGCTGCGCACCAGCCGCGATCCGGCCGAGCTGAAGGCTGTGTGGGAAGGCTGGCACAGCGTCGCGCCGGTCATGAAAGCCGACTATCCGCGGCTGGTGGAACTGGCCAACGAAGGCTCGCGCGGCCTGGGCTTCAAGGACACCGGCGCCCTGTGGCGCGCAGGCTACGACATGAGCCCGGATGAGTTCACCGCCGAGGCCGACCGCCTGTGGACCCAGGTGGAGCCGTTCTACCGCAACCTGCACTGCTATGTGCGCGCCCGGCTCAACGAGAAATACGGCTCGGCCGTGCAGCCACGCACCGGGCCGATCCGCGCCGACCTGCTGGGCAACATGTGGGCCCAGGAGTGGGGCAACATCTACGACGTGGTCGAGCCCAAGGGCTTTTCCGCCGGCGTGAACCTCGAGAAGCTGCTGGTCGCCAAGGGCTACGACCCCGTGAAGATGGTGAAGACCGGTGAGGGCTTCTATTCCTCACTCGGCTTCGCGCCCCTGCCGCAGACCTTCTGGGAACGCTCCCTGATCGTCCGCCCACGTGATCGCGAGGTCGTCTGCCACGCCTCGGCCTGGAACCTGGACGGCCAGGACGACATCCGCATCAAGATGTGCACCAAGGTCACCGCCGAGGACTTCCAGACCGTCCACCACGAGCTCGGCCACAACTATTACCAGCGCGCCTACAAGGGTCAGTCCGTCCTGTTTCAGGGATCCGCCAACGGCGGGTTCCATGAGGCCACGGGCGATTTCGCGGCCCTGTCGGCGGCCACGCCCACCTACCTGCAGCAGATCGGCCTGCTCGACACCGCCCCGGCGGCTGACCAGGACATCCCGTTCCTGCTGCGCATGGCGCTCGACAAGATCGCCTTCCTCCCCTTCGGCCTGCTGGTCGACAAGTGGCGCTGGCAGGTGTTCTCGGGCGAGGTGACGCCGGACACCTACAACGACGCCTGGTGGAAGCTGCGCCTGAAATACCAGGGCCTGGTCCCGCCGGCGGAGCGGCCGGCTGACGCCTTCGACCCCGGCGCGAAGTATCACGTGGCCGCCAGCGCCACCTACGAGCGCTACTTCATGGCCCGCATCTACCAGTTCCAGTTCCAGCGGGCGGCCTGCGCCCAGGCGGGCTGGAAGGGACCGCTGCACCGCTGCTCGATCTACGGCCAGAAGGCCGTCGGCGAGAAATTCAACAGGATGCTGGAGCTCGGCCAGTCGCAACCCTGGCCGCAGACCCTATCGGTCTTCACCGGGGAGGCCCGCACCGACGCCAGCGCCGTGACCGACTACTTCAGGCCCCTGAACGTCTGGCTGACCCAGCAGAACAGGGGCGAGCGGTGCGGCTGGTAGGCGGGACCTAGCGGCCCTTCCTCAGCACCAGCGGCAGGGCGCCCCCGCCCTGTCGCCACTCACCGTCCAGCGCCTTGCCGTCAGCGGAGAGTTTGCCGAAGAAGCCCCCGATCCCGCGCAGGGTGACGGTCACCCCATCATCCTGCCGGGTCAGGAAGGCGACCAGCTGCATCGGGCTCTGGTCGGGGGACTCGAACAGCGCCAGCGTGCCGTCGGCCTCGGTCTTCACGTGCAGCTTGATCCGAAGGTCGCCCTGCGGCGCCTCGATGACGCCCGACCAGTCGCCGTCCAGCCCGGCGACGACGGGCCGCGGCGGCGGCGCGCCGCGCACCAGCGTCAGGGGCATGTCGACGTCGTTCTGCCGCAGCACGCCGACCCAGCCCTTCGCGGCCGGGTCCCACTTGCCGGTGAACACCGCCTTGGCGCTCGGCGTGGCGAAGGTCAGGCTATCGGGGGTGGCCCGGACCTCGGTCATCGGCAGCGGCGCGAGCATCTGGTCGGGACTTTCGGCGAAGCCTTCCAGCCCGCCGGCCGGGTTCCGGTTGATGTGTGCGGTGATGGTGAGGTCCACGCCCACCGGCGTGCTGACCTTGCCGAACCAGTTGCCGACGGCGTCCTCCGCCAGGGCCGGGCCCCCGAGAACGGCCGACATCGCGGTCACCAATCCGAGCACCCTGATCGTCATGGTCGTCCCCGTCGCTAGACCGCCCACTGAGCGCCGCGCTGTGGGAGCGTCAACCCCCGGTGGCGAATCCACCGTCTCTAGAACTGCCCGCCGCGCCCCTGGCCCGCAGCGAAGCGGGTCGCCCCCTCGACGGCCGAACCGGTGCGCAGGGTCTCCATCCCGTACCGGACCTCGGCGGCCTGGGCCTGATCCCAGTCCAGCGACCACTGCTCCAGCGCCGACAGGCGGTCGTTGCGCATGCAGAGCTGCGGGAACGCCGCGATCTGGCGCGCCAGCTCCAGCGCCGCCGCCCGCGCCTGGCCGTCCGGGACCACGCGGTTGGCGAGGCCCATGGCCAGCGCCTCCTGCGCGTCAACGGCCCGGCCGGTGAGGATCAGGTCCATGGCCCGGCTGGCGCCGATCAGGCGCGGCAGCCGCACGGTGCCCAGGTCGATGAGCGGCACGCCGAACCGGCGGCAGAAGACGCCGAAGGTGGCCCCTTCGCCCGCCACCCGCAGGTCGGCCCAGCAGGCGACTTCCAGCCCGCCTGCGACCGCAGGGCCCTCGACCGCCGCGATCACCGGCTTGCCCAGCTTCAGCCGTGTGCAGCCCATGGGCCCGAAGTCGCCCTCAGGCTGGACGCTGTTGCCGCCGCCCGTGCTGATCGCCTTCAGGTCGGCCCCGGCGCAGAAGAACCCGCCGCGCCCGGTCAGCACCGCCACGTCGAGATCCTCATCGGCGTCGAACGCCTTGAAAGCCTCGTAGAGCGCCACAGCCGTCGCCCGATCGACGGCGTTGCGCCGCTCCGGCCGCTCGATGGTGATGATGGCGATGCGCCCGTCGCGCTCGAAGCTCACGGTGGACATGCTGGCCTCCTCCCGGTGTCGTCGTCCGGAAGGTCACGCCCGCGACCGCGGGGAAAGCAAGCCCGTTCGCGCCTAGCCGCGCTCCAGCACCGTCAGGACGAATTCGCGCCGAAGGCTGAATCCCATCGACTGGTGCAGGGCGATCGCGGCGGTGTTCGAGGGGTAGGCGTGCAGGAACGCCTGCTCGCCCCGGGCCAGGATGCGCGCGATCACCACGCCCATCAGCACGCTGGCCAGGCCACGTCCGCGGAAGTCGGGGTGGGCGCAGACGCCGCTGACCTCGGTGAAGCCCGGCGCCTTCAGACGTTCTCCGGCCATGGCGGCCAGACGCCCGTCGAGGCGCAGCCCGAAGAAGTCGCCGAGCTGGTGGGTGCGGCTGAAG